>CAXMPY010000001.1:0-45455 GCA_964195275.1 uncultured Paracoccaceae bacterium
AACGTTTCTGTATAACCCAAGGTCTGGCGGATGCGTTCAAGCGCGTCTAAACGGCTGCGATGATTGGCCAACTGAATGGCCGAAATTGCGATTAAGCGCTGCGACAGTGCGGCCATACTTTCCGCCTTTTGCGCGATATCTTTCATCAGCAAATCTGCCCGCAACCGAGCGGTGCGTTCTTCATAGCGGCGTTTGGCTTCCTGGGTTAGGCGCAGGATTGTTTGCGGGCGAATGGCGGCGCTGATCTCACTAAGTTTAACGCGTTTGTTTTGGGTGACGGATTGCAGCGCTGCGGGCAATCGTTCTACCACCCGGTCAAGCCGTTGGTTGGCGTTGTCCAGCAGGGTTTCCCGTTTTGGTATGGCTCGGGCAATATCGCGCAGTCGTTGCCCACGAGAAGTTATCCCCTGGCCGACGGCGCGCGCGAGGCGGCTTTCCTGTTCCGTCGTCCAAGTCAACAGATCAAGGCGTACTGGCACTGCCAGTTCTGCGGCCGCCGTGGGTGTGGGCGCGCGCTTGTCCGAAACATAGTCGATCAGCGTGGTATCCGTTTCATGGCCAACCGCGGAAATCAGCGGGATGTGCGAACCAAAGGCGGCGCGGACAACGATTTCTTCGTTAAAGCCCCAAAGATCCTCGATCGCGCCACCACCGCGCGCGACAATCAAAAGATCCGGGCGTGGTAAAGAACCGCCGGGTGTCATAGCGTTAAAACCGGCAATGGCAGCCGCCACTTCGGGCGCGCATTTCTGGCCCTGCACAGCCACCGGCCAAATCAACACCTTACGCGGGAACCGGTCACGCAGCCGATGCAAAATATCGCGGATAACAGCGCCAGAAGGTGACGTGATGACGCCGATAACATCTGGCAGATACGGGATCGGTTTCTTTTGTTCAGGCGCGAACAGCCCCTCTGCTTCAAGTGCCTTTTTGCGTTTTTCCAACATCGCCATCAGGGCGCCAGCCCCGGCGGGTTCGATATTTTCCACGATCATCTGATACCGCGACTGCCCTGGAAATGTGGTCATCCGCCCGGTGGCGATCACTTCCATACCCTCTTCGGGTCGCACAGCCAAACGGGCCGCCTGCCCCTTCCAACTGACGGCAGCAATAACGGCGCGGTCGTCCTTTAGATCAAAATACAGGTGCCCCGAAGCCGGGCGTGAAACCCGGCCAATTTCACCGCGCACACGCACATGACCAAATTCACCTTCGATGATTTTTTTGACCGCGCCCGAAATTTCCGAAACGGTGAATTCATGGACATTGTCGGGGGTTTCGGCATCTTCAAACAGGTCGGACATGGGTGCGCCTTGTGGATTGGTTTGGGCAAGTCTAGAACGCCCACAACTGAAGGCCAAGGGGGCGGGTCGCGATGAATATCCTGATATTAGGTGGCGGCGGGCGGGAACATGCGCTGGCCTGGGCTATCGTGCAAAACCCGAAATGTGACCGGTTGATCGTGGCCCCGGGCAATGCCGGAATTGCCGCAATTGCAGACTGCGCTGATCTGGACATCATGGATGGCGGCGCGGTTGCCAATTTTGCAGCGGCGAACTCGGTCGATTTTGTGATTGTTGGACCAGAGGCACCGCTGGCCGCTGGCGTGGCGGATCGGTTGCGTGAAGCAGGATTATTGACATTTGGTCCAAATGCTGCGGCGGCGAAACTGGAAGCCTCAAAGCGATTTACCAAAGAGATTTGCAGCGCCGTTGATGCGCCAACGGCGGCTTATACGCGCTTTGTGACCGCCCAAGCAGCCAAAGATTATATCCGGTCCCAAGGCACGCCAATTGTCATAAAAGCCGATGGTCTGGCCGCCGGTAAAGGCGTGGTTGTGGCGCTGGACGAGCCGACCGCCATTGCGGCGATTGATGACATGTTTGGCGGAGGCTTCGGCGACGCCGGTGCAGAGGTGGTGATCGAAGATTTCATGCAAGGCGAAGAGGCCTCATATTTCGTGTTAGTTGATGGTGAAACAGTCTTGCCGATTGGCACCGCACAGGACCATAAACGCGTCTTTGACGGCGATACCGGGCCAAATACCGGCGGTATGGGGGCCTATTCACCCGCGCCTGTTTTAAGCGATGCGGTGGCAGCCAAAGCGATGGCTGAGATAATTTGCCCGACCATGGCCGAAATGGCGCGGCTTGGGACACCGTATCAGGGGGTGTTGTATGCGGGCCTAATGATTGAGAATGGTCAGCCCCGGCTGGTGGAATATAACGTCCGGTTTGGGGATCCGGAATGTCAGGTGCTGATGATGCGGTTGGGCGGGCAGATTTTAGACCTGCTATTAGCCTGTGCCCAGGGGCGTCTGGACCAGGCAAAGGTGAGTTTCGCCAATGATCACGCCATTTCTGTTGTGATGGCCACAAATGGCTATCCGGGTGCCTATGAAAAGGGGTCGAACATTGGCGGATTATCTGAGATTGAAGCGGATAGTTTCCAGATGGTTTTTCACGCCGGAACGGCCGCGTCTGATGGGCAGGTTGTGGCCAATGGTGGCCGGGTGCTGAATGTGACCGCGCGCGCATCCAACCTGAGCGACGCCCGTGAACGGGCCTACAGCATGGTGGATCAAGTGGATTGGCCGGGCGGATTTAACCGGCGTGACATTGGCTGGCGGGCGCTGGATTAGCCGTCGGCAGCGCTGGTTTATAGAAATAATGGGGACTGTCTGCCCCCAAACCCCCGAGGATATTTCTGAAAAGAAGAGGTTGAAATCAGTTTTTGCAGGCGAGCGCACGTGCAAATGACCCTCGGTTTATGTGCGGGCCGAGGTTTGTGGTACTAAATCCCGAACCTCGCAAACGCACCGCCACAATCGATTTCCAACGGCTATCGGCAACAATCATTTCCGGGCCATTTTCGCAGACGCGAATGCCGCCAGCAATATTATCTTCGCCGATACGATGGTTTGTGAAGCCGGGCAATTCGTCGACCAGTTTCAGCTTGCCGCCATTGATACGCCAAACGCGGATAGTTTTTGCCAGATGCGGGCGATCCACATAGGCGTATTCGATGCGGCCATCACCGTCCAGATCCGCCGCCCCAATTGGGGCCAGCCAGCGGTGGGTGCGGCCAATGAACGGGGTTGCCGCGATCAGGCCGCCCTCGTCATACAGCGCCAGACGAGCGCCCAGATCAAGATCGGTTTCCACGACCATAACGGCTGGGCCTGCGGCATCGTCCTGTCGGACAAGCCGCGGCGCGATATCTTCAAAAACCCGATTTTTAGTCAAACGCAAAACAAAGTCACGCACCTGTCGGACCTCGCAGCCCGGGCACATATCCACGGTCATGCGCAGTGCGCCCCATTCTATGGCGTCACCCAGGATGCCATGGTCATAGCGTGCTGTTGGTTCTTCGTACGTTGCACGCGTAGTGATGTTTGGCGGCGTGGCCCAGACAGTTTGCGCCAGCCCAGCCAGCGCCAATACCCAAATTGCCAGCGTCCGCGCGCGCATCAGATTTGTTTTTCCGGCATTTGCACGACCAGCCCGTCCAACGCGTCAGTCACTTTAATCTGGCAGGTCAGGCGCGAACGCTGCGCATCTGGTTCATATGCAAAATCCAGCATATCTTCTTCCATTGCTTCTTTGCCCGGGATTTTTTCCACCCAGTCCGGGGCAACATAAACATGACAGGTCGAACAGGCGCAGGCGCCACCGCAGTCAGCCTCGATCCCCGGGATACCGTTGTCACGCGCACCTTCCATAACAGTCAGGCCATTGGCGACATCAACCACATGTTCGGTTCCGCCATATTCAATATAGGTAATCTTGGCCATTCATTCGTCCTTTACCGTGCCGGATGGCAATAGGGGATGTTTACTGGATATTCCAGCCCCTGAAACTGGGGTGCATAAATGGGTAACTATTCGCCCATCGAACCGGTGACCGGCGGGATCAACACGGCCTGGATTTAGGTAAGTCTTATCACAAACCGGCCACCAAAAAGGGCGCCGTTTGGGCGCCCCTCTGCGGTTTCATATGGCCAAGATCAACCAAGCCCCAGTGCCAAAAATCGGGGATCACCGGCCCGGCGCACAAGCAACAGCAGAGATTTTCTGCCAGCTTCTTTAGCGTCGGCAATACGGGCCTCTAGTTCCTGAAGCGTATTGATTGATTGCTGACCCGCTTCGGTAATAAGATCACCTGCCCGCAACCCCTTTTCAAACGCTTCACTATCTTCGGCGACTTCCTTAACGACCAACCCAGTTGCATTTGGCGTAAGACCCAATTGTTCACGTAGTTCGTCGGTCATTTCGGTAACCGTCAGGCCCATCAGATCTTTTTCGGTTGGTGTTTCATCCGCAGGTGCAGAGGCGGGAATAGCAGTTGCCTCGGCCTCTTCGCGCCGGCCTAATGTCACCAGCAATGTCTGGGTGCCGCCGTCGCGAAAAACAACAACGCGCACAGCTTTGCCCACGGGTGCATAGCCAACAATGCGCACCAGTTCGCGGGTATCTTCAACATCGGTGCCATCAAATGAAATGATAACATCGCCTGCCAATATTCCAGCTTCTTTACCTGGGCCATCGGGCACGTCTGTCACCAGCGCGCCAGCAACTGTTTCAAGACCAATCGCTTCGGCGACGTCATCAGTAACATTCTGAATACGCACACCCAGCCAACCACGCCGCGTTTCGCCAAATTCCTGTAACTGATCCACAACGCGGCCAACCACGTTTGACGCCATCGAAAATCCGATGCCGATCGAGCCACCGGTTGGTGACAAGATCGCTGTATTCACGCCAATAACTTCGCCGTTCATATTGAACAAAGGACCACCCGAGTTGCCGCGGTTGATTGCGGCGTCGGTTTGAATAAAGTCATCATAGCTGCCCGAAAGGGCGCGGCCACGGGCCGACACGATACCAGCAGAGACCGAAAAACCCTGGCCAAGTGGGTTACCAACGGCCAAGACCCAATCGCCAACGCGCATGATGTCACTGTCGCCAAAGGACACAAACGGCAGCGGTATGTCGCTTTCAACTTTCAAAACCGCAATGTCGGTATTTGGGTCGGTTCCAACAATTATCGCCGGAAGTTCTACGCCCGAGAAAAATTCGATCCGTATTTCATCGGCACCGGCAATCACGTGGTTGTTGGTGACAATAAAACCATCCTCAGAAATCACAAAACCGGATCCCAGGGCCTGGCTGCGCCGTGGGCGGCGGTTTGGCGATTGTCCATCGCGATCTTGAAAATCACGGAACAGATCCTCGAAAGGCGACCCTTCAGGCACCGTTGGACCTTCGCCGGTTGCCGCGGCAATCGTGGTAGACGTCGTTATATTCACCACGGCCGGGCTGCTTTGTTCTGCCAAATCAGCAAAACTTTCGGGCGCGCCAAATGCTTGGGTTGCCAGGGTCTGCGCGATCACCATAGCCATTGCGATGATTAGTATCCAAATTCCGTGAACAACATTAACCTGTTGAACGGAAATAGTTTTTGCCTGAGGTTTCACTGCATCCTCCTTGTTTTTGATGCGCTGACCGTAACCGGTCAGCAATTACGTGTTGTGTTCTTGCAATTTAGATAGGGCCAAAATCGGCGGACGCAAACAAGATTACACCCAGATCAATAGGAAGTGAAAATACTGAAAATTTCGTGATAATTTTTCAAACTCCCATAATTTTTGCCAGCCAGATCAGAAAAACACCGACCGCCAGGCTGGCCAAACCAATCGCGCGGCGACTTTCAGGCTTTAGGTTTTTCAACATCTGAAGCACGTCTTCCAGACGCGAAGGGGCCAGTGCGAACACCAGCCCCTCAACCGTCAATACCAGCCCAACGGCCAGGATTAGTGTGCTCATTGCAGCGGCGTGTCGGTCTTGAAGTAGTCAAAGAATTCGCTGTCAGGCGAAATGACCAGCGATGAATTTGACCCACGCAGCGACTTTTCATACGCCGCAAGCGAGCGATAGAATGCAAAGAATTCAGGGTCTCTGCCGAAGGCTTCGGCAAAAATCGCGTTTCTTTTCGCGTCTGCTTCACCGCGCGCAATGTCTGAATTTTTTTGCGCAACCGATACCGTTTCAACAACCGTACGATCTGCCAGGGCGCGAACACGTTGCGCCGCTTCGTTACCGCGCGCAATCTCATCCGCGGCTTCGCGTTCACGTTCAGCCCGCATCCGTTCAAACGTCGCTGCCAAGTTTTGTTCCGGCAGATCGGCGCGTTTGATCTTAACATCGACGATTTCTACGCCCAAAGCCGAAGCTTGCGCACGGGCCTGACGGGCGATCTGGATCATCAAAGCGACCCGGTCAGCAGACAGAACTGCGCCTGAATCCACGCCACCCAGTACTTCACGAAGTTCAGCGTTTAGGATGCGTTCAAGACGTGGTCGCGCGGTTTCAATACCGCCAGCACCAACGGCGCGGCGAAACTGAACCGGATCAGCGATACGCCAGCGCGCAAAAGCATCCACCACAAGCCGACGATCATCGGCTGGCGTGACTTCCAAAGGCTGCGTATCCAACGGTAGGATGCGGTCATCATATTTGATGACTTCCTGGATAAGCGGGATTTTAAAGGCCAGACCGGGATCAGTTATCACATTCTTGACTTCACCAAATTGCAGCACCAGCGCCTTTTCCCGTTCATCGACGATAAAGACCGCCGAAAAAATTATTGCAATAATGATGGCCAGTGCGGGTAGGATAAATGTTGTTTTACGCATCTTAATTGCTCCCGCCAGAATTGGATTTCCGCAGCTCATTCAACGGCAGATACGGGACAACGCCCTGCCCTCCTTGTGCGGTTGGGTCGATGATTATCTTATCAACACTGCTGAAAACCCGTTCGATGGTTTCCAGATATAGCCGTTTTCGGGTGACCTCGGGCGCCTTTACGTATTCGGTATAAACCGCAATAAAGCGCGACGCTTCACCTTCGGCCTGATTGACCACTTGGGCACGGTAACCTTCGGCCTGTTCCAGCAGCTGGGCCGCAGAACCTCGGGCCTCGGCGACCACACGGTTCGCGTAGGCGTCAGCTTGCTTTTCCAGCGTATCGCGGGTTTGCTCGGCGGCTTGAACTTGACGGAAACTGTCAATCACTTCACGCGGTGGATCGGCTTTGTCAAAGTTTACACGGACAATGTTGATGCCACTTTCATAACCATCAAGTGTTGACTGGATCAGATCCTGTAGTTCCTGGGCAATGACACCACGATCCCGGTTCAAGATCGGTGCCAGCAAGGAACGGGCGATAATTTCACGCATCGCCGATTCAGAAACCGCACGAATGGTTTCCTGTGGTCCTGCGATATTAAACAGGAATTTCGATGCGTCGTTAATATTCCACACAACCTGGAAATCAATATCAACGATGTTTTCATCACCTGTCAGCATCAGCCCTTCGTCAGACCGGCTGCCGCGTCCAACACCGATATCTTCGGTATTCTCACGTGTGACTGCCAGAATTTCAGCGGTAACCACGGGCCACGGTGCGAAATTCAAACCCTCTGTGCCGGTCGAGGAATATTTCCCAAACAGCAATTCGACAGATTGTTCCGACGTATCCACCCGATAAAATGAGGAGAACAGCCAAAGCGCAATAATTGCAAGGACACCAATGCCAAGCGTGCCACGGGTGAACCGCGGGCCGCCACCAGAACCACCTTCTTTACCATTGCCACCACGACCGCCCATCAGAACGCGCAGTTGTTCCTGACCTTTCTTCACGATCTGGTCGATGTCGGGGATCTGTGGATCGTTTGGTCGCTGCCCGCCTGGACGCTTTTCGTCTCCGCCGTTCTGGTCGCCGCGATCGTCGCCGCCGCCGCCCCACGGTCCACCGTTGTTACTGGCCATTTTGGGTCTTTCCTCTCACAATGTTTGCTTGCAGTGGTATTTGTGTATTTTCAGCGCGAATATCAAGCTGTTCTTGTTGGTGTCTTCATTAACACAATTTCTTCGGACATGGTTGGGTGAACCGCAACCGTGCGATCAAAGTCTTCTTTGGTGGCCCCCATCTTGATGGCAACGCCGGCCATTTGGATCAATTCGCCAGCACCGGGTGCGATGATATGGCAGCCAAGAACCTTACGGGTTTCGGTGCAAACGATCAATTTGAACATCACCCGTTCGGCCTGTTCAATGAAGCCGGTTTGCATCGGCACAAAGGCGGCCGAATACACCTCGATTGGGCATTCATCGCGCGCCTGTTCTTCGGTCATACCAACAGAACCGTATTCAGGCTGGGTGAAAACCGCTGAGGGCACAAGTTCGTGGTCCGGCTTGGTGGGGTTACCTTTAAAGACGGTTTCGACAAACGCCGCACCTTCACGGATCGCGACCGGCGTCAGGTTTATGCGGTCGGTTACGTCGCCCACGGCAAATACCGACGGCACAGAAGTTTGCGAATAGTCGTCGACAATAATCTCACCGTTTCTGCCCAATTTGACGCCGATGTCCTCTAGACCTAGCCCAGAACTATTGGGCTTGCGCCCTGTCGCGTAGACCACCGCATCATATTCAACCGTTCGACCATCCGTCGACTTAACGGCAATACCGCTGTCAGTTTTTTCCATGCGTTCCACATCGCACCCGACATGCAATTCAATGCCGCGTCCTTGCATAAGTTCGGCGATATGACCACGCGCTTCGTCATCAAAACCACGCAGAATTTGTGCGCCACGATAATATTGCGTGGCCACCACACCCAGACCATTCAGGATGCAGGCAAATTCGCAAGCAATGTAGCCACCGCCAACGATAAGCACACGTTCGGGCAATTGTTCCATCAAAAAGACGTCGTTGGATGTCCAGGCCAGTTCACTGCCGGGAAATTCGGGCACAAAAGGCGCGCCACCGGTGGCCACCAAAATATGCTTGGCTGTAAAGTTCCGGCCGTCGGCCAGGGTAATTGTATGGGCGTCGGTGATCACCGCCCGCTGGTCAAATACGTCGACACCGGGCTTGGCCAAATTCTTACGATAAATATTTTCAAGGTAATCCAGACTGTTGTGCAACCTTTTTCGAAAGGAAGGCCAGTCAAATTTGCCAATATTGATGTCCCAGCCAAATTTTGCGGCCTCGGCAGCTGCGGTCGAATATCCGGATGCGAACACCATCATCTTTTTGGGTATGCAGCCCCGGATTACACAGGTGCCACCCATGCGGTATTCTTCGGCCAACGCAACGCGCGCCCCGGTTTCCGCCGCAACGCGCCCGGCACGAACACCGCCCGAGCCGCCGCCGATAATGAATAGATCATAGTCAAAAGCCATTTGGCCCCCTTAGCATCGTTTGGATTCAGGTTGGGTCTCGGAAAATATTGCCGTCGGCATCGTTTGCCGCGTCACTCTCGGCGTCAGGGGCATCTAGTTCTTCCACGACAGCATTGCCATCCCCGTAACCGATCACAACCGCGTCACATATGTCGATAAACAGGCCATTTTCCACAATGCCAGGTATCTGGTTCAGGATCATCGACAATTGTCGTGGGTTTTCGATGCGATTTAAATGCAGGTCCAAGACGTGATTACCTTCGTCAGTGACAAAAGGTTTGTCATTGTTCATGCGCAACGTGGTTTTCTGACCATCCATCCCCAACCCGATCAGTGTTTCTTCGATCAGAACCTGCGACGCCTGCCAGCCAAACGGGATCACCTCAACCGGCAGGGGAAATTTTCCCAACATTTCAACGCGTTTTGACGCATCGGCAATTAGCATCATCCGATCACTGGCTGTCGCGACGATTTTTTCTTGTAGATGCGCACCACCGCCACCTTTGATCAGGGATAGATCTGCATCAAATTCGTCCGCGCCGTCTATTGTCAGGTCCAGCCAACGTGCTTCGGTCAGACTAACCACCTTTATTCCAACTTCGCGGGCCAATTCGGCCGTGCGGTCGGAAGTTGGCACTGCAATAATTTTCAATCCCTCATCACGCACCCGTTCGCCAAGGCATTTCACCAACCAGGCGGCGGTTGACCCGGTCCCCAACCCCACTTTCATCCCGGGCTCGACAAATTCACTTGCCCGTTTGGCAGCCGCAAACTTGGCTGTGTCGATGGGGGAAAGATTATCAGGCATCGGGCAAACTTCCTTTTGTTGACGGTCTTATAGAAAGGTTGTTTGCGCGGCGCGAGCGAGAAATCCGTCCAGAACTACGTAACCGCAACAGGACATGTCGCATTAAGCATTGAATGGTGGTGCGACAGTAGGCAAACCGGTGCTATCTAATCAGGGTGTGGTCATGTTTCTTTCCGTTTTCGATATGTTCAAAGTCGGCATTGGCCCATCTTCTTCCCACACGATGGGGCCGATGGTCGCCGCCGGCCGGTTTCTGGATCTATTGCGCGCCTCGCCGTTTGCAGCCCACGGGCTGCGTGCGTCGTTGCATGGTTCGTTGGCCTTCACCGGGATTGGCCACGCGACCGACCGCGCCACAATTTTGGGGTTGGCTGGGTTTTTGCCCGAAACTTATGATCAGGCACGGGCGGATACGGCACTCGCCACAATCAAAACAGAAAAAAAGCTCACCCCAACTGGCCTTGGGCAACTGACGTTTGATCCCGATAGCGACATCAAATTTGACTACGGCCCGCCACTGCCGGGGCATGCCAACGGTATGATTCTGATGGCCACCGACACCCAGGGTGATGTTATCTTGCAGGAAACTTATTACTCGGTTGGCGGTGGCTTTGTAATGAGCGCAGCGGAATTAGAATCCGGGGCCGATACCGATGACGGGGCACCGGTACCCCACCCATTTTATTCAGCTGCCGAAATGCTGCTAATGTGCGGTCAAACTGGTGCATCCGTTGCCGGGCTGAAACGCAACAACGAATTGTCGCGACTGGATCAAAAAACACTGGATGACGGGTTATTGCACATCTGGCAGGTCATGAACCGTTGCATCAATAAAGGCTTGAACAGCGACGGCATATTGCCCGGTGGCCTGAATGTGCGCCGACGCGCCAAATCGATCCATGATCAGCTACAGGCAGAACGGGGTATGAACCTGAACGCGCCGCACACAATCAACGATTGGATGAGCGTCTACGCCATGGCAGTGAACGAAGAAAACGCAGCTGGTGGCCAAGTGGTGACAGCACCAACAAATGGTGCGGCCGGGGTGATACCCGCGACGATCCGGTATTGGCTGGACCACGTCCCGGGCGCCTCTGAAAAAAATGTCGGTGACTTCCTGCTGACCGCGGCTGCGATTGGCGGTCTTATCAAACACAATGCATCGATTTCGGGAGCGGAATGTGGGTGTCAGGCCGAAGTCGGCTCGGCCTCGGCCATGTCTGCTGCAGGATTGGCGGCGGTGCTTGGCGGCACGCCTGCGCAAATCGAAAACGCCGCCGAGATTGCGCTTGAACATCATTTGGGCATGACCTGCGATCCGATTGCCGGGCTGGTGCAGGTGCCATGCATCGAACGCAACGCACTGGGCGCGATCAAGGCAATCTCTGCCGCCTCGTTGGCCATGCGCGGTGATGGCACCCATTTGGTCCCATTGGACGCGGCCATCGAAACCATGCGCCAGACCGGCATGGATATGAGCGAGAAGTACAAAGAAACCTCGCTTGGCGGGTTGGCGGTCAACGTGCCCAATTGCTGAACGCAGGGTTTTATTCTTCTTTTGCTTAATATCCCTGTCTGCGGCACCCAGAGCCCCCTGAGGGGCGAGACATTAAAATGGCCCGGCACGGGCCGCCGTATTGTAAGTCAATTTTTCTGCACATAGCCTAGTGTAATGATAGCCGACCGCCCGCTTTTGGGAATTTCACTTATGCTTGGGTTTTGCGTATTGGCCCCGCTGGGGGACGCCATCGCAAAATTATTGGGCGACACAATCCCGTTGGGGATGTTATTGGCAACTCGGTTTGCGGTGCAGGTGGCCCTGTTGGCACCCCTGATGTTTTTTGCGGTCCAAAACTTGCGAATATCGCGGCGTATTTTTTCGCTGATCGTATTGCGCGCGGTTCTGCATATCCTGGGGATTGGCGCGATGTTCTTAAGTCTGCGGTTCCTGCCGCTGGCAGATGCAATTGCCATTGCTTTCGTGATGCCGTTCATCATGTTAATTCTGGGCAAGACTGTGCTGAATGAAATCGTAGGTCCGCACCGGTTGGCGGCCTGCATTGTCGGCTTCATCGGTACTTTGCTGGTAATACAGCCAAATTTTGCCGCCGTCGGACCACCGGCATTGTTACCCTTGTTTGTTGCCGTCGATTTCGCGCTGTTCATGTTGGTGACACGCGCAATCGCCAAACAGATTGATCCGATACCATTGCAGTTCATCAGTGGAATGCTGGCTTTTGTGATCTTAATCCCGGTCGTGTTAGTTTTAGCGAATACCTACGTGATGCCACAGTTTGTGCTGCCTACAGTCCCGGAAACCAGCCTGCTATTGTTGTTGGGCACGCTTGGCACAATTGCGCATTTGTTAATGTCGTGTTCGCTGCGTTATGCGCCAGCGGCCACACTGGCGCCAATGCAATATCTGGAAATCCCGGTGGCCACTTTCGTCGGCTGGCTAATTTTTCATGATTTGCCAAACGGTCTGGCAGCCTTGGGGATTGTCATCACTATTGCAGCCGGGCTTTATGTGATTTGGCGCGAACGGGTTATTTCCCACAAAGCGATGCCACAACCGCACGCAACGCCTGGGTTGGCAAAATAAGCAACATTCCCGGTTCAAAAAATTCCAGACGCACTAATCCGTTTGTTGCGCGATTAGAAGTCCCAATAGGCCCGCCCGGTGCAAATTTCAGTCCGGCTATTGGCCATTCCAGACCCGCTGAAGTTCCCTGCGTTGCTTGCAGCGGAAATAGCGAAAGCCGCGATCCGGGCTCAAGCACCAGTTCAATTGGACCCTTCAGCGCCAGCACCAAATCGTCCTCGCCCAACAAAACGCATTTCTGCCGGTCATGGCGCACCAATGAATTAAGGGCCGCAAGCTGATGATCAAGGCGTCTACCAAGAAACCCAACACCCAATATTAACGGCGCATCAATGTGGCGCAGGCATTTGTCAAAATCGGTGGAGTCTTGCTCGGCCAGATAAAACTGTCTGGATTCTGGAATATTGCGCAATAGGGCCTTATCTATCGAATCAAAGTCGCCGATCACCTTTTTTGGGGTCATGCCATAATTTAGCGCCAATTCGGCCCCACCATCTGCGGCAACCAAATACGGGGCGAATTCCAGTGCAGTACTTAGTTGGCCCTTACTGGCTTGGCCCGCACCGACCAAAGTTACATTTTTGGATGTCTGAACAATGATATCTCTCATGCCACAATTGCCATCGGTTTTGGAAACAATCCATAATTTGGCCGTATTATTATCACGGGCTTTACCTAGGTCTGTTCCTATTTGTGAACGATTGGATGGTAAACACACAGTTGCTGGATCGGGGGAGAAAGCGAAAGAACGATGGTAGGACCAAGTAAAATCCTGACTGTATCTTATGGTACATTTTCGTGCACGTTAGAAGGGTTTGATAACCCGTTCTCGACGATGCGAGGTATTGCCGAATATTTTCGGGACCTCGCGGCTGATGACAGATACTTTGGCGCTGAGCCGCCGATCCCGGACGCAGAGATGCTGCACAGGATCGCCGAGGCCGACGCCCATAAACGCGTGGTTGCCCATGTTGAAAACAATGGCGTAACATTGCGCCAGGTTGAGGACGCAGACACGGCCGAATTGGCGCCTGTACCAAGTGTCGCAGCAGTGCCAGAGGCACAGTTTTCTGACCCTTTTGTTGATGAGCCGGCCGATATAGTGGCCCTGAACGAACCTTCCGAGGTTCAAGCCGAAAGCGTGGCCGCAAAACTTGCCCGCATTCGCGCGGTCGTCTCACACAAAAATGTGGCCACAGACATAGATGAACGGTCAGAAGACGCAGTATTTTCAAACGCACCGATCTCGGCCGCATTTGAAGATACCAACGCAGGTTTTGACGACACACTTGAAATTGCAGAGGTTTCACCTGTACCGGATCCAGAACCGGTTCAGGATAATATTGAACCGATGGCCTATGTTGCAGCGGCAGCTGAAGAATTGCCCGACCCGGTACTCGAAATCGCGCCTGTAGCAGAAACGGAACCATTTCAAGAAGCAGTTTTTGACCCAGGCGAAGCCGCTGAACCAGTATTAGAAGATCAAACAGATACGGGCGATGACGTTGCATCTGACGCAATGGAAGCAACGGCCGAAAACGATGCCCAACAAGAAGCCGATCCAAAGCTCGAACCGGTAGATTCTCAGACAATTGCCCAATTCATGGGTGAACCCGACAGCGACGAAGAAGCTGTTGAGACCGACGATGCCGAGGCGACTTACGACCCTGACGCGTTTGCTATTTCTCAGGTCGTAAAAATGCGCCGTTCTGAGTTTGACGCCGCCACAGAAACTGCCGAAAGCGACGTTGATGATCAGGCAGAACTTGGGCAAGCCCCCGAGGTAGACATCGAACACAACGATGGTTCTAGCTTATCCGCCGATGATGAAGCCGAACTGATGGCCAATCTGGCCGAAGTTCAGCGCAAAGCAGAAGTCGAGGAACGATCTGAAAAAGAAGGCCGTGCGCTGCTGGAAAACAAAGACATCGAATCCAGTGGGGAATCGGTTTCGCGTATACTTGAAGTCACCAATAGCGAGATGGAAGAAACCGAAGGAACGCGGCGCAGAACGGCCATAGCCCACCTTAAGGCAGCTGTGGCAGCGACACGCGCTGACAAATTCCTGACGTCAAAACGCAAAAAAAATGAAGTTGAAGAAATAAACCAGTATCGCGACGATCTGGCAAAAGTTGTGAAACCGCGTCGAGCTGCCCCAGAGGCCGGTAAATCCGCCCGTCAGGCACCGTTAATGCTGGTTAGTGAACAGCGGATCGATGTTTCAGTGCCAACCGCACCATTGGATGGGCCTGCAGTTCTTCCACGTCGGATAGAAGCAGAACAAACCGCGCTTAGTGACCACGACAAGGAAAATCTATTCCTTGAAAACAATACTTTTGCTGAATTTGCCGCTGAAATGGGCGCAAGCGAACTGCCTGATTTACTAGAGGCAGCCGCAGCCTACAGTGCCTATATTCAAGGTCAGGCGCATTTTACGCGTCCCCAGATCATGCAGGCGGTTGCCGGTATTCGCGAAGAAGAATTTAGCCGCGAAGAAGGCCTGCGATCCTTTGGTCTGCTACTGCGACGCGGTAAGATCAAGAAACTTCAGCGCGGCCAGTTCACAATTGCTGATACCACGCGTTTCCACCCGCAACCCCGGGCCGTAGGGCAATAAAGAATACAGTTTTTCGACTTGGGAAACAAAAATATCGGGAAGGGCTAATGCTCTTCCCGATTTTCGTCGTCTGCCGGGTCTGCTTTGCCAATGCCGCTAAAGATGGATTTGAATGGCAGTATCCAGACGATCCCCAAGCCGATATAGATCAACAATTCGACCAAAATATTGGGACGGCCCAACAGGTTAACCAGGGTCACCGCCACCACGATATAAATCGGCAACCCGACCAAAAGGATAACAAGCGACCAGCGTCGCCGGGATTTGTTAGACAATGCCATCAGTCAACAAACGGGTCAGTTACAAGGATGGTGTCTTCGCGTTCCGGCGACGTTGATACCATAGCTGCCGGGCATTTGATCAATTCCTCAACCCGGCGCACATATTTGATGGCGTTGGCGGGCAATTCGGCCCAGCTGCGCGCGCCTTCCGTGCTTTGCGCCCAGCCCGGCATGGTTTCATAAATCGGCGTACACCGGGCCTGTTGATCGGCGGCTGTTGGCAAATGGTCAATCTGTCGCCCGTCAAGTTCATAGGCCACGCAAATTTTCAATTCCTCGAACCCGTCCAAAACATCCAGTTTCGTTAACGCGATACCGTTCATGCCTGATGTCGCGCAGGTTTGACGGACCAATACTGCATCAAACCAGCCACAGCGGCGCTTGCGCCCGGTGTTGGTGCCAAATTCGTGGCCGCGTTCACCCAGCCGCTGACCGACTTCATCATCCAGTTCGGCCGGAAACGGACCTTCGCCGACACGGGTTGTGTAGGCTTTTACGATGCCAAGAACAAAGTCGATCCCGCCCGGGCCAATGCCAGAACCTGTCGCCGCTTGCCCAGCAATGACATTGGATGACGTCACAAACGGGTAGGTTCCAAAATCAATATCCAGCAGCGCGCCCTGTGCGCCTTCAAACAAGATGCGCTTACCGGCCTGTCGTTTTTCATTCAAAATTTTCCAAACCGGGGCCGCATAGGGCAACACCGTTGGCGCGATCTCACGCAATTGTGCCAATAGTGCCGCGCGATCAATTTCGGGCAGGCCCAGCCCGCGGCGCAGTGCATCGTGATGCACCAGTGCGCGGTCAACCCGCAACTCAAGGGTGGCATCATCCGCCAAGTCAGCAACGCGAATAGCCCGGCGGCCAACCTTGTCTTCATAGGCCGGGCCAATGCCGCGACCCGTTGTGCCGATCTTGGCCACTGAATTTTGGCTTTCTCGCGCCCGGTCCAATTCACCGTGTATGGGCAGGATCAGCACACAGTTTTCCGCGATCAAAAGATTTTCAGGTGTTATTTCAACGCCTTGGGCGCGTATTCTTGCGACTTCTTCGCGGAAATGCCAGGGGTCCAGAACAACACCGTTGCCAATCACCGACAGTTTGCCGCCCCGCACGATACCCGATGGCAGCGCGGCCAATTTGAAGACTTCACCATCGATAACCAACGTGTGGCCCGCATTGTGGCCACCCTGAAACCGAACAATAATATCGGCGCGTTCCGACAGCCAATCGACCAGCTTGCCTTTTCCCTCGTCACCCCATTGGGCGCCGACGACAACAACGTTAGCCATGAATGATCCTTTAAAAACGGCGAAACCCGGCCCGCTATAGCGGCAGAAATGCCTGTGCGAAACCATTATTTCGCCAAAGGGCTAGACAGAACCCAGCATTTCTTGCGATTCTGGGGAAAACGGGGTCGATTATGATGTTTTTGCTTCGGTGGAGTTTTGCGTTCGCACTGGTTGCGGCGACGATCAATCCCACGCAATGGAATTTTATCTACTGGGCCAGAAATTACTATTCACAAGAGCTGCCGCTAACAGTCCTGTTTGGCCTGGTGTTGCTGATCGGCTACGTGATTTATCTGCGCGCCACGCTGCGCAGCATCGGCGGGGTCGGTATGGCGCTGATATTCGCGGTCTTTGCGGCGTTTTTGTGGGTGCTGTGGGATCAGGGTATACTGACCTTTAACAATTCCGACCTGGACGGCTGGATGGGAATATTGGGGATCTCGTTCATTCTGGGAATCGGTCTATCATGGAGCTTTGTGCGCCGCGCGATCACCGGGCAGTTTGATGTTGATGACGCGGACAACTAATCCGGTATCGGCTTTGACTTTCTTAGTCCAAAGGGTATTTTGTTGCCGAAAAACGATGGTAAATCGTCGCGGCCGCCACCATGATCACGCTGCCCAGCAGCACCGGGAAAATTAGGAAACCAAGCCCCGGATCGATGGCAAATACCACCAGCGGGTTCGCACCGGCCGGAGGGTGTGTGACCCGCAATGCCGCCATCGCCGAAATTGCCAAACCAACAGCGATTGCCCCGGCCCACCAGGTGTCTGGCATAGCGTAGGCTGCGCCAAGGCCGATACCCGTCGCCAGCAAATGGCCACCAATAACGTTCATAGGCTGACTTAGGGGGCTGCCAGGAACCGAAAACAACAGCACACTGGTCGCCCCAAACGGGATCATCAGAAACAAAGCACCGCTAAGACTGGTCAAGGCACCCACAAGACCAATTGCAATGCACGCGCCTAACCCGGCCAACAACCATTGTGCGGGTTGCGCAGGCGGCTGGTGGCGCATTAGAAATCGTCGCATAGGGCACCTATCTTGCTGGTCTGTTTGTTTATTTCGCCAACTGGATGTAGCGGATTCAGGCCAGAGTGCAACATTTGGCCGAATTGGTTTCATGGATTGCACCTACAATTGTGCGGCAATCGCCCATTATCCGTCCTTTGGGGGTTGCAGCAATAGTGCCGAGCCTCTAGGTACTTCTCGTTCAAACAACCCTAGGCGGGCTATGGAAAACGTCGTTCTTGTCATCCACCTGATCTTGGCACTTTGCCTGATCGGCGTCGTGCTATTGCAACGCTCTGAAGGCGGTGGGTTGGGCATGGGCGGTGGCGGTGCGGGCGGTGCTGTTTCATCGCGCGGCATTGCAACAGCATTGGGAAAATTGACCTGGGCATTTGCGATCGCGTTTATCGCTACGTCGATCACGCTGACAATAATTTCTGCGAAAAATTCGGCCAACAGTTCGGTTGTAGATCGATTGGGCGCAGCACCTGCTGCCAGCCACGGCGCACCTGCGGCACCTGCAGGCGAAGACCTGTTGCCACCTGGGGCGACAGACGATCCACTTGTCCAGCCACCGGCGGAATAGCGCCCCGCCTACCACCGATTGTTAACGCAAGAATTTGACTAGCATTATGTTGGGTCTTGGTTGCGCGCAACTAACGAATCTGTTACCTGTCAAATCCCGTGATGATGTGGTTTCGAACACCATATTTTGCATCAAATTGGTAACTTTTCACGGGGGCTATCCACCTAAATGGCGCGTTTTGTTTTTATCACCGGTGGTGTGGTTTCTTCGCTTGGCAAAGGGTTGGCATCGGCTGCACTGGGCGCAATTTTGCAAGCCCGTGGTTACACTGTGCGGCTGCGCAAGCTTGATCCCTATTTAAACGTAGACCCCGGCACCATGAGCCCGTTTGAACACGGCGAGGTATTTGTCACCGATGATGGTGCCGAAACTGATCTGGATCTGGGGCATTACGAAAGGTTCACCGGCGTTGCCGCCCGCAATACAGATTCGATTTCTTCCGGCCGGGTTTATTCCACCGTGCTGGAAAAAGAACGCCGCGGCGACTATCTGGGCAAGACCATTCAGGTCATTCCCCATGTTACCAACGAAATAAAGGATTTCATTTCGATTGGCGAAAACGAAGTTGATTTCATGTTGTGCGAAATTGGCGGCACAGTGGGCGACATCGAAGGTCTGCCGTTCTTTGAGGCGATCCGACAGTTTGCCCAGGAAAAACCGCGCGACGACTGCGTTTTTATGCATTTGACGCTGCTGCCCTTTCTTGCGGCATCGGGTGAGCTAAAAACCAAACCTACCCAACATTCTGTCAAAGAATTAAGATCGATCGGCATCGCGCCAGATGTGTTGGTTTGCCGGTCAGAACACAAAATTCCGACCAAAGAACGCACTAAAATTGGCCTGTTTTGCAACGTCCGCGAAGATTCTGTGATCCCAGCTTACGATCTGAAATCGATCTACGAGGCCCCGCTGGCCTATCACAAGGTCGGGTTGGATTCTGCGGTTTTGCGCGCTTTTGGTATTGAAGATGCGCCCGAACCAGACATGCAACGATGGATCGACGTTGAAGATCGCATTCACAATGCCGAAGGCAAGGTGCGCATCGCCATTGTTGGCAAATACACCCAACTTGAAGACGCCTATAAATCCATCGCCGAGGCCCTGACCCATGGCGGCATGGCCAACCGGGTAAAGGTTCAAGTTGAATGGGTGGATGCCGAAATATTTGAACACGACGATCCTGCCCCGCATCTGCAAGGCTTCCATGCCATCCTTGTTCCCGGCGGGTTTGGTGAACGCGGTACCGAAGGAAAAATTCGGGCAGCGCAGTTTGCCCGCGAAAAAGGCGTGCCCTATTTGGGCATCTGTCTTGGCATGCAAATGGCGGTGATCGAAGCGGCGCGAAATCTCGCAGGATTGCCCGATGCCGGTTCTGAAGAATTTGATCACGAGGCTGGCAAAAAGCGTTTTACCCCTGTGGTTTACCATTTGAAAGAATGGATACAGGGCAATAATACAGTCAACCGGAATGTTGGTGACGACAAAGGCGGCACGATGCGGTTGGGTGCTTATTCCGCGGCGCTAAGCAGCGGCTCCCGCGTGGCCGAGATTTACTGTTCAGAGAATATCGAGGAACGCCACCGCCATCGCTACGAGGTTGACACCAAATACCGCGAACAGCTGGAAGAACAGGGTTTGGTCTTTTCAGGCATGTCGCCGGATGGTCGGTTGCCTGAAATTGTTGAATGGCAGGATCATCCCTGGTTTATCGGGGTGCAATTTCACCCTGAATTAAAATCAAAACCGTTTGATCCACACCCGTTGTTCAAAGATTTTGTACGCGCCGCCACAGAAGTATCCCGCCTGGTTTAGGCCTTCGGCAACGCCTAAATTGATCAGATATTTTAACTAATTATTGCCTCTGGTCTTTTCGGACGGCGGTGACTGACATATATACTATATTATGTTTGCAGATTTTCTTAAACGTCTCACCGAACCTGACCCTGCGCAATTGCATGATGCGGATGCGCGCCTTGCGCTGACGGCCTTGTTGGTGCGCATCGCCAAAAGTGATGGTGACTATGCAGCGGTTGAGATCGCGCTAATCGATCAAGTCATTGCCGCGCGCTATGGATTGAGCCCGGCCGACGTCGCTGCGCTTCGAAACGACGCCGAAACGCTAGAGCACGAGGCACCAGACACCGTGCGCTTTACCCGCGCGATCAAAGAAGCCGTGCCCTATGTCGACCGTGAAGGTGTGATTGAATCACTATGGCAGATCGTATTGGCGGATGGTGTGCGCGATCAGGAAGAAAACGCACTGCTGCGGTTGGTCGCCGATCTGTTAGGTGTGAATGACCGTGATAGTAATCTGGCGCGCAGGCGGGTCCAAACCCAGACATGATAGCCTCGCTTGGCATGTATGACCGTCCCGAAACGGCCGCTGCCAACGACGCGCTTTGGGCCGGAATTTGGCGGGTTTTGGGGTATGGGCCCGAATATTTAGACCGAACAACCGCGGAAATGGACATCTGGCAGAGCCCCGATCTGGTGTTTTCGCAAACATGTGGCATGCCCTATCGGCTGGGTTTGCATGAAACCGTGCAACTTGTTGGAACTCCAGACTATGGCTTTGCTGATGTTCCGGCAGGATACTATTATTCGGTATTTGTTGTCCGCAAAGATGACGACAGCGATCTGGCAGACTACCAGGATCGCATATTGGCCTATAACGAACCGACGTCACAATCGGGTTGGGCCGCGCCGCAAAACCATGTTTTTGGGTTGGGGTTTCAGTTTGAAAAACTGTTGCGCAGCGGCGGGCATATTGCCAGTGCACATGCCGTGGCAAATAGAACGGCAGACATCGCGGCGCTGGACGTTGTCACCTGGCGGCTGATGTGTACCTATGATGCGCTGGCAAACGATCTAAAAGTCATTCAGACGACATCTCCGACCCCAGGATTACCATTCATTACCGGCCCCAAATCTGACGCAAGCGCAATTCTCAGCGCCGCCATCGCGGCCCGGGACACCCTAAGCGCCGAACATCAAAAAATCTTGGGTATCCGCAAGATAGTAAGCATTGATACGGCGATCTACCTAAGCGTGCGAACGCCCCCTACCTAAGGGATATTTTTACCGATAAATCCCAATTTAGCCAAAAAATGTCGCTAAAAATTGGCTTTGGCGTTGCATGTTTTTGAAATACCAGCCCAGTTGAACGAGCATTTAATGGGAAACTCGTCTGCTTTTGAAAACTGTCGAGCCGCCAGTCATTGAAATCCGGGGTCTGCACAAGGCCTATGGATCCTTGGAAGTCTTAAAAGGCGTCGACCTAAGCGCGTCCCGTGGCCAGGTCATTTCGTTAATCGGAAGTTCTGGTTCTGGCAAATCAACGCTGTTGCGCTGTGCCAATCTTTTGGAATTCAGCCAAGAAGGCGACATCAAATTTGAAGGTGAACCAATCGTTTGGCGCGGCCATGGTGCGGCGCGTCATCCGGCTGACAAGGCACAGGTTACACGGATCCGCACCAATTTATCGATGGTGTTTCAACAGTTTAACCTGTGGTCACATATGACGATTTTGCAAAATGTCTGCGAAGCACCGGTAACGGTATTGGGCCAGGATCGCGCAGAGGTTGCGACACGGGCGCAATCGTTGCTTGAAAAAGTTGGTATTGGCGAAAAATCCGATGTTTATCCGGCGCAGCTGTCGGGCGGCCAACAGCAACGGGCCGCCATTGCCCGGGCATTATGCATGCAACCAAGGGCGTTGCTGTTTGATGAACCCACCTCAGCGCTTGATCCTGAGCTTGAGCAAGAAGTGGTGAAGGTTATCAAAGACCTCGCCGCTGAAGGGCGCACAATGTTATTGGTCACCCATGACATGCGACTTGCCCGAGACGTTTCTAACCACGTAATTTTTCTTCATTTGGGCAAGATCGAAGAGCAAGGCCCACCGGCCGACCTGTTCGGTAACCCCAAATCTGAAAGGCTGCAGAAATTTCTAAGCGCCGGCGTAGCCGCTTAAACAAAAGTTTAACAAAGGGAGTAATACGATGAAAAAACTAATCTTAGCGACAGCAGCATTGGCCATGACGGCCGGTTTTGCAATGGCGCAGGACGTTGTCCGGATGGGGACCGAAGGGGCCTATCCTCCCTGGAATTTTGTCAATGATAGCGGCGAAATTGATGGTTTTGAGCGCGAACTTGGCGACGAGCTATGCACCCGCGCTGAATTAACTTGCGAGTGGGTTACAAACGATTGGGATTCTATCATCCCTAATCTTGTTTCCGGCAATTACGACACCATTATCGCTGGTATGTCCGTAACGGATGAACGCGACGAAGTGATTGATTTTACCGAACAATACACGTTGCCAGACCCGTCTTCCTATTTGGCTGCCTCGGCTGATGTCGATGTCGCCAACGGCGTTATCGCCGCCCAAACCGGTACAATTCAGGCCAGTTATGTGGCATCTTCCGGCGCTACTTTGGTTGAATTTGCAACACCGGACGAAACCATCGCGGCGGTGAAAAATGGCGAAGCAGATGCAGTGTTGGCCGACAACGCCTATTTGGCACCGATTGCCGATGAAGATGCCGATCTGGTGCTGCTGGATAAGGAGGTGTTGATCGGTGGTGGTGTTGGCATCGGCGTGCGTGAAAGCGACGGCGAATTGAAAGCCAAATTTGATACCGCTATCGCTTCTATGAAAGCTGACGGAACATTGAACGAAATGATCGTTAAGTGGTTCGGCGACGATCTGGAAACGTTCTAAGTCACAATATCAGGGGGCGGGACCATAACTGGCCCTGCCCTTTAATTAGGGGCGGCGATGTTCTCATTTTGCACCGATCCATCAGATCTTGCGCAATTCCAGTGGTTTTCCTGTTACCTGACCACGGGCAAACATCTGGCGTTTTACACGTCGTTTGGCACCATAATGTTGTTGCTGGTAATTACCGCACCGACGGCTTTGCTGTTTGGATTTGGCGGCGCGTCCGCTGCACGGTCGCAGTTCGCACCTCTGCGTTGGTTTGGTAAGGCCTATACATCAATTGTACGCGGTGTCCCGGATATTGCATTTTTTCTGTTCTTCGTCATAGCACTGGATCAGGCCTTTGAATGGATGCGTCACAAAGTTAAATGCCCGGATTGGCAGGACCCCATACGACAAGGCATTGATTTTGTCGTATGTCGCGACGCAAAACTGCCGCTGTCCAGCTCGCCGCAATGGGTGCACGAAACCTATGGATTTTTACTGGCAGTTCTGACTTTTGCGATTGTTTTTGGGGCGTTTGCGGCCAACGTTATATACGGTGCAATGCGCGCGGTGCCAAAACCTCAGCTGGAAACAGCAGAGGCATATGGCATGAACAATCGGCAGGTTTTTTGGCGTGTCTTAGTGCCACAAATGTGGGTTTTTGCGTTGCCCGGCCTGTCAAATTTATGGATGATCCTGATCAAAGCGACGCCACTTTTGTTCCTGCTTGGCGTGGAAGACATTGTATATTGGGCGCGCGAATTGGGTGGTTTGAAAACCAGTGTATTTACGTACCCCCATGCCGATTGGCGGCTTTGGTACTTTTTGGGGTTGCTGGTATTTTATCTGGGCCTAACCCACGTTTCCGAAACCATACTGGCACGTTTAACCCGGCGTTTGTCCCATGGCCAAGCCACGATCAGTGGTGAACAACAGCGCAAGGCCACCCCATGAGTTGCTGGCAAACCATTCAAGATTACGGGTTACGGTCAATCGGGTTTGGTGAACGTTTGCTGCCAAAATCCGATTTTACATTATGTGAACAATTCACACTGATCGGGTCTGGCCTAATTTGGAATGTGTATTTTGGCGTCATAGCGCTTGGCATCGGGTTTTTTCTGGCGACAGCACTGGCCCTTGCCAAAAGCGCCGAAAACCCAGCCCTGCGCAAACCGGCAGAACTGTTTATCTTCTTGTTTCGAGGCTCTCCGCTTTTTATCCAATTTTTTCTGGCGTACGAAATTTTCGTTTTATTGCCTAAGGTCGGTGTCGATATCCCGCTTGGCTTTACCGAGATTACGGTCGAAACCCGGTGGCTGACAAAGGCCTGGTTGGGGGCCATTATTGTACTGTTCCTGAATACGTCGGCTTACACTGGCGAAATATTTTATGGCGCGTTGCGGTCAGTGCCAAAGGGCGATGTCGAAGCGGCCGATGCCTATGGCCTGACCGGCTGGGCGCGTTTCAAACGGGTCATCTGGCCGACAATGCTGCGGCTGGCGTGGCCCGCATACACCAACGAAGCGATTTTTTTGTTTCATGCTACAACGCTGGTGTTTTTCTCTGGTTTCCCGGCGTGGCAGCAAAAGGGAGATGCGTTGTATTATGCAAATTATTTCGCCGACAAAACATTCAATCCGTTTGTGCCATACCCGATTTTAGCGGGCTACTTTATCCTGCTGACGCTTAGTGTGATCGCTTTGTTTGGCGCGATAAACAACCGCCTGAACCGGCATTTGCCACAGGATCGGCGGCCAAAATTGCGAATCCGCCCGCAAATCATCCGCTAAAATCCGCCGAAAACAGACTATTCTCTATAAATCTTCTCGCCAAACTATTGTTTAATCTTTACAGTTTTTCCGAAAGAGCAGTTCGGAAAAGGTGAAAAGATGCCACAGGCACCAAACGTATATGATGCGGAACCAATTCCCGAAGCCGCGCGCAGCGAAATCGACCGACTGCTAAAATCCGGCGATCTATTCCGCTACACCTGTGCAGACGCGTCACCTGTCGCCCTGCTGGAAAGCGAATTTGCGGAATTGTTGGGTGCGAAATACGCCTTGGCGGTGTCGTCTTGTTCGGCCGCCCTGTTCCTGTCGCTCAAGGCGCTGGATTTGCCACGCGACGCCCGCGTGCTGATCCCGGCATTTACATTTGCCGCCGTACCTTCGTCGATTGTGCACGCTGATTGTGTGCCGGTCCTGGTTGAGGTCGGCGAAAACTACCGTATTGATATGGATAATTTTGCTGCCAAGCTGGATGACAGTATTTCGGCCATTCTGATCAGTCATATGCGTGGCCATACATCTGATATGGATGCGATCATTGCGCTGGCAGATGCCCGTGGTATTCCGGTGATCGAAGACGCAGCCCATTCGCTTGGTACCAAATGGCATGGGCGCAATATCGGAACCATCGGCAAAATTGGCTGCTTTTCGTTTCAATCTTACAAACTGATCAACGCAGGCGAAGGCGGTATTCTGATAACCGATGACGCCGAACTGGCTGCGCGTGCTGTCATCATGTCGGGCGCTTACGAAACCAACTGGAAAAAGCACGCCGTGTTGCAGGGCGCATTTGCCTGCTGGCAGAACCAGCTACCACTTTACAATACGCGTTTGTCAAACCTGTCAGCGGCCGTCATTCGCCCGCAGCTGGACCAAGTGGCGCGCCGGGTTTCAGACGGGCGACGAAATCACGACTATGTGGCCAATATCTTGAAAAACTCGCCGTGGATATCTGTGCCCAAAGCACTGGAACCAGAAGAACGCGCCCCGGATTCAATACAGTTCAATCTGGTTGGCATGAACGATGCTGAAACTGCCCAGTTTGCGGACGCTGCCAATCAGAATGGCATAAAAGTTCAAGTATTCGGGATGACCGAAAACAATGCCCGAGCATTTTGGAACTGGAAATTTTTAGGCCCCACACCAGACCTGCCGAAAACCAGGGCAATGTTGATGCGGGCCTGCGATATCCGGTTACCTGCTCGGCTAAAGCGGGCCGAGTTGGACTTTATTGCCAACGCGTTAACCACTGCTGCAAGTCAGGTAATGGGGCAAGAACTGGCGTTTGGTACTTAAATTACGCGTAATTCGTCCTGTAACCACGGCAACCGTGCAATTTGCGGGGTCACAACGTGGTCCTGCAATAAGACGCGTAATTTGTCGGCTATATTCGCCGGCATCTCGCCCAGAATTTCACGTCGGGCAAAGGCCGATATGCTGCGCGACAAGGGCGCGAACGGCAGCGGAAAAACATCCACCGCGTCGCTAAACCTTTTTGCATGGGTCACGCCCAAAGTCGTTAGGATTGTCCAGCCAGCGCCATTGGCCACCATCGCCAAAATTGCATGATAGCTATCAAGTTCGAACCGGTGTGCCAGTGTTAGATTCTGTCGCACCAAGTAATCTGCAACAACCCGGCCCATGTGATGGCGCGACGTGTATTGGATCAGGGGCATTTCCAACAAACCGGCACCGGTGTTGGTTGCTGAAATCGTGCCTTTTGGGGCTACGGCCACAAAGGGTTCTTCCATTAGCGGAAACACCTCCATCCAGTCCGCTGCAACCCGCATATCGGCCGCAACAACCATATCAAGCGCGCGGGTCTCAAGCTGATCAAACAACCGATGGCTGGCCCCTGTTTCAAGTAGAAACTGCGTGCTCGCCATTTCGTCCGCCAATTCACCCAACAACAACGGCGTAACACTGCTGTCAAAATCCTCGATCATGCCAAGGCGCAAGTGCGGCAATACTTTATGATCCACCCGGGCAAGCTCAGCGCGGGCCAGCGCGGCCTCGTTTAATATATTTTGGGCGCGGGCCCGAAATGCTTCGCCAGCCGGCGTCATGGTTACCGGACGTTCGCGTCGATTAAGCAGAACCGCCCCAAGGGCCGCTTCCAGATTTGAAAGTTGCTGGCTGATCGAAGACGGACTGGCGCCCAAACGGCGCGCCGCAGCCGAAATTGACCGTTCCTGCGCAGTTGCGACAAAAACTTCGATGCCCCAAAGCGTGATTTTCTTCGGCGTGTCACCCATTGCCAGTCAACACCCAGTTATATCCAAGCCAGCTGTCAAAACCCCGAAATCAGAGCCTTGATAATTTTGATTGCAGCTCTGCAAGTTGTTGTTTGATCCCATCCAGCTCATTTTCAGCGGACGCCTCGTCTTGGGGGGCTTCAGTTTCAGTGCTGTTTGGCCATCCACCCGTCAAACCGCCTGTCATGGCCTTCATAAATGCGGCCTGCTGCGCTTGCATTGCCTCAAATCCTGGCATTGACGCCATTGGCCCAGGCAGGTTTTCCATAACTTTTGACTGCCCATCACGCAGCATTTCAAATGACTTTGCCAAGAATTCAGGCACCACTGATTGTACATCGCTGGTATAGCCACGCACCAAATCAGTCAGCACCTCTAATGGCAAAACGCTTTCGCCACGGCTTTCGTGTTCAGCGATTATTTGTAATAGATATTGGCGCGTCAGGTCATCACCGCTTTTCAGGTCGATGATTTGAACATCGCGCCCGGCCCGAATAAACCCCGCAATATCGTCTAATGTTACATAATCACTGGTTTCAGTGTTATATAGCCTGCGGCTTGCATAGCGCTTGATTAACAGTTTTGCAGAATTGTCGGCCACGGATATCCCCCACTATTCGGCGTTGCAGCAAAGACTAGTGCAGTGCAGAAAAAAAAGAAAGGGCGGACCCACAGGCCCGCCTTAGTCAGTCACATCGGCGGGGAGAACGCCAATGATCCTGTAACAATCTTACTTACCAGCGGTAGCTTTTTTAGCGGCTGCTGTCACGTCTGCAGACGCTTTTTTAATTGCGGCTGTTGCATCTTCGCCAATGTCTTTGCCAGCAGCCATGACCAGTTCAACGGTGTCCATTTGAACTTTTTTGGCAATTTCCGCGAAAGCGGCCAGGTTTTCAGAGGCCAATTCTGCCTGAGCAGTTGCAAAATCATTTACCGATTTGCTGTAATCTGTAGGATCTTCTTTAACTTTTGTGACGTCGCCAGTGCGGGCAATGGTGTCTTTGGTCCATTTTGTCGAAATCTCGGTGGATTTCTTGGCGGCGTCAAGCGCAACCTTGGACAATTTTTCACCAAATGCGGCCTGTGCTTTGAAAGCATCGTTCAGGGCAGACATGTCAACCGGGAACGAACCCATCATGTCTTTCATGACAGAATTGAAATCTTGTGTCGTAGCCATTTTTAAAACTCCTCGCGTTTGCGGGACCATCCCGTAATTTCGCGTCTGAACTGTATATGACTTCTGCGGTGCGGCATTTCAAGTGTTTTATGCCGCACCGCAGCATTTATTTTTTAATTGTTTTATTTCAATTACTTGGCTAGGCCACAACATAGGTACCGGGGGCGTCACACAGCACCGCGTGCGTTTTGCTGCCCGGTTTTCTTGCTGGAATTTGTTTGCCTGAACGTTTGGACAGCCATTTTCCCCAGCGCGGCCACCACGATCCTTCGTTAAAATCAGCGCTTTGCTGCCAATCGTCATGGGACAGCGCCAGATCGGGGTTGGTGTAATGTCCATATTTCTTTTTGCTTGGCGGATTTACGATCCCGGCCACATGGCCGCTTTCGGATAATATGAACGTTTTGTCGCGGGCACCCATTTGGGCAACGCCATCATAGCTGGATTTCCAGGCCGCAATATGGTCGGTTTCACAGGCTATCGCGCAAAGGGGGATATTGACGTCCTTAATCGACAGGTCTTCGCCGAATAACGGGTATTTGCCTTTGGCGAACAAATCATCCTGACAAAGGCCGCGCAAATATTCTACCGACATGGTGGCCGGCAGATTGGTGCCGTCGCCATTCCAATACAGCAGATCAAAGGCAGGCGGGGCCTCGCCCATCATATAGCTGCGGATCGCGGGTTTATAAATCAGATCATTTGACCGCAGATAGCTGAATGTGCGCGACATGAAAAACGAATGCAGCACGCCTTTTTCGGTGACTTCACGTTCAATACCGTCGACAAAATCATTATCCAAAAACACGCCTACCTCACCCTGATCAGAAAAATCAGTGAGGGTTGTAAAAAACGTGGCACTTGCCACCGAAGCGTCTTTTCGTTTTTTCATCAGCGACAAGGTCAACGCCAAAGTCGCGCCGGCGATGCAATACCCAACGGCATTGACCTTGGTTTCACCTGTAATCGCCTTGACCTGTTCAATCGCGGACAAGAACCCTTCTTCAACATAAGTCTCCATGCCAACATCCGCATAACTGGCATCCGGATTGACCCAAGACACAACGAATAATGTAAAACCTTGATCGACAATCCACTTAATCAGGCTGTTTTTCTCTTTTAAATCAAGAATGTAGAACTTGTTAATCCACGGTGGAAAAATTACCAACGGCCGTTTGAACACGGTGTCGGTGGTCGGTGCATATTGAATAAGCTCAAACATGCGATTTCGAAAAACCACAGAACCTTTGGTGGTCGCCAGGTTTTCACCGACTTTGAACGCCCCCTTATCTGCCAGTGTCAGCACCAGTTCGCCGTCGTTCGCCTCGATATCGCGCACCAGATTTTCCAGACCATCCACCAGGGACTGTCCTTCGGTTTCAACAGCGCGGGTCAGGGCTTCGGGGTTGGTGCCCAAAAAGTTGGCCGGGCTCATCATATTCAATATTTGGTCCGAAAAAAATTCGAGCCGTTTCTTATCTGCCGGTTCCAGACCATCAACGTTTTGCACCGCGCTGGAAATCGCTTCTGAGTTGAACAAGTATTGTTGTTTTACAAAATTAAAATACGGGTGCGTTGCCCACATTGGGTTGGAAAACCGGCTGTCTTTGGCTGTGCTATCTAATGGTGCTCCAAATTTACCTTCCGCCAACGATTCTTGCGCCTCGGCGTAGTGTTTCAGCGATTTCCCCCAGTACGATACTTGATGTTCAAGCAATTTAGCCGGGTTCGCCGCCATATCGGCCATGTAAACCGAAGCAGCTTTCATGAACAATTCTTGCCCCGGGGCCTGCAAACTTTGGTCAACTTCGGTTTTCTGCCCAAACGCCGCCATCAGGCGTTGCGACAGTGTCTCAATTTTCGCAAGATTGGTGTTCAATTGCGACAGGTCGGGCTTGCCTGTAGTTTCTTCAGTTGTCATAGGCCAGTGTCCACATTAGATTGTGCAGTTGCAGCATAACGTCACCTGGCCCGGGGGGAAAGGGTGATGCGCTGTTTTGAATGTAAAGGACGACTCATGCGCTATATGGCAACTTACGATCTGATGGAAACCGCCCGCGTTGCCAACCAATGGCTGGGCGCGACCGCTCAGGCGTTCGGCAATGCTCCGGTGTTTGGGCTGGCCCCCAACCCTATGGCGCAAATGATCGCGGCCTGGGGCGAAGTTACCGAACGTTCTTTTGCCCGCATGATGACCAAACCAGATTGGGGTATCGGTTCGGTCGTCGGTGATGACGGGCGTGACCATGTGGTTGATGTTGAAAATGTCCTGTCAAAACCCTTTGGCGATCTGTTGCATTTCAAAGTACAGGGCCGCAAAGAAAGTGCACGCCGCGTTTTACTTTTGGCGCCGATGTCCGGCCATTATGCGACATTGTTACGATCCACCGTTGTTAGCCTGCTGCCGGATTGCGAAGTTTACATAACCGATTGGCACAACGCGCGCGATATCCCCGCCAGCGCCGGTAAGTTTGATATCGAGGATTACACGCTATACCTGGTTGATTTCATGAAACATCTGGGCGCCAACATTCATGTTGTTGCCGTTTGCCAACCGGCACCTCTGGCACTGGCTGCTACCGCCTATCTGGCGGAACAGGACACCAAGGCACAGCCACGATCGTTAACCTTGATCGGCGGCCCCATTGACCCAGACGCCGCAGCGACCGATGTCACCGACTTTGGTGCCCGGGTGACAATGGGCGTGTTGGAAGAAACCATGATCCAACGGGTCAGTTTCAAATATGCCGGTGCCGGGCGCATGGTTTATCCGGGGCTTTTGCAACTGTCGTCGTTCATCGCGATGAACCGCGAAAAACATAACAAGGCCTTCACCGATCAGATTATGAACATTGCCAATGGCAGTGCCCGCGAACACGATCGACACAATCGGTTTTACGATGAATACTTGGCTGTCATGGACATGACCGCAGAGTTTTATCTGTCAACGGTTGAACGGATATTCAAAAACCGAGAAATCGCCAAAAACCAGTTTGTAGTCGCCGGACATAAGGTTGATATCGGCAAAATTACCAATGTCGCCGTGAAAATCGTCGAAGGCGAAAACGATGACATCAGTGCGCCGGGGCAATGTTTGGCAGCCCTTGATTTGCTTACCGGTCTGCCGGACAGCAAAAAAGCCAGCTATCTTGAACCAGGGGCAGGACATTATGGGATATTTGCTGGCCAAAGCTGGCGCAAAAATATCCGCCCGTTGGTTTTGGATTTCATTGATGCAAATTCTGGTGCGAAAGTCAGTAAATTGCGCAAAGCCGGCTAACGCAGCACCAACGGTTCTTCCAACCAGGCACGTAACAATTTAGTTGTGGCTTCCGGCTGTTCAAGGGGTGGCAAATGCCCGGCACCCGGAACAACGGCGAGTTTCGCGCCATTCACAAGGGTCGCTAAAAATTTGTGCCGCCGAACTGGTGTTAACCGGTCAAGTTCGCCGCACAGTATCAGCGTCGGTATCTTCAATTTTCGCAATGTCTTTTGCTGATCTGGTCGGCGCTGCATCGCGCGCGCCTGTGCAACATAGCATTCTGCGCCCAACTCGATTGCCATACGGCCCAGCATTGCAAATATTTCAGCCCGGTTCGGGCCCGGTGCCAAGTCTTCAAGACTTAGATCTTCAAGGACAACATCGTCAAACTTGCCGGATTTGGCCCGCACTATCCGTTCTTCGCGCGCCGCGGCTATCACCGAGGTTTCGGCCTGGGCGCTGGTGTCCATCAGGGCGATACGCGATATGCGGTCGGGCGCACGGCGCGCCATTTCCATTGCCACCACACCGCCAAGGTCATGCCCGGCCAGCGCGAACCGATGCGGAGCTTGCGACAATATCCGATCGGCCAATTTTTCAACGCGATCCGCCCCGGTAATCGGGGCCAGGTGGATCGGCCGATCGACAGACAGCGCAACGATTTGTGGTGCAAACAGTCGGGCATCGCACATCATTCCCGGCAACAATACCAGCGGTTCATTCATTCAACGATTGCCTTTGTACTGCTTGGCGCCATGTTGATGGCGCCGGTCCCAAGGTCAACAATGGGGTCCTAAATCGGTCATATTGCGCGAGGCTGGGGCATCGCGGCCACAGGTAAGTCGCTAATCCTTGGCTTGCCCTGCCCGGTCAATCAGCTCGCCAACGGTATGTTCAATAATTTCAAAACAGTCTGGCGTTGAAAACCTGTGATCGGTGTCTTTAACCAGCGTCAGCCTAATGTCTGGCCCTTGGGCATGGTCCAATAAGCGCAAAGCCGTTTCAGGTGTAACAACAGTGTCGGCTTGGCCTTGCAAAAAACGCACCGGCATCGGCAGCGACAACGGCGCGCGCAGAACCAAATGTTCGCGTCCATCTTCGATCAAACGGCGGGTGATGATATAGGGCTCGTCAAAGTCCGACGGCATCGAAATTTGACCCTTTTCCAACAGTTGTTGGCGCTGTTGGGCCGTGAACTGGCCCCAAAACCCATCTTCCGTGAAATCGGCGGCGGTCGCGATGCCGACCAAACCTGCGATGCGCGCGCCAAACCTGCCGGCCAAAATCAGTGCAATCCAACCACCCATGCTGGACCCAACCACAATTTGTGGACCCGTTGTTAAAGCGTCGATTGCCTGTTCAGCGTCCTGGGCCCAGTCACCAATTGAACCATCGGTAAATTGCCCATCTGATTGACCATGCCCGGAATAATCAAGCCGTAGAAACGCGCGCCCGTTTGTTTGCGCCCATTGGTGTAAATGCAAGGCCTTGCTGCCTTCCATGTCTGAGTTCAGACCCCCCAAAAAAACCACACCGGGCCCGTTTCCGGACAGTTTTTCATAGGCTATTCGTCGCCCCGCAGGGGTATTCAGGTATTTGGGCACGATGGTCTCCGTTTTATTTTCGGCCAAGCTAACGAAACCCGGCCCAATGGCAATCTTGACTTTGTGGATGCAAAACGCGACATGGGGGTCACATACCCGCAACCGGGCGCTTCGTAGGCGCCAAACCGACGAGGAGCCTGACATGGCCCAGATTACCCTTACCTTCCCTGATGGCAATTCGCGTGCATTTGACACCGGTATCACCCCCGGTGAAGTGGCAAGCGCCATTGCGACTTCGTTAGGCAAAAAGGCCATATCCGCACAAATCGACGGTGCGCATTGGGATCTACAATGGTCGATTACACAGGACGCGCGCATCGCCATCAACACGATGGCCGATGAAGAAGCATCGCTTGAACTGATCCGGCATGATCTGGCCCACGTAATGGCACGCGCCGTGCAGGATCTATGGCCGGACGTGAAAGTTACCATTGGTCCAGTGATCGAAAACGGCTGGTACTACGATTTTGATCGCGCTGAATCGTTCACACCTGACGATCTGGGTGTGATCGAGAAGAAGATGAAAGAAATCATCAACAAACGTGATGTTGTGCGCACCGAGATTTGGGAACGCGACCGCGCGATCAAACATTATCAGGACACAAACGAGCCCTATAAAGTTGAACTAATCCAGGCCATTCCCGGCGATGAACCGCTGCGCATGTACTGGCATGGCGATTGGCAAGACCTGTGCCGTGGCCCGCATTTGCAGCATACCGGTCAACTGCCCGCGGACGCCTTCAAACTGATGTCGATTGCCGGGGCCTATTGGCGCGGCGACAGTGATCGGGCGATGTTACAACGTATTTACGGAGTCGCCTTTAAAAACCGTGATGGCCTAAAGGCCCATCTGCATATGCTGGAACAGGCAGCGCTGCGTGATCATCGAAAACTGGGCCGTGAAATGGATCTGTTTCACATGCAGGAAGAAGCGCCCGGTCAGGTGTTTTGGCATGCAAACGGCTGGCGCATCTTCACGACCGCACAGGCCTACATGCGCCGCAGACTGGACAAGGCGGGTTATGTCGAAGTGAACACACCCCAGGTTGTGGACCGCAAACTGTGGGAAGCCTCGGGCCACTGGGAAAACTATCAGGAACATATGTTCATTGTGGAGGTGGATGAGGAACACGCCCGAGAGAAACGCATCAACGCCCTGAAACCGATGAACTGTCCCTGCCATGTGCAGATTTACAATCAGGGCCTGAAATCCTACCGCGACCTGCCACTGCGCATGGCCGAATTTGGTTCGTGTAATCGTTACGAACCCTCGGGCGCGCTGCACGGTATAATGCGGGTGCGCGGTTTCACTCAGGACGATGCGCATATTTTCTGAACCGAAGACCAGATCGAAGACGAAACAGCGAAATTCATCGAGCTGTTGGCCAGTATTTACACCGATTTTGGCTTTGATAATTTCGACATAAAATTGTCGACCCGCCCGGAAAAACGGGTCGGTTCCGAAGAAAGCTGGGACCGGGTGGAAAACGCTCTGGAAAACGCGATCAAAAAGACCGGTGCCAGCTACGAGATTGACCCCGGAGAAGGCGCATTTTATGGCCCGAAACTGGATTTCAAACTGACCGACGCAATTGGGCGGGAATGGCAGCTGGGCACATTTCAGGTCGACCCGAACATGCCTGAACGGCTGGGCGCGAACTATGTCGGCGAAGACGGTGCCAAACACCGCCCCTACATGCTGCACCGCGCCATTTTGGGTTCATTTGAGCGTTTTATCGGCATCCTGATCGAAAACTACGCCGGAAAATTCCCGCTATGGCTGGCACCTCGGCAGGTTGTTGTCGCCTCTATCATATCTGATGCGGACGATTTCGTGGCCGAAGTTGTTGCCGCCCTGCAAGCCGCTGGCATCCGGGCCGAAGCAGACATTCGCAACGAAAAAATCAACTACAAAGTCCGCGAACATTCGCTGGCTAAGGTGCCGGTTATTCTGGCCCTTGGTGCCCGAGAAGTTGAGAATCGCACCGTTACAGCGCGACGGCTGGGGGAAAAGCAGACACAGACCGTGGATTTGGACCGAATCGTGGCCGAACTGGCAATTGAGGCGCTGGCACCTGACCAAAAGTAAGGTTTTGGGCGCTGTGCCAGAGTTTTTGCACATTTGCACCACGGGCGCGCCACTAGATTTCGTAAGAACACCGCGCACGCGGCGTAGTGGTGCCCTTTTGTGCGAACATAAATCCAACGGTAATTCCGTGGAAATATGATTTTTCGCACCACAGGGCGTTATTACAAGTTGTAAATCTAATGGCAGATTATCAGCTTAATGGCTGGAAATACGCTGACAAGTTCGGCGTTAGCGCCGCCATCAAGGATCAGGGTCATCCACTGCGCGACGCCCCCCAAGTGTCCGAGGTTACGCTAGATATCGATGCGCAGGGTTTTGAAGTTGACGTTACCAGCGGCGCGTTAAGTGACAGTGATGTCATTGGGTCCAGCAGACACCGAATTGAACTGGGCGAAAATCTGAAAATCGGCGGTCGGATTTTCGCGAAAGGATCGCGTATTCAGGCCCAGTATTCTTTTCGGACCGGTGGTTCAAACCCGATTATCTTGATCATTGCGCTGATCGGTGTTGCCGATGGCGCGGCGAAACATCCCTCGGCGTGTATTGTGCTGACCACGACCGATTTGAAACCCGGTCAGAAACTGTCGCCAGCAAGTTTTGCCACCTCAACACGCGACGGTCCGAGCAAAAACTGTTTCGCGCGCGGCACACTGATCGACACGCCGCACGGTGCGCGGCCTATTGACCAACTTGAAGACGGTGACGAAATATTGGCCATAGACGGCGGTGTTACGCAAATCTCGTGGATCGGCCACCGCCGGGTTTCAGGTGTGGAATTGAGCCTAGATCCAAAGCTTCAACCAGTTCGCATAATGGCCGGTGCCTTGGCCGGTGGCCGGCCAGGTCAAGACCTTATCGTATCGCAGAACCATCGGTTATTGGTCGACGACTGGCGTGCGCCATACCTTTTTGGTGAGGACGAAATTTTGGTACCGGCCAAATCACTGCTGAACGATACCAATGTCATGCAGGAATGTCCCTTGGGTGGTATCGACTATTATCACTTGCTGATGCAGGAACACGGCATGGTCTGCGCAAACGGTCTGTGGGCGGAATCGATGGTTCGCGATGCCGAAACGGTTGCCAAACTAAATCCCGCCCAACAATCGGAAATTGCACGGCATTTACCAGGCAAGCCCGACAATATTCGTGCATTTATGCCCGCCTTACCGCATCACAGCCATGCTTGGGTCGCCGCTTAGGCCGTATCTGGCTGGGTTGCGGCCAGTGCCAAAACGCCACCCAGCGCGCACATCGCAATGGGGAACATGGTGAACACGCCAAAGCCAAAGCCATAGTACATGCCAGCAGCAGACAAGATCAGCAGCGCACCCCCAGCCCAGCCCGCGAACGTGCCATCGCGCCACCTGCAATTGCTAACAGTGGCGAGAGCAGACTGACGGTTTGGATCAGGCGCACGTTATCCACTTGCTCTACAATATCAGGCACTTCGCCGAACCAAGCGACAAATTCAGTATATCCATAGCTGAAAAAGCCAACGATCATGCCAATTATTCCACCGATTACAACCAACATCGGGCCGCATTACGCATCTATGTTCTCCTGTATCTGACCTATAGATATGGACGCGCGGCGCATTATCCAAGAAGCGCAGTTCGTGTTTTTAGCCCCAAACCCAGAAACAACTGCCCATCCAATTCAACAACGGGACGTTTCATCAGCGTTGGATGGCTGGTCAGCAGCTGTAAAGGTGGCCTTTGCCGGTCTTCATTTGATAAATTGCGCCAGGTGGTCGAGCGGCGATTCATCAAATCATCACCAAATTCATCCCAAAATTGGACCAGATCATCGGGCCCAACCATGTGAGTGCGGACATCAATAATTTGCGGATTATAGCCAGATTCATTCAATTCACGCACAGCCTTTCGACAACTATCGCAAGATTTCAACCCAAAAAACCGCATTGTTATCCATTCATTTCAGCAAGTTACGACCCTTTGGTCGCCATTGCAGTTGTTTCACTTGATTTTTTATCGATTCAGCCCAACTGTCCCAACCGTGACAACCATAATTTCTTGACGACCGTCCGCGTCATGGGGCAGCCGTAAAGTAATACCACACTGGCTGCACCACACCGCCGCAATCCGCGGGCGGGATTTGACAAAGAAGGCAGGGTCAAAATGGCTACTGGCACCGTAAAATGGTTCAATTCAACCAAAGGATTTGGCTTTATTCAGCCCGAAGATGGCGGCAAAGATGTGTTTGTACATATCTCAGCCGTTGAACAGGCTGGACTGACCGGCTTGGCCGACGACCAAAAAATCAGTTTTGAAATGGTTGAAGGGCGTGACGGGCGGCAATCTGCCGGCGAGCTCAAGCTGCTTTAGTTTATCAATTCGACCACGACGGCAGTGACGCTGCCAACCGCGTGGTTTCGTGCTTTAGAACCCACAATGCTCGGCCTGTTATTTGGCGCCGGGCAGTACACGCTGGATGTTGATGGTCCGGGGACGACATATGTTGAGATATGGGCCGAACGTCTGGGGGCCGAACGGAATGGATGTCAACATTCGGCATTGTCGATAATGCACAGGTATATGAAACACTCGAGGCGGAAACATATGCAGCCCCCGTGCGCGAGGCGCTGATCGGCATCGGTCGGAAAATGGTGTTGAATAACTATATCGGCGTTTGACAGTGAAAAATCGCTGAGGCCATCACGAATATCAATCTTCGGCAAAGGCTCGACCACTTTGGACCGCGATTGTTACATCGGAACCAGCAGTGTTGATGGCGGAGTCCGCCAATGCCAATGCAATCTCAGTGACCATAATATCGGCGATTGCCGCATAGTCAGTAGCAGCGCCCGATGCGGTCGTATTGTTAAAATTGGCGTAAAATTCATCGCCAACTTCCAAAATCATCTGATCAGGCATTTCACCATAGTGCCCGCCAAGCAAATCCTGCATGAAACCTTGGATATCGTCGCGCAGATCATCTAAACGGCCAACATAGCGTGCCGTCCACAGCAACACCGAAAGGCCCGTACCCTGATCAATTGATTCAGCCATCATATCTGCAATCGATGGTTTTCCGGTGGTGGGGTTATAAAGGCCTTCAAATTCAAAACCGTACCGGTCTTCATGTTGTTCCGATAACGCACCACCCGGCCAGACGATTAGCCCGACATTCAGATCTTCTGTCTGATCCTGAAACCGGAACAAATTTCTGTAAGTCCCATACCGAACACCCAGCGCGTCGCTGCTGATTGCATCAATGCCTGCGTGATACGCGGTTTCGCCTGTGCGGATAAATAGATTGTGCATCGCAAAAACCTTGCCAACGATTACTCAAACTGTTCCCCGCCAAAAACAGTGGGGGAGGCTTAGATTACGGCAATTTCGTGCAAATTTGAATGATTTTGATCGGTAAAAGCGTGCGACCCAACCCAAACTCGCCAATAAGCTGTGTAGAATTTTGCCCTAATTCAGTCAGGTGATATCAAACCATTAGGAAACTTTAGCTTTAATATCTGACAATTAGTGGGAATAACGCCAAAATATTAAAGCCATCTTTTTTCAAAACAGCCGCAAGAAATTGATTGCTGAGAAAGATTTTGGGCCAAATTCAATCTCGTCACATTCTCGCCGTATTTGTGAACAATTCGCCAAATTCGGACCGATTGGCCGGGTGCCATCGGCAGCAATACAAAAAACCAAACCGGCAACGGCGTTAATCAGATGCCGATTTCGCCGCGAAAAGAAACAGGTTCACATCTTAGGTCGTTGGCATGATCTTGTGCGAAAATTACCCGGGGCTTTTTCTAGCCGCTGTGCAGAAAATGCATAACATCGCCATCTTTGACGACATAAGTTTTGCCTTCGGCCCGCATTTTTCCGGCGTCTTTTGCTGGCGCCTCACCACCTAAGGTTGCAAAATCGTCATAGGCGATGGTTTCAGCGCGTATAAATCCACGCTCAAAATCGCCGTGAATGACCCCGGCAGCGGCTGGGGCCAGCGTGCCCGCAGATATTGTCCAAGCCCGGGCCTCTTTGGGCCCGACCGTAAAAAAGGTTTGCAATTGCAACAGGTCATAGCCCGCGCGGATCAACCGATCCAAACCGGGCTCGTTCAACCCCATTTCATCCAGAAACATGTGCGCTTCGTCTGGGTCCAGTTGGCTGATTTCTTCTTCGATCTTGGCCGAAATGACAATGGCCGCCGCACCCTGTTGGTCGGCCATTTGTGCAACTGCCCCCGAATGGCTGTTGCCCTGTGCCGCATCTGCCTCGTCAACATTACAGACGTATAGGATCGGTTTGCTGGTCAATAGCTGAAGCATGCCCCAAGCACGCGTATCGTCTTCGGCAACTTCAACGGTGCGTGCCGGCTTGCCATCTTCCAGCACGCCAAGCGCTGCCCTTAACAGGCGTTCTTGCTGAACCGCTTCTTTGTCGCCGCCCCGAACTTTGCGCAAAATCCCCTGCAACCGCTTTTCAATCGATTCCATGTCTGCCAGCATCAGTTCGGTTTCAACCACTTGGGCGTCCGCTACCGGCTCACCTCGACCATCAACATGGGTCACATCGCTGTCTTCAAAACACCGCACCACATGGCCGATGGCGTCGCATTCCCGAATATTGGCCAAAAACTGGTTGCCCAACCCTTCGCCCTTGGACGCGCCCTTGACCAAACCGGCAATGTCCACAAATGTCATCCGGTTTGGGATAATCTGCTTTGACCCAGCAATTTTCGCCAGTTTTCTGATCCGGTCATCTGGCACCGATACATCACCAATATTCGGTTCGATCGTGCAGAACGGAAAATTCGCGGCCTGCGCGGCAGCCGTGCGTGTTAACGCGTTGAACAGCGTTGATTTGCCAACGTTCGGTAATCCTACAATTCCGGTCTTAAAGCCCATGTTGGCCTCCTGATCAGTCAATACATGTCTGTGGTCGCAGCGCAGGCGCCGCAGCTTGGGGGCCTCTTAGCGGACTATTGGCAGATGTTCATCTAAAAAACTGTGGTCATGTATTATCACCTGATTTTCGTCGATCAGCACAACACCGTAAGCTGGGTTTTCGGCGATAAACTCTGGTGTTGATCGTCCAAAACGCAGGGCCGCTTGATGCACACAACCGCGCACGGTCGAAAACGGAATACCCTGCCAGGACCCGTGAACTGGGCGGTGTACATGGCCAAAGAACATGTGGCGAATATGGCTGAATTCCTGAAGTATCGCGAACATTTGCTCACCGTTTTCCATCTTCATGCCATCTAGCCAAGGAATGCCAATGTCAAAGGGCACATGGTGCATGAAAATGAACACCTTCCTGCCCTGTGATTTCGCCGCCTCCAGCCGGTCGCGCAACCAACCCAGTCGTTTTTCACACAAATGGCCACCGTCACCCGCAGTCAGGCTATCCAGTACAATGAACTGCCCGGCTTCGGTCTGAAAATCGTATTGCAGAAAGCCATCGGCATGCCAGGGCGCTTCGCCAAGCGAGGCCTGTGCAATGGCCCTGTCATCGTGATTTCCCAATAGCGGGTACCAGGGCATCGGTAGGCGATCCAGAATCGCGCGCCCTTCAAAATAAGCCGCCGACTCGCCCCGGTCGGACAGATCTCCTGTGACCATGCAAAATGCCGCGTCCGAAAAGTTCGTGCAAATACTATTAACTGCGGCGTCCAGCCGGGCACAAACATCAATATCGCGGATTGTCTGCGGTCGAGGCAAAATGTGGATATCAGACAGGTGGATAAATTTCACTTTCCCGCTCCCTAGACGTGGTTGTAAACGGAACATTGGTCGGAGCGCCGGACTGCGTCAAGGCTAGCATTGCCTTCGCAGTGTTTTCGCGCCAAACCCGTCTGCGAGATTTGAAAGGACGACGATGACCCGGATCGATCAGAAGTTCGCGCAGCTTAAGCGCGAGAATCGCAAGGCCTTTGTCAGTTACATTATGGCCGGTGATCCGGATTTTGACACGTCGCTAAAGATCGTCAAGGGCTTGCCGGATGCGGGCGTTGACATCATCGAACTGGGCTTGCCCTTTACCGACCCAATGGCCGATGGCCCGACCATTCAACTGGCCGGACAACGCGCACTGGCAAGCGGAATGACCCTGCAACGCACGCTGGATCTGGCAACCGAATTTCGCAAGGGCGACAACACGACGCCGATTGTATTGATGGGTTATTACAACCCGATCCATTCGCGCGGCGTTGATGATTTTCTGAGCGCTGCAAAAACGGCTGGCATTGATGGCTTGATAATAGTTGACCTACCCCCGGAAGAGGATGACGAATTGTGCATCCCCGCACAAAATGCTGGTCTAAATTTCATTCGCCTTGCCACGCCAACGACCGATGACAAACGCCTGCCCCAGGTTCTGCAAAACACATCGGGGTTTGTGTATTACGTTTCGATCACCGGCATCACAGGTGCTGCGGCAGCACAAGCCAGCGATGTTGGCCCCGAAGTGGCGCGGATCAAAGCCAAAACTGATTTGCCAGTGGTGGTTGGGTTTGGCATCACCACACCCCAAAACGCCGAAAATATCGCCAGCATTGCTGATGGTTGTGTTGTCGGTTCTGCAATTGTCAGCCAGATCGGCGACGGCAAAACCCCAAATCAAGTTCTGTCGTTCGTCAAAAGTCTAGCTGCCGGGGCGCACCGCGCCTAAGCGTCCATTGCGCGCCCAGATCGGAATTGGTAGATTTAGGCGACCAAAATCAAGGACCGGTCTATGCCCGTCATAACAAACATCGAAGACCTTAGGCGAATGTATCAGCGCCGGGTCCCCAAAATGTTTTACGACTATTGCGAAAGCGGCAGTTGGACCGAACAAACATTTCGCGAAAATATCAGCGATTTTCAGGCATTGCGGCTGCGTCAACGGGTGGCGGTCGATATGTCCGGGCGCAGTACCACCACCAAAATGGTCGGCCAGGACGTGGCGATGCCGGTGGCACTAGCCCCGGTTGGTCTGACAGGGATGCAAAGTGCTGACGGCGAGATTAAGGCGGCGCGCGCTGCCGAAAAGTTCGGTGTACCCTTCTCGCTTTCCACCATGTCGATCTGTTCGATAGAAGATGTGGCCGAAAACACCGAAAAACCGTTTTGGTTTCAGGTTTACACCCTGCGCGATCAAGATTTCATGCGCCGCTTGTTAGATCGGGCCCGTGCGGCCCACTGTTCGGCCTTGGTCATTACAGTTGATTTACAAATCATGGGGCAGCGCCACAAAGACCTGAAAAATGGCTTGTCAGCACCACCCAAGCTTACCGCAAAATCGATTGCCAATATGGCAACCAAGGCACGTTGGGGCCTAGGCATGCTGGGGACCAAACGCCGGTTTTTCGGCAATATTGTCGGCCATGCTGCGGGCGTTACTGATCCTGCGTCGCTGTCGTCCTGGATATCAGAAGCGTTCGACCAATCGCTTAACTGGAAAAAAATCGAAACCATGATTTCGATGTGGGACGGCAAAGTCATATTGAAAGGCATTCTTGACGTTGAGGACGCAAAAATGGCTGTCAAAGTCGGGGCAGATGCCATTGTGGTATCAAATCACGGCGGGCGTCAGCTTGACGGCGCATCATCCTCTATTCGCGCCCTTTCCGACATTGTAGACGCTGTCGGAGACAGGATCGAAATTCACTTGGATGGCGGCATCCGATCCGGCCAGGACGTGCTGAAGGCCTGCGCGATGGGGGCAAATGGCACCATGATCGGGCGCCCCTATATTTATGGTCTGGGTGCATTAGGAGAGGCGGGCGTGACCGCCGCGCTGGACATCATCCACAAAGAGCTCGATTTTTCAATGGCGCTGTGCGGGCACCGGGACATCAACACGATCAATGGTGAAATCTTACAGATACCAAAAGGATTCACCGGCGATTGGGAATAGACCCTTTTCAAGCCTAAAAGACTCGTCTATACGCGCCTCTTCATTTGGGCATGCACCCTTGGAGGATGCCCATCCAATAGGAGAATAACCATGGCTGGAAAGATCCCAGATCTTAACGTCTTGGTACGCGCGGGGACAGGCAAGGGGGCCGCCCGCCAAGCTCGTAGAGCTGGCAACGTACCAGGCATCGTATATGGCGGCGGCGAAGACCCGCTTCCAATTCAAATCCCCTTTTACCCACTCTTGAAAATGCTCAAAGCTGGCCGGTTTTTGGCGACGCTTTTCAACCTTAAGGTTGAAGGTCAAGAAGACGTTCGCGTAATTTGCCGTAATGTGCAGCGCGATGTGGTCAAAGACTTGCCAACGCATTTGGACCTGATGCGCCTGAAACGGACAACAAAGATTGCGTTGTTCATTCCGGTGGAATTCATCAACGAAGAAGAATGCCCCGGCATCAAGCATGGTGGCGTGTTGACCGTTGTGCGTAACGAAGTTGAACTGGTCGTCACCGCCGGTGACATTCCGGAAAATCTGGTGGTTGATTTGGCTGAAAAAGATGTCGGCGACGTTTGCCACATCTCAGAAGTCGATATTCCAGACGGCGCCAAACTGACCATCGACCGCGATTTCGTGATCGCCAACATTTCGGCTCCATCAGCGCTGCGGTCTGCAGATGATGAAGACGAGGATGACGTCGATACAGAAGCAGTTGAAGGTGAAGAAGGCGAAGAAGCCGCGGAAGAAGCCGCGGAAGAATAGGGCTTTGCCTACGACAAACGACCAATTCACGGGGCCTTCGGGCCCCGTGTTTCGTTGGCGCTGCGGCACAATCAATCAAAGGAGCCATCTGTGAAAAAACGACAACTCACTTCGGTGTTCGAGATATTTGGATCAGGTCTTGCCATCATCTATGCCCTGCTTATCGCGTCAAACACCGGCAGCGAACTGCTTGGTTTTACACTGCTTCTATTCTCGGCTGGTCTGTTCGCCGCCTGGGCAATCATTGATAAACGCTGGGCGTTTCTTTTGCTTCAGTTCTTTTACGCCATGTCAGCGATCATTGGCTTGATCCGCTGGGCTTAAATATAGCAAGCAAAGCGTTGCCCCCTTGCCAACCCGTTCTGCAATTTCACCGCTTTCTTCCACCCGTTTCAATCCGGTATGGTAGCGCGACACCTTTAAGCTGAGTTTTGAAATGCAACTTTTCGTCGGCCTCGGCAATCCGGGCGCAAAATACACCAATAACCGGCACAATGTCGGCTATATGGTGGTGGACAGCATCGCCGCTGATCACGGGTTTGCGCCGTGGCGTGCCAAGTTTGATGGCCAGATATCCGAGGGCAAATTAGGTAGCGAAAAGATCATGCTGCTAAAGCCCGAAACTTTCATGAACCTGTCTGGTGAATCCGTGGGCAAAGCCATGCGGTTCTTTAAACTCGACAGCACTGACATCACAGTATTTCAGGATGAGATCGACCTGGCCCCCGGCAAATGCCGCGTTAAGGATGGTGGTGGGCATGCCGGCCATAACGGGCTGCGGTCGATGCACCAACATATCGGCCCGCATTATTCACGCGTTCGCATCGGGGTTGGGCATCCTGGGCACAAAGACAGGGTAGCCGGATATGTGTTGCACGATTTCGCCAAGGCCGATCTGGATTGGCTGGACGACACCCTGCGTGGCATTAGCGACGGTGCTGCCGATCTTGCGGCGGGCGATACCGGGCGTTTTCTGAACGCGGTCGGGCTGCGTCGGAACCCCGCAAAAGAAGCCAAACCTGCTAAACCCAAACCAAACCCAGCCCCGTCAGAACCATCTGCAGATACGGCTGATCGACGCAACCCAATGCAAAAGCTAATTGACCGTTTCCGCTGACAAAGAAGGCGCAGATATGCCCCCTGAGAAAGACCCATCGCTTAATGTTTTCGGTGAACCATTGTCGCCCTGTTCACTGGACCCAATGACCGGTTATTTCCGCAACGGCGCTTGCGATACCTGCACGCAGGATGTTGGCAGCCATACGGTCTGCGCTGTAATGACAGCCGAATTTCTGGCCTATTCAAAATATTTTGGCAATGATCTGTCGACGCCTCGCCCGGAATACGGCTTTGTAGGCCTGAAACCCGGTGACAATTGGTGCCTATGCGCCAGCCGTTTTTTACAAACCCATGACGAGGGCTGCGCACCACAAGTGAATTTGGAAGCGACGCATATCCGCGCACTTGAAGTTGTTCCCCTTGAAGCATTACTGGCC
>CAXMPY010000002.1:0-14300 GCA_964195275.1 uncultured Paracoccaceae bacterium
CAAGATGATTTCCTAGACTCAAACGCGCAGGTACCCTGGCTTGGCGATATTCCGATCCTTGGTGCACTGTTTCGCAGTGCCGACTATCAGCGTCAGCAATCTGAACTGGTAATTATTGTCACACCTCACTTGGTCTCGCCGACCCGCGGTGAGGCGTTGGCTTTGCCAACAGATCGTATTCGCCCCCCTACCGAAGCAGAACTTTTCTTGTTCGGTAAAACGGCATCGACCAACCGCCCAACTTCCGGCGCCGCCGGAGAAGTCGCCAAACAAGACTTTGGCGGGTCCTATGGCTACGTGATGGAGTGATCGACATGGTTAACAACAAAAAAGCACTATTCGCAGCAGTCAGCTTGTTCGCTTTGTCGGCTTGTGAAGGCCGCGACTATTTCGCCGACGGTCAATTTTTTGACAGCTGGAACCAGGAGGCCGGTTCATTTGTGGACGAGGGTAAATTTGGCAACCCGACAATGCACAATACGCTTATCCAAACGGGTGAACGCAGCTTTGTGGTTGATTTGAACCTGCGTTTTGCAGGCGATGTCCATCCGATGGTAAATTTCGCTTTTGACAGTGCGCGATTGGACGAAGATGCACGCGCAATCCTGAACCAACAGGCAGCCTGGATCCGACAATTCCCTGAAGTTCGCTTTAAGGTATTTGGGCATACTGATCTTGTTGGAACGGACTCTTACAACAAACGCCTGGGCTTACGTCGCGCCCGTGCAGTTGTAAGTTACCTTGCTAGCCAAGGTATCAACCGTTCTCGGCTTCAGGCCGTAGCCTCATTTGGCGAAACACAGCCACTGATCGTAACGCAGGATCGCGAATTGCGGAACAGACGCACAGTTACCGAAGTTTCGGGTCTGGTCGAAAAAGACCCTGCCCTGCTGAATGGTAAGTATGCGCAAGTGATTTTCCGCGAGTATATTGTTAGCGCCAAACCAAAACCGGGCATCGATACATCGCAGCTGGCAGAATCTGGCGGTGGTTAACAACCTCTAAATATTTTCGATTGGGGCCAAAAAACCGAACAATTACGGTTTTTTGGCCCCAATCTTGCCTAGATTGTTCGGCATTTTCCAACAGTAAGAGCAGTACGACTAATATGAGTCGTACACGGCGCTGGCGGTGGGACCCGATAAATCAAATAAAGTCCTTTCACCAAATGTGTCGCATATGGAAGGACGACGGCAATGACCAGCAGTGCAGCATTGCAAACAGAACCAGCACCAATCGTTGCTTGCACGATCTCTCGGGATGTCCAGAACTTCGATTTGCTAATCGAAGATATGGAAAACGAGCTAGGTGAAAGTTGGGGCGACCTTTCGTTTGAGGACGCCAAGCAATTTTTAGACCAACCCGACGCATCGTCATTGGAATTCGTGGCAATTGCCATGGACGCGCAGGACGAAAGTGAACTGGCGAAAATTTCTGACCTGATCAGAACAGCAAGCACCCATAAAATCAAAGTGCTTGTAATTGCAGAAGAAGTTAGCCCAACCGCCCTGCATCAGTTGTTAAAACTGGGAGCCGAAGAATTTGTCCCCTACCCGCTACCTGATGGCGCCCTTCGCGAAGCAATCGAACGCATGCGCGCGCCCGATCCTGTGTTGGCTGCTCAAAACACCCCGCAAACTGGCGGTGCTGATCGGGATGGCGTAATATTGGCCGTTCATGGGTTGGCGGGCGGTGTAGGTGCTTCAACATTTGCTGTGAATATGGCCTGGGAATTGGCAACAATTGACAAAAATGACCCGGCAAAGGTTTGTATAATCGATCTGGATTTACAGGCCGGTTCGGTGGCCACTTATCTTGATCTTCAGCGACGCGAAGCGGTATTCGAACTGTTGTCCGACACTGAAAACATGGACAATGAATCATTCATGCAAGCGCTTGTCACTTATAATGACACGCTGTTTGCATTGACCGCGCCGTCCGAGATGCTGCCTTTGGATTTCATTGCCTCTGAGGATGTGCAGCGCCTGATCGACGTCGCCAAGGCGAACTTTGACTATGTGGTCATCGATATGCCGTCAACTGTTGTGCAGTGGACCGAAGTGATGCTGCATGCGGCGCACGTATATTTCACGCCGCTAGAACTTGATATGCGGTCGGCACAGAACGCTCTGCGCATGATACGTGCCTTGAAGGCGGAAGAATTACCATTTGAAAAACTGCGCTACGTTCTGAATCGGTCACCGAAATTTACCGATATGAACGGCAAAAGTCGCGTGAAACGCATGGCTGAAAGCCTGGATATCGACATCGAAGTGATGATCCCGGATGGTGGCAAACAAGTGATGGAAGCCGGTGACAATGGCGTTCCATTGGCCGAGTCCGCCGCCAAAAATTCGATGCGCAAAGAAATTAACAAACTTGCCGTATCTGTTCACGAACTCAACCTGTCGGTCGCACAAGGCGGCTGACTTTAGGGAATATTTTCATGTTTTCGCGCTACAAAAAATCAGACGACACGAAACCACAACTGGTCGAAGTTCCGGCCTCTGGTTCTGCACCAGCAGATGCTGCGCAGGCCAAACCAATCGCGCAGCGTAAAGCGCCGCCAAAATCAGCTGCACGTGTTGTCCCTTTGGACAAAGAAAAGAAACGCAAAGAACGCCTGGGCGAAGTTAAAGTCGAGCTGCACAAGCGGTTGCTGGACAATCTTAATCTTTCCGCGCTGGAAGGTGCCGCCGAAGCTGATCTAAGGGCTGAAATTTCGGCGATAGCAGGCGAAGCGTTGGAAGAAATGGCGGTTGTCCTAAATCGCGACGAACGCGCGACCCTAAATCAAGAACTTTTTGACGAAGTTACCGGCCTGGGCCCGCTTGAACCGCTTTTGAAAGACGAAAGCATCAATGATATATTGGTCAACGGCCCACAGCAGGTATTCGTCGAAATTGACGGTAAACTAGAACTAACCAACACAACATTCAAAGATGAACGTCATCTCTTGCGCATCATCGACAAAATCGTTTCCGCCGTTGGCCGTCGGGTTGATGAAAGTAACCCCTATGTTGATGCCCGTCTTGCGGATGGTTCGCGATTCAACGCGATGGTGCCGCCAATTGCGGTGGACGGTTCATTGGTTTCGATCCGTAAATTCAAAAAAGAAAAATTGGCGGTCAATGATCTGGTAAAATTCGGCGCCTTTACTGAAGAAATGGCCGCCTATCTTCAGGCCGCCGTTTCAACCCGTCTGAACATCATCGTTTCGGGGGGTACGGGTTCTGGTAAAACCACAACCCTGAACGCCTTGTCGTCCTTTATTGATGACAGTGAACGCATTTTGACGATCGAGGATACGGCGGAACTTCAACTTCAACAGACCCATGTTGGCCGGATGGAAAGCCGGCCACCGAACGTGGAAGGCAAAGGTGCAGTTACGCAGCGGGATTGTCTGAAAAACGCCCTGCGGATGCGCCCCGACCGTATTATCGTGGGTGAAACACGTGGCGAAGAAGTTATCGACATGTTGCAGGCCATGAATACCGGCCACGACGGATCGATGACCACGATCCACGCCAACAGCGCCCGTGACGGTGTATCCCGCCTTGAAAACATGATCGCAATGGCCGGTATTGAAATGCCGCTAAAGGCCGTTCGCGCCCAAATTTCGTCGGCGGTGAACTTGATCGTACAAATCAGCCGTCTTCAGGATGGGTCGCGTCGCATGACATCGATCACTGAAATCACAGGCATGGAGGGCGAAGTTATCTCGATGCAGGAAGTGTTCCGCTATCAGCGCGTCGGTTTGACACCAGATAATAAAATCATTGGGCATTTCACAGCTAACGGTGTTCGAAGTCATTATTCAGAACGCTTCCGGATGTGGGGATATGACTTGCCCGCCAGCATTTTTGAACCATTTGAAGGGGGTTGATCGCAATGGTTATTAGCGCAGAACCACTAATTTACGGCCTGATATTCATATCAGTCCTGGTGCTGGTCGAAGGCATCTACCTAACTGTTTTCGGAAAATCGATCAGCCTGAACAATCGGGTCAATCGACGTCTGGAGATGCTTGAAAAAGGTGTCGGTCGCGAACAGGTTTTGGACCAGCTGCGCAAAGAAATGGGCCAGCATCTGAAATCGCGGTCAATCCCGTTATATTCCATTCTGGCCGAGAAAGCCCAAAAAGCAAACATCGCGTTTACGCCGCCTCAGCTGATCATAATGATGGGCGTTTTGGCCGTTTTCGCGTTTGTCGGGTTAACATTTGGCACCGGCGTGGGGCTGGGTATTCGTATCGCCATTTCTATCGCTATGGGCATCGGCGGTATTTATGTCTGGGTAAATAACAAAGCTAAAAAGCGGCTTTCGATGATCGAAGAACAATTGCCGGACGCCGTTGAATTGATGGTTCGGTCGTTGCGTGTCGGTCATCCGTTTTCGGCGGCACTAACGATCGTTTCAAAAGAAGTGCCTGATCCTCTTGCCTCGGAGATGGGTGTTATTTCAGACGAAAGCGCCTACGGGCGTGACGTTGGCGAAGCGTTGAAAGCTATGGCAAATCGTCTGGATCTTCAGGATTTACGGTTTCTAGCGGTTGCTGTGACCATTCAACAAACCTCTGGTGGTAATCTGGCGGAAATATTGGACGGGTTAGCAAAGGTCATCCGATCACGCTTTAAACTTTTCCGGCGCGTGCGCGCCATAACGGCCGAGGCGAAATGGTCTGGCATGTTCCTATCGGTCTTTCCACTTGGAGCATTGGTCATGATCAATGTCATTCAGCCCAATTATTTTGATGAGGTCAAAGAAACGGCCTACTTCATACCGGCCGCCCTAGTTGTGGCTGGGTTTTTGGTGGTGAATGTTTTCGTCATGCGGTCACTTGTGAACATTAAGGTCTAAGGGGCTGTTATGATAAAAAATATCGAAACCATGCTGACCGAACAACTGGGCCCTTTTGGCCCGTTATTGGCGATCGGCATCTTGGGCATGTTCCTAGTCTTGCTGACGCTGCCAATTCTAATGAAGAAGCGCGTTGATCCGCTGGATAAGCTGAAGAATACCAATCGCAGCAGCCAAAATTCGCCCGAGATCGCCCAAAAACTGCGCCACGGGACTGGCAAAGACAAGTTAGAAAAATATTCGGACTTTCTGGAACCAAAAGACGAAGAAGAATATTCCGCGATCAAGCTGAAGCTTCTTCAGGCTGGCTATCGCGGCAAAAATTCGGTCCGCACCTATCATTTCCTGCAATTTTCGCTTGGCATCGGCTTATTACTGATTGGCATCATCGTCGCAATATATCAGTTGTCGGCGGGCGAACCGTCGATCCAAATGACACTGGGTACAATTCTTGGACCAGGTTTGGTTGGCTACATGCTGCCCAAATATTGGGTAACAAAGCGTCAGCAAAAGCGTCAGGAAGAAATTATTAACGGATTCCCGGATTCGCTGGACATGATGCTGGTATGTGTCGAAGCCGGGCAATCTATGGATCAGTCAATTGTTCGCGTGGCTACTGAAATCCGGTCTGGGTATCCATCGCTGGCCGATGAATACGAAATGGTGGCTTTTGAAATGAAGGCCGGTAAAGACCGTATTCAAGTTCTGCGCGACATGTCCGAACGCGCCGGCGTTCCAGATGTATCCAGCTTTGTAACGGTTCTGATCCAGTCGGCAAGTTTTGGTACTTCGGTCGCAGATGCGTTGCGGGTATATTCCTCAGAGATGCGCGACAAACGCGTGATGCGGGCTGAAGAAAAAGCAAATACTTTGCCGACCAAGATGACACTGGCGACAATGATGCTTACAGTGCCCCCACTGCTGATCATCCTGATCGGCCCTTCCATATACCGGATTATCGAAACCTTCAAAACCGCGAATTTCTAATGTAATGCCAAACATAAAACGGATGGGGATCTGTATCGCCTTAGGGTTACTGGCCGCTTGTGAAAACGCAGGCGGCTTTGGCGTGGTTAATGAAAGCCCTTTTGCACCCGCTGGATTTGATAACCGGCAAGTGTCAGTGGATGGATTGCTGGTCGGCCACCGTTTGATGGCGGCAGGCGAATACGAACTCGCGATTAAGGCCTATTTTCGCGCCGCGGGGCAACAGGGGTTAACTGTAGATGTGTTGTCAGCGCTGGGGTCGGCGAACTTAAAGCTAGGGCGTCTTGGACAATCCGAAGACCTTTTGCGCCAAGCCATCGACAAAGACGAGACATTTCCACCGGCCTGGAACAATCTGGGTGTTGTCTTGATGGAACAGGGTAATTTCGGCGAAGCAGAGCGTGTCTTTCGTACCGCATTTGCACTGGACAGTGGCCAAAGTGTCGAAATTCGAGACAATTTGCGCTTAGCACTCGAAAAACTTGAATCTCCGGACTATTCTGAGCCCAGCAATTTTGCGTTCGCACTGGTGCGTCGGGGACAGGGTGACTACCTGCTTTTGTCGACACCCTAAAACACAAGCGAACTAATGAGAGTCGTAAAAAGGACGCGGGCAAATGCGCCATCAGATATTTGTTACACTGTGCTTGGGCGGCGCGGTCGCGCTTTCAGCATGTGAACCCACGAATTCGGACGCAGAAGTTGAACGCGCTTTGCGGGGTGTCAACGTCATCGACGAAAGCAACCTGAACGACATCATGCTATCGTCTGCTGATCCCAACGAAGCGGTCGCCCATTTCCAACGAACATTGGCCCAAAATCCAGAACGCATTGATGTGATGCGTGGTCTTGCCATATCATTGGTACGGGCAAGGAACACGTCTGACGCAAACATCGTCTGGGCCAGTGTTGTCGCCCATCCCGACGTTACCAACGACGATCGTGTCGCATACGCCGACAGTTTGATCCGATCGGGCAACTGGGACCAGGCCGAAGTTGAACTTGACGCTATCCCGCCAACGTTTGAAACGTACAAACGATATCGGCTAGAGGCGATGATCGCTGATGGTAACGAAGAATGGGAAAAAGCCGATAGTTTCTATGAAATTGCCATTGGTCTGACGACACGCCCGTCTAGCGTTTTGAACAACTGGGGGTATTCTAAATTAACCCGCGGGAATTATTCAGACGCTGAAGATCTGTTTGGTCAGGCGCTGAAATATGACAGCACCTTGTTTACGGCGAAAAACAACTTGGTTTTGGCGCGTGGTGCGCAACACAATTACAACTTGCCAGTGGTTTCGATGACGCAAATCGAACGTGCGCTATTGCTACACACACTCGCGCTTGCGGCCATTAAACAAGGCGATGTGATAACCGGTAAGGCACTGCTGCAGGAAAGCATTGACACCCATCCACAGTATTTTGAAGCTGCGGTACGATCCCTGCGGGCGCTTGAAAACAACGTGACATACTGACAATGGCGATCACGGCTTGGTCGGCCATTTGGTTTTTGCCCTTCGCGCTGCCCATATGCATATGGGTGGCGTGGAACGACATGAAATTCATGAAAATTCCGAACAAGGCAGTTGTTGCGCTGGCGGTGATATTTCTGGTTGTCGGTCTGATCGCCCTGCCGCTAACCGATTATCCGGCGCGATTGTTGCAATTGGTGGTTGTTCTGGCCGTTGGCTTTGGGTTGAATATGATCGGGGCAATTGGTGCAGGTGATGCCAAATTTGCCGCCGCAATGGCGCCGTTCATCGCGACAGCAGACGGCCGGTTACTGTTGTATTTCTTCGCGTCGGTATTATTGGCAGCCGTCGTTACGCACCGGGCGTTCCGGCGAAGTGACGCTGCTAAACGACTGGCACCGGACTGGGAAAGTTGGACCCGAAAAGATTTCCCAATGGGCCTGGCCCTTGGTGGAACGCTGGCGTTTTATTTGATTGCGGGTGCCTTATATGGCACATAATCAACCCCTTATGGGTGCATAGAGAATATATAGCGGCGTCCGTCGAATTTCGGTGAATTCTAATCCAGCCTCATCCACCAGCGTTAATATTTGTTGGCGTAATTTTGGTGTTACCGGACACAACGGCACCAAAAGATAATCCGCGTTTTCGATGCCTGGCAGGCCGCCATAATACCAGGGCGATCCACCTTCCAACGGGACGGGGCCGCCAAACAGCCAATGGCTTGAAAACAAATCGGCGGCGAATATTGATTTGTTTTGCGCCAAACCAGCCTCTGCCAGATCTGCTACGATAACATCGAACCAAGCGCTTAATCCCAGCGATAGTTCGCAATCGGGCAATGTTTCGCCTTTGAATATGGTGGGATCATCCCGGCCCGCCATTTCGTCATAGGCACTAAGACCGATACCACCGCCCGCCAATGGCACATTTGCATTCGTGCGCGCGGTTCGCAGGTTGACAGTATATATATCGGCATGTGCCACGGATTTGGGCAGCATCTGCGAATAGTCGGACGTGTCTACAAAATAGTGACGAAATGGGCTGTACGCCAGATTTAGGAACGACGGCATGGCCATCGCAAAAGCCACCGCCGCTGACATTTTAAGTGCGGTGCGCATATCCCATCCAAGACCGTTGCGAATTTCGCCTGCAGGCACCAAAGCCACAAGCAATACACCCAACAACAGCAACCACTGCGGATCATTCGCAAAGTTCTGGTAGGTCACGTAAAAAAATCCGGGTGCCAGAAGCAAAAGTAACAGGCCGCCGGTAAACTGACGCGCCTGTCGCAAAAAAATGACCGACAAAAACAAGGTCAGGCTGGCCCCTAAATAGGCCGGTGCGCCCACGACAGCGCCAAACGGTTCCCCCGGGTTAGGGCGAACGTCCGACAGCGCCACCGACAGCAAATCGCCCAAATATGACTGCCAAAAGTCCAACCCCGCCACCAACGTCACCACAGCAATTGCGACAATCCCGCTGACCATGGCATTCAACAACGTCCCAAATGCCCGATGCGACAAAAGAGCCACAAGGATCGGAATTGCAAAAGACGCAACATAAGTTACTTTGATCAGCAACAGCACCACCATCGCAATGCCAATGATCGTGCCATCGATCCGTGGCCGCACGGGGGCTTTTGCCGGAATAACCGCGGCGGTTATGGCAATAAATGCCACCGCCCAAGCCCAACGATTATAATGCATTGAAATTGAAACGCTGCGCTGCGCCTCGCCGTGCACCAAAGAACCAATCAAAACGAATATTATTAATCCAAACGCATAGGGCAAAGCACCGCGCAGCCGACTATAGGCCAACCACCAAACGGCAGGCAGAACCAATAGGGAAACAACGGTTTGCGCTAAGAATATCGACGTACCAACACCGTATCCAAGGCTTACAAACAAGGCTATCGGCGCAAAAGCCAGAACACCAATTGGCGTCATGAAATCCAAATGCGGCCATTGTCCTTCGGCCATGCGAAATACGATTTGCAGCAAATGGAATGTGTCGCCCTCGTGCTTGCCAATGTAAAACCCGCCTTTCAACAGCGAAGCTCCACATAATGCAACGATCACCGCCACAAAAAAGCCAAATAATACCGTAGGGTTTGGTCTGCTCATAGTTGCTGCCTGTTGATCTTTTCTTCAACGATATATGGCAATTTTGGGCGAAATAAAAACTGTTCGGCGTTTTTGTTGTTCATTTCCCGCGCGCGCGGTAGAATCAGCACAAAAACAACGAACTGCCAATAGTTTGAGGTGCGCAGATGAATATGCAGAACAGACCAGTGATGGAACCGCCCGCCGCCCGCTCGATGGAAGATACCGGGCTGACATCAGTGATGATGCGCGATATTCTATTAAAGACCATGTTTCGTATGAACCTGGAACAGGTCACCGAACTTTCGCGCGTAATGTGTTTACCCGTAAATGTAACCCAAGAACTAATGGATTTGGCACGTGGTCAAAACCTGGTGCAGTCTACCGGTACATTGCACGCCAATTCAGGCGGTGAAATGGGCTATCAGATGACCGATGCCGGCAAAGCACGGGCGTTAGATGCCCTATCGCAATCTGAATATTACGGCGCGATGCCCATTCCCATGTCGGAATACGCTGAACAAGTGAAGCGACAGTCAATTCGCAACATTCAGGTCACCCGCGACATGTTGACCGGGGCTATGGAACATCTGATATTGCCGGATGAGTTGCTGGACCAATTGGGGCCATCTGTGTCTGCTGGGCGTTCAATTTTGATGTACGGCCCACCCGGAAATGGTAAATCGTCGATCTCTAACGGTGTTCGCGACGCGATTGGTGACAATATTTTTGTACCGCGCGCCATCGAATATTCAGGTCAAGTGATCACCGTTTATGACCCCATCGTTCACAATATCGCTGAAGAACTGGTTGATGACCCCAACAATCTTCGTCGAACGTCAAACCGGTATGATCGACGTTATGTTTTGTGCGAACGACCCACAGTTGTCACTGGCGGTGAATTGACGCTGGAAATGCTGGATCTGGTTTACAACCCGACGTCACGCACCTATCAGGCGCCGCTGCAGATGAAATCTACCGGTGGGATATTTATTGTGGACGACCTTGGTCGACAGGCCGAACCACCACAGGCGCTGATTAACCGCTGGATTGTACCGCTGGAAGAAAACAAAGACATCTTGGCCCTGCAATCGGGCGAAAAATTCGAAGTTCCGTTTGACACGCTGGTGATCTTTTCAACCAACTTTCACCCGAATGAGATTTTTGACAAGGCCGCCTTGCGCCGAATTTTCTTCAAAATCAAAATCGACGGACCAAATCAGGAAGATTACCTAAAGATTTTTGCCATGATGGCCCGAAAACGGAAAATTCCGCTGGATGAGGATGCGTTAGTTTATCTGATGAAAACCAAATATCCGACCATTCAAAACATCTATGCAAACTATCAACCGGTGTTTCTGATCGACCAAATGATCGCAATTTGCGAATTTGAAGGTATTCCCTATCAGATGTCGCCCGATTTGATCGACCGGGCCTGGGCCAATATGTTCGTCAAAGAAGAAACGATTGTTCATTAGGTGCGGCCCGAATTTGCGAATTTAACTGCACTGGCCCATGAACATCTTTTCTTGAAAGATTTCACACCGTAGACTGGGCACATGTCCGTTTTGCCCGTGTCATTTACCCAATGGTTCGATGCCCGTGGTTGGGCAATCCATCCGCACCAAACCGCGATGCTAAAACAGGCGAATTTGCCTGCATTGCTGCTGATTGCACCAACGGGCGGTGGTAAAACACTTGCAGGATTCCTGCCTTCTTTGGTCGAAATGGGGTCTGACACCCGCGAAGGCTTGCACACGCTCTACATTTCGCCGCTAAAGGCGCTGGCCGCTGACATTGCGCGAAATCTATCGACACCCATTAGCGAAATTGGCCTGCCAATCCGGGTTGAACACCGCACTGGCGACACATCGGCCACCAAAAAGAAACGCCAGCGCGCGGATCCGCCCCACATTCTGCTAACGACACCCGAAAGTCTGGCATTGTTACTTTCATTTGAGGATGCCCCCCGGATGTTCGCGGGATTGCAGCGCGTGGTTGTTGATGAAATTCATGCGCTGGCTGAAAACAAGCGCGGCGATCAGTTGATGCTGTGCCTGGCGCGTTTGCAAAAAATGTGCCCGCAGATGCGTCGTGTTGGCCTGTCAGCCACCGTGGAAGACCCAGACGCGATTGCCCGGTACTTGGCCCGCCACCCTGACCCTTGCGAAATCATTCACGCCGATCCCGGGCCTGATCCTGACATTCAGATGATGGTATTGGACACACCGCCACCTTGGGCTGGCGGTGGTGCTGCCTATGCAATTGGGGCGGTGCTAGATGAAGTAAAGCGCCATAAAACAACACTGATATTCCACAATACGCGGGCGCAGGCCGAGATTTTTTTCCATAAACTATGGTTGGAAAACTCAGAAAGCTTGCCCATTGGTATTCACCACGGATCATTGGCCCGCGAACAGCGTGAACGGGTTGAGGCGGCAATGGTGGCCGGGCAATTACGCGCAATTGTCTGTACCGGATCGCTTGATTTGGGCATTGATTGGGGCGATGTTGACCTGGTTATTCAAATTGGGGCCCCGAAAAACGTAAAACGTCTGGTGCAGCGCATTGGTCGTGCTAATCACCGCTATAATTCCCCGTCCAAGGCAATTTTAGTTCCGGCCAACCGGTTTGAAATCATCGAATGTGTGGCCGCGCTGCAGGCCGTAAAGGCCCATGATCTGGATGGCGACCCCCGCAGTTCTGGCCCCCGCGACGTGCTATGCCAACATATCCTGATCGCCGCCTGTGCGGGCCCGTTTAACGCCGATCAATTGCATGCGGAAGTTTATTCATCGGGCGACTATAGCGCCCTTAGCCGCGCCGATTTTGATGATTGTTTGAACTTTGTGGCCACTGGCGGCTACGCGCTAAGTTCTTATGATCGCTGGCAGAGGCTACACCTAACACCTGACGGGTTTTGGCACCTGCGTGACCCAAGACTTGCTGCTAAAATCCGTATGAATATTGGCACCATTCAAGACACTGATCTTTTACCGGTCCGCCTGAAAAATCGTATGGGTGGCAAACCATTAGGTGAAGTGGAAGAATATTTTGCGTCTACGTTAACGCCCGGCGACACGTTTTTAATCGGCGGCAAAGTCGTTCGCTATGATAGCCTGAATGAACAGGTGGTTCAGGTTACGCCAAACCCGGCCAAAAAACCCAAAGTGGCGGTTTTTTCCGGCACCAAGTTTTCCTGTTCTACGCAATTGTCGGAACGGATCTTGCGGCTTTTCCAGATGGGTCCTTGGCCCGATCTGCCGCGACATACCGCGGATTGGCTGGCATTACAGGCGACCGTATCAAAACTGCCGGAACCCGGGCGCATATTGGTTGAATCTTTTGTAGATGACGGGCGCGAATACACCTGTATCTACGGGTTTGCAGGTCGCAACGCGATGCAAACACTTGGGCTGTTGCTAACGCAGCATATGGAAACTGCGGGTCTGCATCCGCTTGGGTTTGTTGCAACGGATTACGCCACACTGATCTGGGGGTTGGAACCGGTGCATGACCCTGCACCACTATTTGAGAAAGCGGTTTTGAAATCAGTTTTTGAGGGCTGGCTGGCGGGCAACGCCGTTATGAAGCGAACATTTAAGAATGCGGCAACTATTGCGGGTTTGATTGAACGGCGTTCAATTCATGCCAAAAAGTCCGGGCGACAAACCAGTTTTTCTTCTGATATATTGTACGACACTTTGTGCAAATACGACCCTGAACACGTGATGCTGAAAATCACACGCGAAGAGGCCATGAAAGGGCTCGTGGATTTCAGCCGGATCGAAGATATGCTGGCCCGTACACATGGCCGCGTGGATCACCGCGTGCTTGATCGGGTTTCCCCATTCGCGGCACCGCTGTTTTTGGAAATGGGGCGGGTCCCGGTGGACGGGTCCGGCAACGAACGGCTGTTATCGGCGGCTGCAGAACAGGTCATGACGCAGGTGGGTATTGGATGAACCGAACTATTTCTACTGATAAATCCAGGGAAACTGCCGGTAGGTTGCACAAATTCAACATAGCAGGCCAGTCTCTTTGCGCATTGGCGTCTGGCGCACTTTGGTGGCCAGATCAGAAAATGCTTACAGTTTCCGACCTGCATTTTGGGAAATCCGGGCGAATACTGCGACGGAGCGGCCCCTTTTTGCCGCCCTACGACACCCGGGAAACGTTGGCCCGACTTGAAAGCGATATAGAAAACTGTGGGGCGAACAATATTGTCTGTCTTGGTGACAGTTTTGATGACATTCAGGCGACCCAAGACCTAGATGACAGCGAATTATCCTGGATCAAGCACCTGCAGGCAGGCAGGCAATGGGTCTGGATCGCCGGCAACCACGACCCTGCCCCCTTTAGTATTGGCGGGTCTCATCTAAATGAATTTTGCCAATCAGGTTTAACCTTTCGCCACATCGCGCTGCCGACTGCCACAGCTGAGGTTTCTGGGCATTACCATCCTAAATATTCTGTGCGCCTAACCGGGCGTAGAATTTCGCGGCCATGTTTTATTTACGACGAAAACAGGCTGATCCTACCCGCCTACGGAACATATACCGGTGGCCTAAAATCTTCAGACGATGCCTTGCAGTCGTTATTCAGCAAAGATGCGCGGGTCGTGATTACCGGCACCACGACGCATGTATTCCCACTGAATTAGCCAAATTTGGCGTGCACGGCGTCACAATATGCCCGGCTAACCGGTACTTCGGTCCCATCTTGCAGTACGACAAAGATTCGCCCATTAAACTTTTTTAGCGCTACGGCCGCACTACTTGCGACCCAATGCGATCGATGCACTTGCAACCCAAGCATCCCGTCCAGTTCTACCAATGCATCAGAATACGCATCAAAAGCGTTTCAATCCCTC
>CAXMPY010000002.1:14310-19145 GCA_964195275.1 uncultured Paracoccaceae bacterium
TCGATTTGTATTCACATCAACATACTGGTCACGCACCGTTATCCACATGATGCCGTCGGCCTTCTTATCGGCAAATCGCGCAAAAATCCGTGGTTTGTCACTAATAGTTTGATAGCTTGCCAAGCGCCGAATAAATATGGCCAGCAGGGTTAGCGCAAAGGTCAACGACGCGAAAACCCAAAAGGGCGTTTCGTACATCGAAGTTTTAACGATCACGACATTGGTCAACCAGTTAAGGACAGGCGCCAATATTACCGTCAGCATGGCGGCACAAACCAATGCCTTTTTCCACCAGTCGAGATTTAGGAAATTTTAGATCAATGACCACCTTGACAACATGGACAAAGACGGTGCTGATCAGAACTACGGCGCTCCAATAGACCAGGCGTTCAAAAATATTCAGACTGACAAAGGTGCCAAACGGGCCGGTAATCCCCAACAATATTGCCACTGAAACAACCGTGACAATTCGCGAGGGTGAACACAGATGTCCCCAAAGCTGTGAATAAAATTCACTCATAACCTAAATATAGTGCACAAAAAAATACGAGTACAAAATCATTATGTAAAAATACACCTATTTACCAACAACTACAGCCAGTTAGCGATATTTATCTAAGCAGTCAACCCGACCGGTGCGTCCAGCCCGTTCATTCGGCTGCACGCTGTTAGGGTATTGGCCAGCAAACAGGCTATTGTCATCGGGCCGACGCCGCCCGGAACTGGCGTAATTGCGCCTGCGATTTCAGAGGCTGATGAAAAATCTACATCCCCCACCAGCCGCGATTTTCCTTCACCTTTTTCGGGGGCGTCGATCCGATTGATACCAACGTCAATAACGGTGGCCCCGGGCTTAACCCAGTCACCGGTGATCATTTCAGGCCGCCCCACCGCAGCCACCAGAATATCGGCGCTGCGGCACAAAGCCTCGATATCCTTTGTGCGGCTATGGGCAATTGTGACGGTACAGCTGTCGCGCAGCAACAATGCAGCCATCGGTTTGCCAACAATGTTTGAACGGCCCACAACCACCGCATTCAGCCCCGAAAGTGACCCGTGGTGATCGCGCAGCATCATCAGGCAACCCAATGGCGTACAGGGCACCATTGCGTCCTGCCCGGTGGCCAGCATGCCAACATTTGAAATATGAAAGCCGTCAACATCTTTGGATGGATCAATTGAATTGATCACCAAGTTTTCGTTCAGATGATCCGGCAGCGGTAACTGAACAAGAATTCCATGCACTTTTGGGTCGTTGTTCAGCTTTTCGATCAGCGTCAAAAGCACATCTTCGGGCGTATCAATTTCCAATTTATGTTCGTATGAATTCATCCCGACTTCGACGGTCATCTTACCTTTCGAGCGTACGTAAACCTGGCTTGCCGGGTCTTCGCCGACCAGCACAACAGCCAGGCCTGGGGTTATGTTATGTTCAGATTTCAGGCTGGTTACATGTTTCGCCACCTGGCTGCGTACGTTCGCCGCAAAGGCCTTGCCATCCAAAATTTTCGCACTCATTTTTATCCCCGTTATATCTGGTTGGCCACGCACTATTCGCTTTGGAACAATCCTACAATATCAGTGGTGCTTTTTAATATTATATTTCTGACCGGATTGGCCCCAAACACGCGATCCGGCTAAACTGACCCGCTACAAGACCAATTCAAATCCGTGGCCACCGATGTCCTGGCCGTTAATCTGAACGCTGATGCGTTGCGGGCCAGGGTAATCTTTGCGCGTGGTCACGCGGCGAAAGGGATGCTGCTTTACAAGCTTGCGTTGTTCACCTTGGGCCAGCGTCAGTTCGGTCCACTTGAACACCTTGGTACTGTGTGTTCCGTTAGCGCGCAGAAAATGTAGAACATAATCCACCGCCAGCTTTTGTGGGCCTGACGCCGCGGTAATATCCAGCGTCAATCCAAGACTTTCGCCCCGAACAATAGTTTTGGTATTTATCGCAAAATTACACTGGCGTAGATCAGCTGGATGAAAGCCAATTGCCGCCAGCGCCCCCGTATGACCATTTTTGATCAACGTGCGACAAGCATGTTTCACCAACCGAACACGATTTTTGTCTGCTCCGATTAGCCAATCTTGCGCGATTTCAGCCACCAAATCCGGGTGATCTTTGGCGATGTCATTTAGATTGTTTGCGACAGAGCGGCGGACATATTCGGAACTGTCATCGCGCAAATTTTCCAAGATCGGTAGGATAAGATGCGGATCGCGCACGAACGCCTGCAGCCGAATACCCCAGGGTAATCTTGGGCGACATCCCTCACTGGCCAAACGCCGAATGTGTTTGTTCGGGTTTTTTGCCCAATCCATTGCGCGCCTTAGCGTCAAATCAGTGTGGTCTCGAAAAAATGGGCGCACGGCGAATTCAGAACTGAACCGCGATGTCATATCGCACAAAGCGTGCAAACTGAATGCTGGCACACCCAATCCACAACGCGCGACGTAGCTTGTCATTGGCATCAGCGCAAACCCGGTTAACCCAATATCTTGATCCACCTCTGTATCGCTGTCGGGATCTTGTTCCGCGCCAAGCGCCGCGATCATCGCCGCGACATTTTGCTGGTATGTACCAGACAAATTATCTTCCAAAGCTTTGGAAAATTGTTCTGAACGTTCCATCAATTCAAGGTCAGTCAATCCGTTCAGCGCTTGGTCGATAAATCCTTCAGGGTCAAAAGCATCGGTCGCAGCGCCCAAGTGGCGCGCAATCCGGTCTGCCATTTCAGGGCCAAACCAATTTTTGAACGGATCTGGCACTTAGGCGCGCGCCCAGGCCCGTTGGTCTGGCACAAACAGGCGGACGGTGTCACCAACGCGTATTGTGCCTTCGCGTTCAACCCACGCCGTCACGCCGCGCAAATCTTTGGCGGCGGCTTTGAATGCCTTGCCGTTTCCGGGCGCATCTTCGTCAATTACTTTGGCCGGTAAATTGCAGGGGCGGTTTTCCAAATCGATGGTTAGCGTCGCACCGCTGGGAAATTGCAGCCGAGAAGACGGTGGCAGGTGGGTGAAATCTGGTATCCCCTTAACCACCATCGATGCGCCTAGCCAGGCAGGATCCACTGAATTCAGGCCCATATTTTGGGCAATCTTATCCATGTCTTCTACGCTTAGGATCGAAAACTGCCGGGTGTTCCGGATGTCGGTTGCCAAAGGGTACAAAGCTGTCACACGGCTACAGGATTGTCTTGTCAGACCGCTATGGCTGTCGTCCGCGACTCCGGGAAATGTTGCCATTAGGGCGTCAGCGCCGGTGGCCCGCAAACTAAACTGACGGTCTGGCACACCGCCCAGCCAGTTTATCGTTCCGCGATGTTGTGAACTTACCAGTGCAGGCAAATGGTTCTCCGAAATTCAGGGGGCAGAACGGTGGAAGCATTGGCGGGCCATCCAATAAGCAAAGCCCCGCGGCGCTGCCCGCGGGGCCTTGAATTAGGTCGTATCTTATGTCGCCGGCTCGGGCTCGAGCCCACCTTTGGGTTTGGGCTTGGGTTTGGGTTTGGTTTTCGGTATCGCTGTCACCGACGGGGCACTACCCTGATCAGGTTTGTCATCCTCGTCATCACCCGAACTAAGCGGCTCGCCCTTAACGATTTTCTTGATGTCCTCACCGGTCAGCGTTTCATATTCCAACAAACCTAGCGCCAAACGTTCAAACTCTTTTTTCTTTTTCTTGATGATTTTAAAAGCCGTTTCATAACCGTCATCAATCAGCAGTTTGACCTCTTCTTCGATCAGTTCTTTGGTGCTGGCTGAAATTGACAGACCACCAGCGCCGTTGCCCATGTATCCTTCATGGGCTTGCTGATAGTCGATGTTGCCAACCTTATCCGACATGCCCCAACGCAGCACCATCGCGCGTGCCAAGGTCGAAGCCTGCTGAATATCGCCCGCAGGTCCATTGGAAACGTCTGCCGCACCGTATTTGATAATCTCGGCTGCTTTACCGGCCATTGTCATCGCCAGCTTTTGTACGCATTCGGACCGCTGCCAGTTCAGGCGGTCAATTTCCGGCAGCGATACAACCATCCCCAACGCACCACCACGCGGAATGATCGTTGCTTTATAGACCGGATCACATTTTGGCAGCTCCATGCCCACAATGGCGTGGCCCGCTTCGTGGTAGGCTGTCTTTTCTTTTTGTTCGGAGGTCAACACCATCGACCTACGTTCGGCACCCATCATAACTTTGTCTTTGGCATTTTCCATGTCTTCCATCGTGACAAAACGCCGCCCAACACGGGCTGCCATCAGCGCGCTTTCGTTGATCAAATTGGCAAGGTTAGCCCCTGATAACCCAGTCGTTCCACTGGCGATAATCCGCAAATCTACATCCGGGCCAAGCGGAACCTTGCGGGAATGAACCTGCAAAATCTGATCGCGTCCCTTGATATCCGGATTTGGCACTTGAATTTGCCGGTCAAATCGACCCGGACGCAACAGGGCCGGGTCCAGAACATCGCTGCGGTTTGTGGCCGCCAGGATAATAACGCCTTCGTTGGCCTCAAACCCATCCATTTCCACCAAAAGTTGGTTCAGGGTTTGTTCGCGTTCATCATTGCCGCCGCCGTAGCCTGCGCCACGCGACCGGCCAACAGCATCAATTTCGTCAATAAAGACGATACAAGGTGCGTTCTTTTTGGCCTGATCAAACATATCGCGGACCCGGCTGGCGCCAACACCAACAAACATTTCAACAAAGTCAGATCCGCTTAAAGAAAAGAATGGTACCTCCGCCTCTCCGGCGACGGCTTTGGCAAGAAGGGTTTTACCTGTTCCAGGAGGGCCGACTAATAAAACTCCTTTTGGAATTTTTC
>CAXMPY010000002.1:19155-43448 GCA_964195275.1 uncultured Paracoccaceae bacterium
TCAGAGCCTGAAATGTTAAAAAACGGCACCCCTGCTTCGCCTGCGATTGCACGCGCCAACAGGGTTTTACCCGTACCCGGTGGTCCGATTAACAGCGCGCCCTTTGGGATTTGCCCACCAAGACGTGAAAACTTTTGCGGATTGCGCAAAAACTCTACAATTTCTTCAAGCTCTTCTTTCGCCTCATCTATACCAGCGACGTCATCAAACGTAACACGACCCTGCTTTTCGCTTAACAGCTTGGCCCGGCTTTTGCCAAAGCCCATTGCCCCGCCTTTGCCACCGCCCTGCATTCGGTTCATGAAATAAATCCAAACACCGATCAGCAGTAAAAATGGTAGGAAAGTCATGACGATAGACGTTAACCCCGATTGTTCCTGGGCTTTGGCGCTGACAGGAATATTGGCATCAATCAAACGATCAGTAACTTCAGCACCGCGCGGTTGGATCGTTACATATTCCTGCCCGTCAGTCCCCCGAAACAGGACCTTTTCGCCATCCAGCGTCACACTGGCAACAGCATCGTCATCAACCAAACCGATGAAATCTGAATAGCTGACCGATCGAGAACTAATGGTCGATTGCCCGCCGCTAAAGACGTTGAAAAGCGCCAGAATTAGTAAAAACAGAACGACCCAAAAGGCGATGTTTCGTGCGTTACCCAAGGTAACTCTCCTTGCAATATAATCAATGTCCGCAATCTACGGCTTGTTGCTTAAAATAGGGATGATCTCGGACAGTTCAATGCGATAAAATAGAAGTGTAGAAATGATTTTCATTATGGATAAATTCTGTGCACCAGCCATTGGCATACCCCGCAAGCGGTGCCGCAACCAGTACATCGCCCTTCCAGATCGCCGGTGCGGCCATCAAAGTGAACCGACTGTGCCCGGTCGCGCGCCAATCTGGGCAATCCTTAAGGCCATCTTCGCCTGTATATCGGATCGTTACATCAGCCGTTGGGGTACCAATCACTTTCCAGCGCTTATCCCAAATCTCAGACGGCTCGGTTTCAATATCCGAAACAGCAGCGGGTTCGCGTCCGATACTGTAATTGTATTGCTGCGATTGAATAAGGCAACCGTGCAGTGTAAATGCTTTGCCCGCTGACATGGCTGTTTCAAGTGCCATTAACGATGCATTTCGCGGCGGGTATTTTTCGCCCGCGACCCAGCACAAAGTGTGGGCCAACAATCGACGTCTGGTTTCAGACGGTAATGCCAAATAGCCAGCAACATCCAACGTCACCGTTCCGGCGGCAATCTGCGCGATATCGCATGCGGCTTGGTAGGCCGATTGGGCCAATACCTGACGCGCTGACATCATCCGTGTGGCCGTATCGGCCAAACCTTGTTGGGTGACGCCCAGTGTTTCAAGCACTTTCAGCGCCGCACGTACCTTAACCCGGTCAAACCGAGGGTCATCATTGCTGGGGTCTTCGGTCCAAACAACATCGTTTTCTTGCAGATACTTGCGCAATTCATCCCGGCGAATGTTCAGCAAAGGTCGCATCCAGCGAATGCCATTTGACACTCTGATCGGCGCAATCGCCGACAGCCCATCCACACCGGACCCACGGGCCAGTCGCATCAGAACGGTTTCGGCCTGATCGTCATGCGTATGGCCCAACAATACCCGCGAGATTTCATGTTCGTCTGCCCAGTGCCCGATCAGCCGGTAACGCGCGCCGCGCGCCTGATCTTGCAAATTTCCGGCACCGTTCCAGTCTTTCCAAGTAAGCGTTTCATGGGGAATTCCCAGCTTGGCGCATTGCTTAGCAACATTCGCCGCCTCTTGGAGCGCGTCTTTGCGTAATCCGTGGTCGACCGTTGCGGCAAATAGCTTGCATTTTGCGCGCTTCGCCCATTGGGCCGCCAAAAACAACAATGCCGTTGAATCCCCGCCGCCGGATACAGCAACAGCCAGACTATCCGGGCGGTCCCCGTCCAGTAAGTCGTTTAGTTGATCGTCAAATCGGGCGGTAAGCGTCACGGGCAATTGAGGTCAAGCATCGCATCCTGCGCGTCCAGCACAAAATCCACTGCAGGAAATCTGACACCAACTTCACGCAAAGAAATACAAGCCTCGTTGGTTTGCCCAAGCCTGCCCAGCGAAATACCCAGTCGATACAATGCCTCTGGCGCCCGGTTTCCAGCGGGTGAACCTGAAAAACTTTCAAGATAGGCGCGCGCTGCATTGCCGGTATCGCCCAGTGCGAACAACGCTTCGCCCCGGAAAAAATGCGCGTCACCGGTCAGTGGCCCGCCGGTATATGTGTCCGTAAACGCCGCGAATGCCAGATTGGCGTCAGCGAAATCTCCCGCTTCCAGCGCGGCAACGGCCAGATCAAAGTCTGTTTGTTCGCCCATTGCCAATTCTGGGACAATGTCGGTTGACGGCACCGCAACTGCCGCCGTGACAGTGCCCATGTCGCCACCCAACGTGCTGGTTTCGCCCAATTGGCTGATATCGCCGCCTTCCAGCTCGACAAGACGGAATTCCAAATCACCAACCCGATTGGTGCCATCTTTGACCACCCGATTTATGCGGTTTTCCAGCTGTTCAGTTTTGGACGTCAGGCGGACAAGTTCGGCCTCGATCAGGTTTACGCGTTCAAGTGCTGTGCCACCGCCAAGCGTCACCCCGACGCCGCCAGTGGTGGAAAGTTCGCGTTTCAATCGCTGCAATTCGACAAACAAAACCGACAGTTCCTGGCGAATATCTGCCAGCGTTTCATCCTGCGCCTGCACCGGCGAAACCGCCATAACAGCAAGTGCCAGCGCCAGGAATAATCCAGTCAAGCGTGCCATATCGCGTGCCTTTCCCTTAGCTCAGTCCACCGGCAGCAACCACGGTCACTGCCCGTCGATTTTGATTGTAGCAAGTTTCTTCGCTACAAATCGCGATTGGGCGTTCTTTGCCCAAAGGCAATGGCTGCAGGCGGACGGGTGAAACACCGCGGCTGACCAGATATTCGATCACCGAATTTGCGCGCCGCCCACTTAGTGCAAGATTGTAAGCTGACGTACCCTGTTCGTCTGCATGGCCTTCGATAACCGCGCCAAATTCAACATTTGTCAGCAGCCAATTGGCCTGTAAATCCAGCAATGCTGATGATTCTGGTGTCAATGTGTGTTGATCAACGGCGAATAAAACGCGATCGCCGATGGCCTGTTGAAAATACCCGGCACTGGTTGGATCACTTGCCGCGCCGGTTGTTCCACCGCCACCACCGCGAAAACCGCCGCCGCCAAATCCACCGCCATTTGTGCAGGCGCTTAGCATTATCGCCGCCGCCATTACAATTGTTTTGCTGTTAAGTTTCATCTGGGTTTTCCCATTTTTTGCTACTCGTTTTTTTGTGCTTCTAACACCCGCGACTTGTTTTGGAAATGCGCCCTAGCGTAACAATGGCGACCAGGCCGGATCGGAACCTGACAAATTCGTTGGTACGCGACGCAAATTGCGTCCAGTGATATCCACCGAATAAAGCGCGCGGGCGCCTGCCGCCCCTTTGCTTTCACGGGTGAACATGATCACACGACCGTTAGGTGACCAGGTTGGCCCTTCATCCAGAAAAGAAGCTGTCAGCAGCCTTTCTTCAGACCCATCAGTGCGCATAACGCCGATATGAAAACGGCCATTGGCCTGTTTAGTGAACGCGATCAAATCGCCCCGGGGCGACCAAACCGGCGTGCCGTACCGGCCTTTGCCAAAACTAATGCGTGTGGCTTCGCCGCCATTGGCCCCCATCACATATAGTTGCTGCGTACCACTGCGATCACTTTCAAAAACAATCCAGCTGCCATCAGGTGAAAACCCAGGTGCTGTCTCAATCGATGGTGTCGACGTCAGGCGTACCAACGGGCCGCCATCCACCCGCGTTTTGAATATATCGGTATTACCGGCCTGGGACAGGGACAACACAACCGTGCTGCCATCCGGGCCAAAGCGCGGTGCAAATGTCAGCGCCTCGGCCTGAACATCCAGCGCACGGCGTTCAATCGTGCCAACATCCAGAACGTTTACTTTGGGAAAACCGGTTTCATAACTTGTGTACAGCACACGGTCGCCAGTTGGCGAAAACCGTGGTGCCAGAACAATGGCGCTGTCATCCGTCAGAAACTGAACATTTGCACCGTCATAATCCATCACTGCCAACCGTTTGGCGCGCTGGTTTTTAGGGCCGGTTTCGGATACGAAAACAACCCTGCTGTCAAAATAGCCGCCTTCACCGGTGATCCGGCTATAAACCGCGTCCGCGACTTTATGGGCCATTCGTCGCCAACTGTTGGCCGCGCCGCCAAATTGCAAACCATCGCCAAGCTGGGCATCCGAAAACACATCAAACACCCGAAACTTGACGGTCAACTGCCCATCACTGCCTGTGGCAACCGCGCCGGTGATCAATGCCTGTGCGTTCAACGTCTTCCAATCAGAATATTGGATTGGACTGGAAAAACTGGTGGGCGTTGACAGAAACGCGTTCTTGGGAATTTCCCTAAACAGCCCGGTGCCGATCAAATCAGCTGCAACAACACGGGCGATATCGATGGCGAAATTCGCAGCATCGGCCGTTTCGGCAATAAAATCAGGCACAGCCACTGGCAGTGGTTCAATCACACCTTCGGTAATTTCGATCCTCAGGGGGCCGCGGCTTTGTTGCGCAATTGCAGGTAGACCTATCAGCAGGCAAGCAAAACCAACCGCCACAGTAATCATCAATCTCATTTGATCCTCATCCCTTCGGGATTAAACGTTAGTTCAATATCTTTCCACTGCGGGTATTTCTCCAGCGGTAACTCATATCCTTTGGCACCACAGCGGATAATTGCCCGCCGGGCAGCCTCGAATGCGGCATTTATCGCGCCGCTCTCGCCTTGCGTTGCTGTCACAAATTTAAGCGAATTCTGCACAAGTTTGCCACTGCGATCCAGACTAAACCCAACCGTCACCGTTACCCTGGCCGCCGCAGAACCGGAATCCACATTCCAGCAATTTCCGACGGCCACACGAAACCCTTCGATCTGGCCGCCGGTCAAAGGTGGGCCCGTTGGTTGTGCCGGTTCAGGTGTTTCTGATGCCACAGCCTCGGCAACCGCGTCAGAGATCGGATCGGTTCCGGGTTCGTCTTGTTTCGCAGTTTGAACAGGCCGGACGGGCCGAACCTTCGGGCGTTGCGACGTTTTTGGTGCAAACCTGGGCGTTTCGGCTTCTGTCACGATCTCAGTCGCGGCCTCTTTTGGGGCTGTAGCCGGGGTTTCTGGCGCTGGCGTGTCCGCACTTTCATCTGGGGCGATTTCCGGTGCTGTTGTTTCGGCAATCTCTGCATCTAAGGCAGGTGCGGGCGCGGCTATTGGTGCTACCCTAGGTGCAGGTGCCGGTGTGGGGGCTTGGTCCGGCTGCACCGTTTCTGACTGTTCATCAATCGCAGGCGCGGCTGGTGCATTTGGGGCCTGGACCACTACATCTGTTTGCGGCGTGATTGGGCTTTCGGGAATGGCTGGCAAACCCTCAGCAGCCGGAGGTTTCACTCCTTCTGGTTTTGGGGGGTCGGGTGACACTTCGCTTGCAGGCACAATAATGGGTGCGTCGTCCTGAACGCTTGGCTGCGCAGACACGGGCGTTTCAACCGCAATGACCGGGGCCTCATTTGGCAACGCCAGTGCCGCAAATTCTTCGCTTGAAATAAGTGACACGTTAGAGGCCTGCACTGGCAGCGGGTCGCGCGCGTTTAGGAATAACCCGCCGAACAATGCCCACAGGATCAGCCCGCCATGCCCCATACCCGATATATATGCGCCCGATTTCAACTTTCACTGCCCTACTGATCACGCCCGTCAAAGCTGGGGCCTCCGGCATCTGTCACCAAGCCAATGTCGCGAAAGCCACCAGCGCTCAGCGCTCCCATCACCTGCATAACGCGATCATAAGGAATGGCCCCGTCCGCGCGTAAAAACACCTTGTCGTCACTTCTTTCCAGCGCGATGGCGCGCAACTTTTCGATCAACGCCTCTGGCTCTGTCTCGGTGGTTTGGATCAACAAGCGTCCATCCAACGTCAGCGTGATTGTCAGCGGTTCTTCCTGTTCAGTCGCCAAGGCATTTGCGGCGGTTTTTGGCAATTCCACCGGCACGCCGACCGTCAGCAAGGGTGCCGCCACCATGAATATGATCAACAGCACCAGCATCACATCCACAAACGGTGTGATGTTAATCTCTGACATCACACGCGCCCGGTTGCGCCGCCGACCGCGGCGGCCACTAATGCCACGCTGTACTGCGCCACCTGCCATGTCAACTGTCCAACTGGCGGCTTAAGATGGTGGCAAACTCATCAGCAAATGCTTCATAACCACCGATTATCTTTTCGCTGTCAGCCGTCAGTTTATTATAAAAAATCACTGCCGGTATCGCCGCCAGCAACCCCATGCCGGTGGCCAACAACGCCTCGGCAATACCCGGGGCGACAATCGCCAGATTGGTGTTCTGCTGGATCGCGATTTCTTCAAAAGCATTCTTGATGCCCCAAACCGTGCCAAACAACCCAACAAAAGGTGCTGTCGATCCAACCGTTGCTAAAAACGACAGTCCGCTATTTAGCCCTTCAACTTCCTTGGAAATCGCAACATCCATTGATCGATCAATGCGCGATTGCGCCCCCGCGATCAGGCCACCATCGTCGCGATGGGATCGACGCCATTCCAGCATGCCTGCGGAAAATATGGTCTCGGATGGTCCAGACGGGCTACCACCAATTTGGTTGTACAATTCGTCCAGCGGTTCACCAGACCAAAATGCGGCATCAAAAGTTGTCGACGTTGTCCTGGCACGGCGAAAATTCAGGTGCTTCTGGATGATGATCGACCACGACCAGAATGAGGCGACGATCAGAACAATTAACACCAGTTTCACTGTAAAGGTAGCGCGCAAAAACAACGCCAAAAATGAGAAATCAATCTCACGCGCAATCGCAAGGGTTTCGGTATCCATATTACCTGCTCATCTAGCGGCCATCTTGATGTGGCTCTGATTGACACAGACTATGCCCTTTGAACGGGGAATGCCAACGTCATGGACGTCAGATCACGGGGTTTTCACCCGGTTTGCCGCAAAAGTAAGCGAATATTTGCTGGCATTCGAGCTGCAACGCCCGCGTCCGTTACCGCGACCAATGTCACCAACGCTGAAAACAGCATCACGCCTGCGCGCAACACATCCTGGCGCAGCACCAGTCTGGCACCAGTTACGGCCTTGGGTTTGGTCTGTACGATCAGTTCGTCATCATAATATGCAGGCTTTAAAAAATCCGCCTCGACCCGGCGCACCACGAATATGATGCCGTCAGTTTCCCGCAAGGATTTCTGATCGATCCCCAGTTCGCGTATAAATTCCGAACGCGCGCGTTCGATGAATTTCAGGTAATTGGCATAGTAGACAATGCCCGCCAGATCCGTGTCTTCATAATAAATGCGAAATTTGAATTGGTGCATTTTATTGCGCCCCCAGTCGTGCAAATAACCGCAATGCGTGACTTGGATCTGCGGCAGCAACCGGCAATATCGGATCATATGCTGCCCGGATCAGCGACGCGATTTCAGGGCGTATTACGCCTTTAGAATCAACGGTGGCCAATGGTGATCGTTCTGAAAATGCCCCCTGCCCCCAAGCCAGAACAATCTGCACCGCCTGCGCCAATGCTAAATCCGCGGCATCCATCTCAGCCAGCGCGCCCTGCATGCGCAAAAACACAAATACGGCGCGGATCGACCCGTCGCTTTCAAACCTGAACAGCCGGTACTGATTTGCGTCCTTTGACTTTAGTCGACCCAGAAGCGCAGGCAATTCAGGCACTAGCCCTTGAAGATCAGGCACCTCAGATAGCTCGTCCCAGTCGGCCAGAAAAAACACCATCAGGTTTGCGCCCATTTCCGGGTCAGGGTCACTGATATGATGACCTGCCAGCTTTACCACCGCCTGGATCGCGCCTTTGACCACTGTCAGGGTGGCGTCATCAACACCAAATACCACCGGTACAATCGCGCGCCGCCACCGGGCAAACCGATAGTTATCATCTATTCCGGTAAAATGCGCTTGCACTATATCAGGCGTCATCAATACCATCTTTGGCGCGCAAATATCCCCGCCGGAGGCCGAAAAATAAATTTGCGCGCAGCGCTCATTTTCCAAACAGTCCATTTTGCGTGGCGGGTTTGGGTTCTGCCAGGCCAAGATGCGTCCATGCCTTTGGGGCCAACATCCGCCCGCGTGGGGTGCGCTGGATCAACCCCTGTTGCAACAAATAGGGCTCGATGACTTCCTCCAGCGCGTCCCGGCTTTCAGACAATGCTGCCGAAAGCGTTTCAATCCCAACGGGGCCACCGGCGTAATTCTCGGCGATCAAACGCAAGTACCGTCTGTCGGCCCCATCCAACCCCAAATGATCCACAGCCAGCCGGGTAAGGGCGTTGTCGGCAACATCCCTGTCCAGATGCCCGTCCCCTTCAACCAGTGCAAAATCAACCACCCGGCGCAATAGTCGCCCTGCAATCCGCGGCGTTCCGCGGGCACGGCGCGCAATCTCTAGGGCGCCGTCGTCATCCACCTCAATATTCATCAGCCGTGCCCCACGGGTCACGATCTGGTGCAATTCGTCCACGCTATAAAACTCTAATCGTGTCGGAATACCGAACCGGTCGCGCAGCGGCGTTGTCAGCAACCCCAGCCGTGTAGTTGCCCCGACCAGTGTGAAAGGTTGCAATTCAATGCGCACCGTGCGCGCGGCCGGCCCTTCGCCAATCACCAGATCCAGCTCAAAATCCTCCAGCGCCGGATATAGCACTTCTTCCACCACCGGGTTCAGGCGATGGATTTCATCGATAAACAACACGTCACGGGCTTCAAGGTTGGTCAAAATAGCCGCCAGATCACCCGCCTTGGACAAGACCGGCCCGCTGGTCATGCGAAAATTCACCCCCAGCTCCCGCGCCATGATCTGCGCCAGCGTGGTCTTGCCCAAACCGGGGGGGCCATGAAACAGCGTGTGGTCCATCGCATCGCCGCGCATGCGCGCGCTTTGAATGAAAACTTTCAGGTTGGCCCGCATTTCTTTCTGCCCGATGAAATCATCCAGCATTTGCGGACGCAAGGCCCGGTCAGAATCTTTTGGCATTGGTTCGGGGCGCAACGTTGGATCGGGTTCGTTCATGTCATCAACCCTTTGGTGCCAAAAGCTTTAGCGCGGCCCGGATCAGATCAGGCGTTGCCAAATCAGGCGTGTCGCCGGCGGCTTGGGCCACCGCACCCGCCGCGTCACCTGGGCCGTAGCCCAGATTTTGCAAGGCGGACAGGGCTTCGGATTGCGCGGAATTGTGCAGGGGTGCCGGTGTTACCGGTGTCGCTTGCTCAGGTTCAATAACCTCGAAATCCGCACTGGCCTCGGGTTTGGCAACCCCGCCACCCCCCATTGCCATGATGGCCGGTGCCTTTTCCTTCAGCTCATTTACAACGCGTTGCGCAATTTTAGGGCCGACACCTTGGGCGGCTTTAACGGCGTTCCAGTCCCCCAATGCAATCGCGCGGCTTACCCCATCCGGGCCAAGCGCACTAAGTATCGCCATCGACGCCTTGGCACCAATACCCTGAACGCCAATCAACAGCTTGTGCCATTCTTTTTCAACCAATGTGGTAAAGCCAAACAATTGCAGATTGTCTTCGCGCACCAAAAGTTGGGTATACAGCGCAATCTCTTCCCCCGGTCCTGGCAATCCGGCCAAGGTTCGTTGCGACACATACACAACATACCCCACACCGCGCACATCAATCAGTACATGATCATCGCCACGGTAATCTATTCGGCCCGAGATTTTACCTATCACGCGCTGGCTTTCTTCAACGCCAGTTCCAGCCGATTTGCTGACTGGGCATGGTGGGCGTGGCAAATCGCGATAGCCAACGCGTCAGCGGCGTCTGGCCCGGCAATTTTCACACCGGGCAATTGCAGGCGTACCATGTGATCAATCTGGCGTTTGTCTGCGTGTCCAACACCAACGACGGCTTTTTTAACGGTATTGGGTGCGTATTCACCAATGGCCAGCCCGGCCTTAGCCGGGACCAACATCGCAATGCCGCGCGCCTGCCCCAGTTTTAGGGTTCCCGCCCCATCCTTATTGACGAATGTCTGCTCGACCGCGCAGGTTTCCGGGCAAAATTCTGCGACCACTTCGGTCAATTGATTGAACAGACTAAGCAAGCGTTCCGCCAGGTCATCGCCATCTGATTTGCATACACCATTGGCAACATGTCCAAGGCGCGCGCCATCTACATCAATGACGCCCCACCCCATATTGCGAAGCCCGGGATCTATCCCCAAAACGCGCATCTTTTACCCTGCTCTTATTGTCTTTTCGCCGGGTTAGCACGAAACGCGAACATCCGCCAGAAAATCTTAGTGCCTGCAACAGTTGCCTGTTTGCGCGTGACATGTACCAAAATCGACAAGAGCCGCCGTGTCCTTGCCCATCAACGACGGATCACCGATCCGTATTTTTGTATATTTACCATAAAGTTACCAGATTAATCGGCCATGCAATCCTTGCATGGGAGCAATGCAGAAATACTACTTGTCAGAACGAATAGACGGGCATAAATGCCGTCTTAAGACGCGATAATGCGCCTGTTTTTAAAGGACAAATACAATGGCAACGCTTCATACAAACACCCCGACTAGATTTAGCGCCCGTGCTGGTACATATCTGGCTGCGGTTGTGGCAAACTTGTTTGTTGGTGTCGTGGCTTGGAATGAAAACCGCAAAACCCGGCAGGCTTTGGGCAATCTGACAGAGGTCCAATTGAATGACATCGGTCTGACACGCAGCGACATAAACAAGATCACCTGATAATTCGGCTAAAACGTCGGCACCAAGGTATTTTGGAATACACAAAGGGCCACCCGATTTGGGTGGCCCTGTTCTGTTAGCGTCAAATTTATTGAGGGATTATTCTGCCGCTGCGCCGAACGCTGCAGCAATTTTTACTGTTACAGGGTCTGCAACCATGACGTAGGCGCCGATTTGTTGTGCCAATGTGCCGTTTTGCAAACCCGTAACCTTTTCTTGGTAGGCCGCTGCACCAATTTGGGCAAAAAGGAATACTTTGAAAGCCATCATAACGATGATCACATACGCCACGCCACGCCAGGTTAAACGAACATCAATTGGTCGCGGACGGGCAATGAGCAACCCATCATGATTAACCGATGTCACATAGCCCTGCGCAAGTTTACGATGGTTGCGATCAATACGTCGCAGCCGTTGTCCAAATTGCATTTGTTTCGCGTCAGCCATAGGAACCTCATCACATTTCACAGTTGCCCGTACGACACAGTTTTCCCGGGGAATGGGGCAGGTTTATGGCACCCGGAAAATCTTGCGAGCAACACTGCCCCTATGAGCGGATTTTTTCCAGTGTAACCGTCGACCAGTCTACAATCCTCTCGCAATGCAGTGTTTTCCAGCCGTTTGCGTCGTAAATGGAAACAATATCGTCCGCCTGGCTGTTTAAAATACCAGATAATATTAACTTTCCGCCGAATTTTGCGGCCAGATTCATTGCCGGGGCCAATTCAATTAGCGGACCTTTCAGAATATTGGCGAAAATGAGATCAAAATTGCCCTTCGCCAGCGCCGGATGTGAAAATCCGGTCGATTCAACGCAAATTACCCGGTTTTGCAGACCGTTTGCCAAAACATTGGCCTGCGCCACCTCTACCGCAACCTGGTCAATATCGCCTGCAATTATGTCGCCTGCATAACATCGCGCCGCCGCCATCGCCAACACGGCCGTTCCACACCCGATATCGGCAACGCGGTCAGCAACAAACCCGTCGGATACCAGCTGATTAAGGGCACGCAAACACCCCAAAGTGGTGCCATGATGCCCGGTACCAAACGCCATCGCGGCCTCGATCAGCAAACCAACCGCATTATCGGGAACCTTATCGGCGTCATGGCTGCCGTAGACAAAGAACCGACCCGCCTGAACCGGTGATAATTCGCGCTGCACATGGGCGACCCAGTCGGTTTCGGGCAACGCCGAGACGACAAACGCCTTTGCAGAAAATGCGGCGGCCAGCAGCGCCAGCCCAGCCACATCGGGCTGTTCGACAAAATAGGCGCCAACTTCCCAGCGCCCGGACCCATCTTCAATGACGAACACGCCAACGCCCGTTGGCTCTGGTGTTAGCCGGGCCAGCGCGGCACTTAGGTTTTCAGCCCGTGTGTGTTCAGCAAGCGTGGTAAAAGCTGTGAAAGTTGGCATATTTTATCCCGGGGCCAAGTCGCCTTGCAGATACGCATTCTGCAGCAGACCAGCAAGTGTTTCTAATCCGGCGAAACCAACCCCTATTGGGCAACCCGCACCGGTATTACTTTGGCCGATAAAGACCGTCGACTCAGATAAATCTAGGCTTGTACGAAACTGTGTTTGCCCGACAATATTGTCTCATTTCCCGGTTCTGGATCGCGTGGAAATAGCAAGGCCAGTAACAATGAAACCAGCGCCATACCAGCCGCCAGCCCGAAGACCGCCCCCGGTGACGTCACCCATAAATAGCCCAGCATAGCGGGTAGAAACACAGCCGCGATATGGTTGATCGTAAACGCCACCGCCGCCGTTGGTGCAATATCCTGTGGGTCGGCAATTTTTTGAAAATAGGTTTTCAGTGCAAATGCCAGCGCGAAAAATAAATGGTCGATGACATAAAGTGCCGCCGCCAGCACCACGCCCCAGCCAAAGTAATATATCCCGCCGTAGGCCATAAAGATGATTACCAAGCCAACATATTCAAATATCAACGCCCGGCGCTCGCCCCAGACCCCAACTGCCTGGCCCATTAGGGGCGCAAAAACCATGTTCGCGGCATAGTTCAGCAAAAACAGCCCAGTCAGTTCATGGACTTCGAAACCAAACCGTTCAACCATCATAAATGCAGCGAAAACAACGAATACCTGACGGCGCGCCCCGGCCATAACTTGCAACGCGTAGTACAACCAATAGCGCCGACGTAGCACTATCGTCTTCAGTTGCGGGTTTGTTGGCGCCTCAAACTGCGGATAGGCAAAATAGCAGAATACCGCCACCGCCGCTGTAATGCCGCCACTGACCAGATAGACAAAATTATAGGACAGATCAAAACTATTCCAGGTCAGAACCAACAGCCCATAGGCCAGCAATGAAGCCCCCGACCCGATGGCAACGATCCACCCCAACATTTGCGGTGCGCGTTTTTTGTCGATCCATTGTAATTGCAAAGACTGGTTCACGGTTTCAAAATAATGGAAACCAATCGAACTGATCATGGTGACTGTCAGCAACCCGCCCAGACTGGGAAACCACGCCGTCACCGCACTGGCCACCCCCAACATCAACAATGCCACGATGCCCAATATTTGTTCGCGGATGAACATGATTAATGCGATCACGCCGATTGCTAAAAACCCGGGTATTTCGCGCACCGTGTGCAGCCAGCCAATTTCAACGCCGGTAAAACCCGCGGCCTCGATCACAAAGTTGTTCAGCAATGCCGACCAGGTATTAAACGCAATCGGCATCGCAAATGCGAACAGAAACAACAACGCGATCGGTCGACGCCAAACTGGCATCTGTTGGGCGCTATCGGTGGATACAACCTGCATAATTTCCCCATATGCCCAAATCAGTGAACTGACGAGGCCAAATCGCCGCCCGCCTTTCTTCTTTTCAAAAATATCCGCCGCGCGCAGCGCAAATCGCCCGCAAGGCTTATATAATGGCGGGCCATTGCCCGCCCCTGCTAATAGAAATGTTGTGGGTCAATATCGATCTGTAACCGCATGTTATTAGGTATTTTAAACTGAGATATCCAAGAACTAAGGGCCGCTTGCAGGGGCGCGGATTTGTCGGCCTTCACCAACAAACGCACACGATGTCGCCCCCTGATCCGGGCAATTGGCGCCGGGGCCGGTCCATAAAGCCGCGCACCGATTTTTTGCAGCGGCCCGTCATGACGCGCCATTTCACTGCCCAAATCAAACACGGCGGCCACATCTGGGCTGGACAAAACAATACCAGCCAACCGCCCATAAGGTGGCACACCCGCCGCTTTGCGTTCGGCAGCTTCAGCGCGCCAGAAATCTTCTTCCTGACCTGCCAGAATAGCGCGAATAACCGGATGCTCTGGCTGATAAGTCTGCAACAACGCCACGCCTGGCTTTTCGGCCCGACCGGCGCGCCCCGACACTTGCCGCATAAGCTGAAACGTGCGTTCGGCGGCCCGCAAATCAGACCCCTGCAACCCAAGATCAGCGTCGATGACCCCCACCAAAGTCAACAATGGAAAATTGTGTCCTTTTGCAACCAGTTGCGTGCCGATGATGATGTCAGCAGCACCCTGGGCAATCGCCAATATCTGCGCTTTTAATGCCCGCGCCGACCCGAACAGATCAGAAGACAATACCGCCACCCGCGCCTCGGGGAACAGCGCCGCCACTTCCTCTGCCAGCCGCTCGACACCGGGGCCAACGGGTGCCAATCTGTCTTCGGCCTGACACGACGGGCAGATGTCTGGCAACGGTTTTGTATCCCCGCATTGGTGGCACACCAGCCGCTTCAGAAACCGATGCTCGACCATGCGTGCGTCACATTGATCACAGCCAATTTGATGCCCACAGGCCCGGCAAATTGTAACCGGCGCGTAACCCCGGCGGTTCAAAAACAGCATCGCCTGTTCACCGGCGACAACCCGCGCTGCTACCGCCTGTTGCAATGTTGGTGATATCCAACGACTGGCTGGCAATGTTTCGCTGCGCATATCAATCGCGCGCATTTCCGGTAATTTGGCCACCCCAAAGCGGCTGGTCAGTTCCAGTTTTTCGTATTTGCCATCTTGGGCATTCGCCCAGCTTTCAAGGCTGGGGGTCGCCGACGCCAGTATCACTTGGGCCAAGTCAATCGACGCCCGCAGCACCGCCATGTCACGCGCCGAATAGACCACGCCATCTTCTTGTTTGTAGGACGTGTCATGTTCTTCATCGACAACGATCAGCCCCAGGTCACGAAACGGCAGATACAAGGCCGAACGTGCACCAACGACCAGATCGGCCCCACCCTCGCCAACCATACGCCAACAACGCCGCCGTTCGGTCATCGTCACGCCCGAATGCCACTCGGCGGGCCGCGCGCCAAACCGTGCCTCGACCCGGGCCAGAAATTCGGCCGTCAGCGCGATTTCCGGCAATAAAACCAACGCCTGGCGGCCGCCGCGCAACACTGCGGCGATGGCTTCCAGATACACTTCTGTTTTCCCAGACCCGGTTACGCCCTTTAGCAACGTCGTTGCGTAGCCCCCCGAAACCACCTTTTCGCGCAGCCGATCCACAGCAATTGCCTGATCGCGCGCCAAATCAACACCACCAAAATCCGCGTCCAAGCGCGGGTATGGCACGTCACGCGGGCTTTCTTCTTCTGCCACAACGCCTTGTTTTACCAAACCTTTTACGACAGAACTTGATACACCGGCGGTTTCAGCCAGCTCTTTCAACGTAAAGGCCAGGCCACCATATTCGCCCAACACAGCCAGCACACGACGCCGGGCCTCGGTTTCGCGATCTGGCGCGCCCGTGCCCAACCGATAGACTTTGCGCATGGACGGCGGGTCGCCCAGCCCCGGTGATCGCGTGGCCAGGCGCAACATCGCGGGCATCGGGGTTAATGTGTAGTCCGCGACACGTCCCAAAAATTCCTGCATGCCAATCTGCATGGGCACGGCATCCAGCACCCGAATGACTGAACGAACCTTGGCGTAATCAAAATCCCCGGCACCGGCACCCCAAACCACCCCCAGCACTTTTCGCGGCCCCAACGGTACCTCGACAAATGCCCCAGTCATGCAACCACCTTCGGGCGCTTTGTAATCCAACAGACGGTCAAGCGGCTGCGTGGTCAGAACCCCAACCAGATCACCTTGGTCAAAAAATGATACTGCCGCCATATGTCTTGCCTTTTGACCTTTCCGACGCACCTGACCTACGATAAAACAAACCGCGAAACAGTCCCAAAATTCAAAAGGCAGCCAAATATGCGATTTTTTGTAGATACAGCCGATGTTCAAGCGATTTCCGAACTTAACGATCTGGGTATGGCAGACGGCGTCACCACCAACCCGTCACTTATTCTCAAATCAGGGCGCGACATACTGGAAGTGACCAAAGAAATCTGCGGCATCGTGTCTGGCCCGGTATCGGCCGAAGTAACCGCACTTGATGCAGACGGCATGCTGGCCCAGGGTCGCAAGCTTGCAAAAATTGCTGAAAATATTGCCGTGAAAGTGCCCTTGACATGGGCAGGCCTAAAAACCTGCAAAACCCTGCGCGCCGAAGGTACGATGGTTAACGTCACGTTATGTTTTTCTGCCAATCAGGCGCTGCTGGCTGCCAAGGCAGATGCGACATTTATTTCGCCTTTCATTGGCCGGCTGGACGATCTGAACCTTGATGGCATGGATTTGATTGCCGATATTCGCACAGTTTATGACAATTTTGGCTTTGAAACCCAGATTCTGGCCGCGTCGATCCGGTCTGCAAATCACATGAAAGACGCCGCCCTGATCGGGGCCGATGTGGCAACTGCGCCACCAAACGTAATAAAAGCCATGGCAAACCACATGTTAACCGACAAAGGACTGGACGCGTTCATGGCTGATTGGGCAAAAACTGGTCAGAAAATACTGTAAGATCGGGAAATGGCCGACAGCGACAACATAGGGTCTGACATGGGCAAATCAGCCAAAGCCAGCAATGACATTCGCGATAAAGTCATTGCTGACCCGGAAATAATTCTGGAAGACGCCGAAATGATGCGTGCGTTGGTGGCGGCAAACCCGTCTGCGTTGGGCTGCAACATCGTCGATTTGCGCGGCATCGCGCTGGACCGACTGGAAACCCGGCTGGACCGTTTGGAAGATACCCACCGCAGTGTGATTGCGGCCGCGTACGAAAATCTGGCCGGTACCAATGTTGTGCACCGCGCAATCCTGCAAATGCTGGAACCGACAGATTTCACCGGTTTCATGAAAAACCTGGCCGATGTTGCCGATATCATGCGCGTCGATACGGTGCGGCTGGTGCTGGAAAGCAACCAACAGGATGACGAAGACGCCCTACGTTCACTGGATGGCGTCTTGGTACGTGCGCCCAAGGGTATGGTGGATCAATATATTTCGCGCGGTCGCATTGCGCCGATCCGGGTGGTGACGTTGCGCCAGATCCAGCCCGAAAATGGTGACGTCTATGGCAAAAATGCCGAATGGATCCGTTCAGAAGCGTGCCTGAAACTTGACCTTGGCCCCGGTACCCTGCCCAGTATGTTGGTATTTGGTTCGGAAGACCCGCATCAATTCAAGTCCACCCAAGGCACGGATCTAATGACGTTTTTTGCCGGGGTTTTTGAACTATCGATGCGCCGGTGGCTGGCGTAACGGCGATATCTCCGGCAGCGACCGATGCGTTGGCCAAATGGTTGACCAGCCAAAAGGCCCTGAATAACGCCGCTAATAACACCCTGACGGCCTATGAAAGCGACGTCTTAGGTTTTTTGGCCTTTATCGGCGCGCATTTTGGCGACAGTACCGGGCTTGCCCCTCTGAAATCTTTAAAAATTCGCGATATGCGGGCCTGGATGGCGGCCGAACGGGCGCGCGGTGTTTCCGCCCGTTCATTGGCGCGATCTTTATCGGCCGTGAAATCGTTCTTTCGATGGTTGGCGGAAAAAGAAGGTTTTGATCCGACCGTGGTATTGGCCACTCGGTCCCCGAAATTCCAACGAAAATTACCCCGGCCATTGGCCGAAGACGCCGCCGTTTCCATGATTGACCGGGTTGAAGATCTGGCCCGCGAAGATTGGGTCGCCGCCCGTGATGTGGCGGTGTTAACCTTGCTTTATGGCTGCGGATTGCGGATATCAGAAGCCCTGAGTTTAGCCGGTGCCAGTGCTAATTTGCCCGAAACCTTGCACATTAAGGGCAAGGGCGGCAGAGAACGCATCGTACCGGTACTGCCCGCCGCCCAAAGGGCTGTTGAACGCTACGCATCACTATGCCCCTACCCGCTGGACCCCGAAGAACCGTTGTTTCGGGGGGTGCGCGGCAAAAAGCTGAACGCCCGTTCAATAGCCAAAGTCATGGAAATTGCCCGCGCCCAACTGGGCCTGCCCGCCACAGCCACGCCACACGCCATGCGCCATTCTTTCGCCACCCATCTGCTGACGGCAGGGGGCGATTTGCGCACGATTCAAGAATTGTTGGGCCACGCCTCGTTGTCGACGACCCAGGCCTATACTGCCGTCGATACCGCGCGGTTGATGGAAGTCTACCAGAACGCCCATCCAAGGGCTTAGCCTGACATCAGTTAGATCACGCGTTGCGCCTAATCCAAACTTCCGCCATGACCCCCCAATGACAAAACAAGCCTGCGCCCTTGCGGTCCATTTGTTTACCGCCACCGGTGCGGTATTCGCCATGCTGGCGATGCTGGCAGCGGTCGAGGAAAAATGGAGCCTGATGTTTTTGTGGCTGGTCGTGGCTTTCTTTGTCGATGGTATCGATGGCCCTTTGGCGCGCCATTTCGATGTAAAAAGGAATGCGCCCCAATTTGATGGCGTGCTGCTGGACCTGATCATTGACTATCTGACCTACGTGTTTGTTCCGGCATATGCATTGTTCAAATCCGGCCTGCTGCCGGGCTGGACCGGTTGGATCGCGATCATCGTCATCACCTTTACGAGTGCGATGTATTTTGCCGATAATCGCATGAAAACAAAAGATAATTCATTTTCCGGCTTCCCCGGATGCTGGAACATGGTGGTGCTGGTACTGTTTGCCCTGACGCCAAATTTTTGGGTGATGCTTGGCATTGTCGTTGTGTTGGCGGCAGCGATGTTCATCCCAATCAAATTTATCCATCCGATGCGTACAAAACGTTGGCGCGTGGTTTCCTTGCCGATGACCCTGGGGTGGACGATTTTCGCAGGCTGGGCCGCCTTGGTCGATTTCTACCCCGAAAGTTGGGCGTTATGGGGGTTGGTCGTGACATCGGTCTACATCGTGTTCGTCGGGGCGGCACAACAGGTGTTTCCGGCGCGCGGGTGAGATAACAGCTTGGGTTCGCGGTTTCGAGTAAATGTTGGCAACGCGGGACAAAGTTGCCGTCGCATGAAACCAGCTATGCGTCTGTTTTTTTAAATTTCACAAATTGGTATACTGTGACAGTCATCCCCAATATCGGGGATTGAAGGGTCGCAATGGTAAACTTAAGCAGCGTCTACGGCGCGAAAGACGCAGAGGCCACGCGCGCTGCGTATGAAGGTTGGGCAGAAGGTTATGATGCTGAAAACCTCGGCAACGGATACCGAGTTCCTGGAATTGGTTGTTCGATGGTTGCACGCCATGTCGGCCTAAATTCTGGGCCGATATTTGACGCGGCGTGTGGCACTGGGATCATTGGTGGAATGTTAGAGCTGGTCGGATTTCGCAACATTGTTGGGTCTGATCTATCACCAGCAATGCTGAAATATGCCGGGTCGCCAAAGCCGTATGAACGGCTTTATGAACATGACCTGGGTGATATTCTGCCTGAAGAGAACAATACGTTCACGGCAGTCACGTGTTTTGGATCACTTGGCCCTGGTCACGCGCCACCAAGTTGTATGGACGAATTTGTCCGGATTACCCGGCCCGGCGGCCATATCATTTTCAATACACGCGCCGAAACATACGGCGAACAAGAACTGAAGCAAAAAGTTGATGCGCTGACTAAAGCCGGGGCTTGGGAATTGGTCGATCAATCACCGGTTTTTTGCTCGTACTATTTTATAGAGCCAGACGTCACCTCGCAGGTCTATGTGTTTAAAGTCGCGTAAACAGCTATTCATTCCTAATTCAATGTTGGTAGGTTTAAGCGTCCAGCAGCCATACCTAGCCCCACCCTTCAAACCCGCGTCATCACGACGCCCGCCACAATCAATCCCGCCGCCAACGCCTTGCCGCGATCCATCCGTTCACCAAAAAACAGCCAGCCGATCAGAACTGCAAACAAGATTGAGGTTTCGCGCAGGGCGGCAACCAACGCTATCGGGGCCTGGGTCATGGCCCAGACCACGATAGAATAGGCCAGATAAGACGCGCCGGCAGCAACCCCACCCATTGCCCAACTGCGTTTGCTGGCAACGAATATTTTCGGGCCGCGCGACATCACTGCGACTGGCGTGAAAAACACAGCTGTTAACAACAATGCCCAACCTACGAATGCGATCGGATCACCCGACAGCCGCGCACCAACGCCATCAACCAGCGAATAGGCCGCCGTTGCCAATGCAGAACCCAAAGCAAACGGCACCAACCGTCGGCTTTCACCATTGCTGAACACACCGTGTGCCATCAGCAAAATACCTGCCCCCAATGTCAGAATACCGGCCAGTTGGCTGACACTAATCTCATCGCTTAGCACAAATGCCCCGACCAACAGCACCATCATGGGTGCGGCACCCCGCGCAATCGGGTAAACCCGGCTAAGGTCACCCTGTTCATAGGCGTAGGTCAGAAATAGCTGATATCCGGTTCGGATCAGGCCGGACGCCACCAGCCAGGGCCAAATCTCAACCCCCGGCAAAGGTCGGGTTAGCACAACCGCCATCCCGATCAGCCCGTCCCCCATCGACACCATCAGCATCGACGCCATTTTGCTGGCCCCGGTGCGCACAATGGCGTTCCAGCCCGCGTGCAACAAAGCCGCCAGCAGGACGGTCAGAAACACCGCTATGCTCATATCAACAGACCCGCCGCACCCTCATGTCGCAGCAGCGCCACCTTGGTTTCAACACCACCGGCTCCGGAAAAGCCACCAAGACTGTCCGCGCCCAGCACACGATGGCACGGGATAATGATCGGGATCGGGTTGCCACCGCAGGCCCCGCCGACTGCTTGCGGGGGAACGCCGAGGTCTTGGGCGATCTGGCCGTAGGTACGGATTTCCCCAAACGGAATAGCAGACATCGCATCACAAACGGCGCGCTGAAAATCAGAACCGGCAACGCGCAGGGGTAGATCGAAATCATAGCGTTCTTTTTTTTGAAAATACGCCCGTATTTGCGTGGCGGCCCGTCGTAGCAGGGGCGTATCGTCTTCGCCGCCCTGTCGCCAATTTAAGCGAACAATGGCACCTTGTGTTTCACTTATTGTGACCGGTCCAGTTGGGGTATCGATTGTAGTTTCAAACACGGGTTTCGCAATCTGCATCATATAGCAAGTTATGGCTCATGCGACTACCGGTGAAAAAGTCCATATACGACTATCCAAGCGCCGCCTCACACCGTGCACAAACATCGCCGTGGCTGTGCCTGCCCACATCGGGCAATATCTTCCAGCAGCGCTGACATTTGGCGCCATCGGCCTTTTCAAACACCACCCCGACACCGGCGGCTTCGGGCATCCGAAACGCCTCTGATGGGCTGGGGTCACTGGTGAGAACCACGTCAGAGGTGATACAAATATCAGCGAAATCTACCGTTTTTAAATCACTTAGCACGCTTTCTTCGCGCACATGCACCACAGGTGCTGCTTCCAGCGACGCCCCGATCACCTTTTCCTGCCGCTGGATTTCCAACGCCGATGTCACCACCCGGCGAACCTGTCGGATACCGGCCCATTTGGCGGCCAGCGGTTCATCCAACCAATCGGCGGGTGTGTCATCAAAATCTTGCAAATGCACAGAACTGGCGTCACCCGGAAAGCGTTCCAGCCAGATTTCTTCCATCGTGAACACCAGCACCGGGGCCAGCCACAACGTCAGCCGGCGATATAGGACATCCAGCACGGTGCGCGCCGCCCGGCGTTCTGCGGTATCGCCATCACAATATAAAACGTCCTTGCGGATATCAAAATAAAACGCGCTAAGGTCTACGGTGGCAAAGGTAAAGATTGCCTGAAATACCCCCTGAAAATCGTATGCCGCATAGCCTGTACGCACGGTATGATCCAGTTCGGCCAACCGGTGTAGGGCCCAGCGTTCAAGTTCCGGCATCTGGGCCGCATCAACCCGGTCAGTTGCCGAAAATTCGTTCAGCGCGCCCAGTAAAAATCGCATCGTATTGCGCAAACGCCGGTAACTATCGGCGGTGCCTTTTAGAATTTCCGGCCCGATCCGCTGGTCGTTGGTATAATCCGCCTGCGCCACCCAAAGCCGCAAAATATCAGCACCGTATTGCTTGACCACGGTATCCGGTACAATTGTATTTCCCAATGATTTGGACATTTTCACGCCCTTGGCGTCCAGCGTAAAGCCGTGGGTCAGAACCGCGCGGTAAGGCGCGTGGCCAGTGGTGCCAACCGATTCCAACATAGATGAATGAAACCAGCCGCGATGTTGATCAGTACCTTCAAGGTATAGGTCGGCGACCCCATCCGCGGCACCATCGGCGCGGTCACGCAAAACGAACGAATGGGTTGACCCGCTGTCAAACCAAACATCAAGAATATCAGTGACTTGGATGTATTCATCATGATTATGGTCATTGCCCAGAAACCGCGCCTTAGCACCGTCTTTGTACCAGGCGTCAGCGCCTTCGGCCTCAAACGCTTCAACAATCCGCGTGTTCACAGCCGGGTCACGCAGCAGAAAATCCGTGTCCGTTGGCAAGGTGCCAAGTTTCACAAAACAGGTCAGCGGAACACCCCAGGCCCGTTGTCGCGACAACACCCAATCGGGCCGCGCTGAGATCATCGAATGCAGGCGATTGCGCCCTGTCGGTGGTGTCCAGGCAACGTTGTCAATTTCGGTCAGCGCCCGCTCGCGGATGGTTTTGCCAAGATCGTCCTTGCCGTCACCGACCGCCTGATCGATCGCCGCAAACCACTGTGGGGTGTTGCGGTAGATAACTGGGGCCTTGGACCGCCATGAATGCGGGTAAGAATGTTTGATCTTGCCCCGCGCCAACAGGTTGCCACTTTCGGCCAGTTTGTCGATTACGGCCTTGTTCGCATTGCCCTCTTTACCATTTGGCTTCAGGATTTGCGTGCCGCCAAAAAACGGCAAATCTTTGCGGAACGATCCGTCTTCCATCACGTTATAGGTGATCACTTCGGCCAACATGCCAGCATCGCGATAAAGTTCAAATTCCTCCATCCCGTGGGATGGCGCACAATGCACAAAACCAGTGCCTTCATCGTCGGTGACAAACGGGGCAGCGCGGAAATCGCGCGGTTGATCCCATTCGCCGCCCGAGCCGTCGGTTCCGGCCAAAGGATGCGCCAGCGTTGTGCCAGACAGATCACCTGCATCACCGATCCGGGTGAAACCTTCGACGCGTGCAGCACCAAGTACCGCTTCGGCCAGTTTATCGGCCAAAAGCAACCGATCACCCGGTTGCACCCAACTGGGGTCAGGCACGCCCGTAACCTCATAAATTCCATAGGAAATATCGCTGGAAAAGACCACGCCTTTGTTGGACGGTATTGTCCAGGGCGTCGTGGTCCAGATCACCACATCAGCACCCTTGATCGCCGCGTTTTGGCTGTCCAAAACCGGGAACCGCACCCAGATCGTGAAGCTTTCCTTATCGTGATATTCAACCTCGGCCTCGGCCAATGCGGTCTTTTCAACAGGTGACCACATCACCGGTTTTGACCCCTGATACAGCGTGCCGTTCATCAGGAACTTCATGAATTCCTCGGCGATCACCCGTTCGGAATGGAAATCCATCGTTTTATAAGGTTCGGCCCAGTTGCCGGTGACACCAAGGCGCTTGAATTCGTCGCGTTGAATTTCAACCCAGCCTTCAGCAAATTTCCGGCATTCCTGACGGAAATCAACCACATCCACGGCGTCCTTATCGCGACCCTTTTGACGGTACTGCTCTTCGATCTTCCATTCGATCGGCAAACCGTGGCAATCCCAGCCCGGTACATAGGTTGCATCGCGCCCCATCATTTGCTGGCTGCGCACCACCATATCTTTCAGGATTTTGTTCAGCGCGTGGCCGATATGCAGATGCCCGTTGGCATAGGGAGGGCCGTCATGCAAAATAAACGGTTCGCGGTCCGACTTTTCGCGCAGACGGTCATAAACGCCGATGTCGGCCCATTTTTCCAACCAGCCCGGTTCACGTGTAGGTAACCCCGCGCGCATGGGAAAATCGGTTTTTGGTAGGTTCAGCGTATGTTTGTAGTCAGATTTTTCGGCGCACATTGGTGGCGTCCTTTAGGCTTCG
>CAXMPY010000003.1:0-24541 GCA_964195275.1 uncultured Paracoccaceae bacterium
TGCCTCCATGATCGCGTCCGGACCAGCGGCGAACCGCCCGCCCCACATCGCATTCTGGGTTTTGTTGGTCATCTTTTATGCCCTCGGAGGGTTATTTATGCGCTTACTTCATTCCGCCGTCCTTTATACGGCACTGGTCCTTGGTGCAAACGCCACATTTGCCGGAACCGCAGAACTAGAGGCATTGCGGGCCGGTACGATGAAGAAGCTGGTGTTTTCCAGTGCCCCCAAAGATGTTTCCCAAGTAGTGTTCCACGATCCGGATGGTGGCGAACATCAGTTATCTGACTGGCAGGGCAAATATGTCATGGTCAATTTTTGGGCCACATGGTGCGCTCCCTGCCGCAAGGAAATGCCAGCCCTTGATTCGCTGCAAAATGAATTTGGCGGCGACACTTTTGAAGTTGTCACCATTGCCGCTGGGCGTAGCGCCCTGCCAGCAATCAATCGGTTCTTTGAAGAGATTGAAGTTACCAGCTTGCCTATCCTGCTGGACCCGAAAAACAAACTGGCCAGCAAAATGGCCGTGTTCGGGATGCCAACAACAATGATCCTGAACCCCGAAGGCCAAGAAATCGCCCGCATGCGCGGCGACGCCGAATGGTACAGCGATAGCGGGCGCGCGATTATTGCGGCGATGATTGCCGACGGTGTCGGGGGGTGACCCTAGGCCGTTACCGCCCTGGGTCTTCGGTTCACTGTTAACCAAAGGCCACCGACAATTATCAAGTTAATCACGCCCGCCAGGGCCGCATTTGCATAGGTCCAGGTGTAGTCCCCCGTGAGGTCAAAAAAGAACCCGCCTCGCCAACCACCCAATTCGCGCCCCAGATATGCGAACGCCAAAACAGTCCCCATTGTCGACGCCCGCCGCGCCGGGGCGCTGTGATTTCGGGCCGTCACCAGCAGCGTTGTCATCACACCTGCATAGCCGAAACCATAGATCGCGGCGTAAATGTAAAAGCTGTCAAGCCGACGCAGAAACACGAACCCAAATACCAGCAGCGTCTGCCAGCCCGACGCCAGCAGGTAGGAGGGGATTGCACCAATTATGTCGGCGATTTTGCCAAATACAACCCGCCCGGCAATGGCCACCATCATCATTGTAAACACAACGCTGCCTGCTTCGGGCGAAGTAAAGCCTTGGCCCTGGATTAATGGCACCAGATGCATCAACGGTACAGCCATACACGTGCAACAGAATATGACCGCTATCGATAGCCAGCCGGTGATAACCCAGTTTGGTAACCCGGAGGGCGTTTCCATCGACAAAGACGACTGGGTGTCGGACTCCGGCGCATCGCGCAGCAGAAATGCAAGCGGCAGCAAGGCCGCCAAGGCGATGAACCCCTGTGCAGCCATCGCACCACGCCAGCCGAAGGCCTCGATCAGAAATGCGCCGGAAAACGGCACGCCCCCTGTCCCAGTGCCTGCCCGGCAGCGACAATACCAATGGCCAGACCCGGGCCTCGAACGAACCAGTTTGCCACCAGGGCCATGAGTGGTGCAGATAATGCACCGCCACCAAGGGCGCCCGCCAGCAGAAACAGGCTGTAAAACTGCCATAGCTCGGTTGCACGGGATGCGATCAATGTGGCTGTACCGGTACAGAAAATACCCAGCAATACGATCCGTCGAATGCCGTATTTTTCTGCTGCGAACCCCATCACAATGGACCCAAATGCAAGACGAACAAGCCCCGAAGTGTTGATCAAGGCGATATCACCGCGGCTCCAGCCTTGGGATGTTTCTAATGGAACAAAATATACCGACAGACCATTCACGAGCTGCCCCATGGTCAACGCAAGGATCACCGATGCGACCACCAGGATAACCCAACGGTAGGCAGAATTGTCGATGGTCATAAATTTCGCTGGCAAAATTGCTCCTGGTGCTTCGGTCCAACCGATCGAATCAGTAACACAGTTCCCAGGCTTCGTCCCGACCTGTGAAAAAGACAGTTTGGGCCGTGATTAGGATTTTTGTTCGGGCAAATAACAGCCAAGCGTTCAACGCACCGCCGCCTGCACCTTTTCGTGACACGCACACCCAACCATATGATCATTCACCATGCCGACCGCTTGCATGAATGCATAAACAATGGTTGGCCCGCAAAACTTGAAACCGGCTTTTTTCAAATCTTTTGACACCCGAACCGACAAATCCGTTTGCGTTGGCACATCTGCCATGACCCGTGGGTTGTTCTGCAAAGGCTTGTCGTCGACATAACCCCACAGGAATTTGTCAAAACCCTGTTCTGCCTCGATCACCTGCCAGGCGCGCGCATTCCCAATCGTTGCCTCGATTTTTCCGCGATGTCGAATGATGCCGGGATTTTGCAATAATTCCAGTATCTTGGCCTCGTCCCAATGGGCTATTTTATCCGGGTTAAACCCGTCAAAGGCAGCCCGAAAATTATCGCGTTTGCGCAAGATTGTAATCCAGGCCAACCCAGCCTGAAAGCCGTCCAATATCAGTTTTTCAAACAGCGCCTGGCTGTCATATTCAGGCACGCCCCACTCGGTATCGTGGTAATCCGCATACAGCGGATCATCACCGCACCAGTCGCATCTTTGATCCATGAAAACATCCTCTGTTGGGTCCCGCGGGAAGATATTCTAAGTTTAAATGAATTAGAACTAAATAGGAACATTTACCGAAAATTAGAACTTTATTCTCATGTTTCCACCCAATCTAAGGCAGATCAAACGGCGAAACACATGTCATCAAAAACGGCCGATCCAACGTCGGCTAAAGACCCCCTGGAATTTGCGATCGCCGATCGTGATCGTGAAGCGGTTGAACTGGTTCGTCATGGGCTAGAACACGACCGTGCTATGCTGGCATTTCAACCCGTCGTACAGGCCTGCGCTCCGGAACAACCCGCATTTTATGAAGGTTTGATCCGTATTATGGATAAGTCTGGGTTTATTCCGGCCTGCGATTTCATCGATGCGGTTGAAATGATCGAACTGGGGCGCAAGATCGATTGCACTTCATTGCAACTGGGTTTGGAAGCGCTGGCAAAGGTTCCAACTTTGCGTTTGGCGATCAACATGTCGGCACGCTTGATCAGTTACAAACCCTGGCGACGTGTTCTGCGGCGTGGCCTTCGGCAAGACCCAACAATTGGCGACCGCTTGATCCTTGAAATTACCGAACGCTCTGCAATGGTGGTTCCGGGGTGGTCCGGACCTTCATGGCAGATCAGCAAAAGCACGGTATTTCATTAGCGCTGGATGAATTTGGGGCTGGCTATACATCATTTCAGCATCTCCGTGATTTTAGTTTTGACATTATTAAAATCGATTGATCTTTCATTCGGGGTATCCACAAGAACCCTGATAATCAGGTGCTTACCGCCGCACTAATTTCGCTGGCGCAGCATTTTGAAATGTACACTGTGGCCGAGATGGTTGAATCTGCGGATGATGTTGATTTTCCGGTCAACACAGGTGTCGACTGTTTGCAGGGCTATTTTTTTGGAGTCCCAACGGTGCGCCCGTTCTCGCTGCAAGACGATGACGTTCGGGGCATTGCCTGACAATTCGCTGAATGTTACCCACTCAGTTCTCTGGACTTTCCGGTGCGCCATCGGATTGTGTGGTTATTGTTGATTTTTCTGCACGTGCAGCATAGGAGTCTCCAAACGGTGGGGATACAGGATTGACCCAAAGGTCAAGGCGTTCTCAGCCAGATCAAAATTGTGAAAAGAGAGCCCAATATGACCAATGTTGTAATCGCTTCCGCCGCCCGTACTGCTGTTGGCAGTTTTTCAGGGTCTTTTGCCAACACGCCAGCCCATGATTTGGGTGCCACCGTCCTAAGTGCCATTGTTGAACGGGCCGGGGTGGATAAAGCTGATGTCAATGAAACGATCCTTGGTCAGGTATTGACCGCGGGGCAGGGGCAAAACCCTGCGCGACAGGCCCACATAAATGCGGGCTTACCCATCGAAAGCTCTGCGTGGGGTCTAAACCAGGTTTGTGGTTCTGGTCTGCGTGCAGTGGCGCTGGGCGCTCAGCAGGTTCAGACGGGTGCGGCCGCGATTGTTGCCGCCGGTGGTCAGGAAAACATGTCGTTATCCCCCCATGTTGCGCATCTGCGCGCCGGGCACAAAATGGGCGATGTAAAATATATCGATTCGATGATCCGTGACGGATTGTGGGATGCATTCAATGGCTATCACATGGGCCAAACCGCCGAAAATGTTGCTGAAAAGTGGCAAATTGGACGCGAGGCGCAAGATGATTTTGCCGTCGCCAGCCAGAACAAAGCCGAAGCGGCCCAAAATGCCGGTAAGTTTGATGATGAAGTCGTCGCCTTCACAGTCAAAACACGCAAGGGCGACATCATTGTCGATAAAGATGAATACATTCGCCAAGGTGCAACCATCCAAGCCATGCAAAAAATGCGCCCAGCCTTTGTGCGTGATGGAGGCACAGTGACGGCTGCCAATGCGTCGGGGCTAAACGATGGCGCGGCGGCGACATTGCTGATGTCTGCTGACAATGCCGAAAAGCGCGGTATTCAGCCTTTGGCGCGGATCGCCAGTTTTGCAACCGTCGGTCTTGATCCGTCAATTATGGGGGCGGGTCCGATCTATGCCAGCCGCAAGGCGTTGGAATTGGCCGGTTGGAAAGCCGAAGATCTGGATCTGGTTGAAGCCAACGAAGCGTTCGCCGCACAGGCCTGCGCTGTCAACAAAGACATGGGCTGGAACCCGGATGTGGTGAACGTAAACGGGGGCGCAATTGCCATTGGCCACCCCATTGGGGCATCTGGTGCGCGCATTCTGAATACGTTGTTGTTTGAAATGCAGCGTCGCGACGCCAAAAAAGGCCTGGCGACACTGTGCATCGGTGGTGGCATGGGCGTGGCAATGTGTCTGGTGCGTGACTGAAAAATCCATTGCGCAAGATAATTGCGCAATGTAACCATCAGTGTGATAGATACTTACTTTGGAATTGGAGAACGGAATGTCTCGAACTGCACTTGTGACAGGCGGCACCCGCGGTATTGGCGCCGCGATTAGCGCTGGCTTGAAAAATGCCGGCTACACGGTTGCCGCCAACTATGCCGGTAACGACGACGCGGCTGCAAAATTTACAGCGGAAACTGGCATTGCCACCTACAAATGGTCTGTGGCCGATTATGATGCCTGTGTTGATGGTATTGCCAAGGTCGAGGCTGATCTAGGCCCGGTGGAAATTCTGATCAACAATGCCGGTATCACGCGCGACGCCCCGTTCCACCGGATGACCCGCGAACAATGGCAGCAAGTGATCGATACCAATCTGTCCGGCGTTTTTAACATGACTCATCCAGTTTGGCCTGGCATGCGCGATCGTAAATTTGGCCGTATTGTCACGATTAGTTCGATCAACGGTCAAAAAGGTCAGTTCGCACAAGTGAACTATGCCGCCTCAAAGGCCGGTGATCTGGGCATAACAAAGTCGCTGGCTCAGGAAGGTGCCCGGTTTGGCATCACGGCCAACGCCGTTTGCCCAGGCTATATTGGTACAGAAATGGTGATGGCCGTTCCTGAAAAAGTCCGTGATTCAATCATCGCCCAAATCCCGGCCGGTCGGCTTGGCGAAGCGCCAGAAATAGCGCGCTGTGTGACTTTTCTGGTGTCAGATGATGCCGAATTCATCAACGGTTCGACAATTTCGGCCAATGGCGCGCAGTTCTTCGTCTAGCGCACAAATGATTTTGGGTGGGCTGGTTCAGCGTGAAGCAGCCCATTATTGACCAGATTACGCTTGCGGTTAAGCGTCTGCCAATCGGGTAATTTCTTCTTTTATTTTTAGTTTTGCTTTCTTAAGCGACGCGATCTGAAGATCGTCGCTACCCGGGCTGCGTTGTTCAGCTTCGACCTGATCTGATAGGGTCTGATGTTTCTTGCGGAGTTCCGTAAGGTGCGAACTCAAGCTCATGTGTAACCTCCTGATTTTGAAATGCCCATATCGTCAGTGCAGCACAAATTTCGCGCTGTGTCACCTGCCTTGCTGCGACAAATCCTGCAACAAATGTTGCCGCTATTCATTACCAAATACTTAATCAAAGGATTTCAACGGCATGACCATCCCGCAGCACTGCCCTTGCTTGCGCAGAATAACTGTCGCCGTCCCGTTCGTGGTGCGTGCCGTCGTGTAAAATCAGCGGTGACAACAGTCTAAAAGGCGCGCGCGCAGCTTTTCGCGCAGTCACAATCACTATCTCAGCCGCTTTTCCTTGCCTCGGCGTCAAAGGTTTAACGCATATGCCACCCAATCGGGCATCAATGGATGCCAAAACGTCCGGCAACCGGTCTGCTTTTTGGATAAGCGTCAGAACCCCACCGGGTTTTAGCCGCCTGGTTGCAACATCTATCCATTTCGCCAAATTCGTGCCCCCGGCCAGGGCGGTCTCGCGCCCCAAATCCGGTGATCCGGTGCGATTATGTTCCTGATAATAGGGCGGATTTGCGAACACATGGTCAAAACTTTGGTCGCGCAAACGGGATGGCAATTCGCCCAAATCAGCCGTAACCACATCCAAAGGAATACCGTTTTCAGATGCATTCAACCGGGCAAGATCGGCATAATCGGGTTGCAATTCAACACCGGTCTGCACCAGCCCCGAAACCCGCCACCCCAAACACAAGCTGGCAACGCCAGCGCCGCACCCCAGTTCCAGTACCGATTGACCCGCCCGCGCCGTAACAGCCGCTGCCAGAAAGACAGGATCTGCCCCGGCGCGATACCCAATATTCGGCTGCCAGATATCCAATTTTCCGTCCAGAAACCGATTCTGTGTCAGGTCTGCGCGCGCAAAACCCACGCCTACATTCCTAAATCAATATCGTTATCGGTTAATATCGCCGTGGCGCGGAAATGATCCTGTGTGCGCACCATCACCCGGCGGGGCAAGACGCCCACGCTGCCTTCTAGTGCGCTCATATGGACGTCAATTGGAAAGCAGTTTATACCCTCGCCCTGAAGAAGGGCTGAGGCATAGGCGATTATCGTCGGGTCGTTTGTGCGCAAAAGCTCTTTCATAAATACAGACTTAAGGGCACCACAGCCCACTTGTCGAGGGATGTGACGAGAGCGTGATGGTTTTGGATGACGTTGCAGTAAAACCCCATGAAGCCCTGGCCAATTATCTGGCCACGGACATGGATGCGGTTGGCCATCTGATCACGTCCCACATGGCATCAAAACACGCGCCCCGCATTCCCGAAGTAACCGCCCATCTGGTTGAGGCGGGGGGCAAACGATTGCGTCCACTGCTGACGCTCGCGGCGGCCCGTCTGTGCGGTTACGATGGCCCCTATCATGTGCATCTGGCCGCCACGGTTGAATTCATTCACACCGCCACGTTGCTGCACGATGATGTTGTCGACAAAAGCGCGCAACGCCGGGGTCGGCCAACGGCCAACCTGTTATGGGACAACAAATCTTCGGTTCTGGTGGGTGATTATCTATTCGCGCGGTCGTTCCAGTTGATGACTGAAACCGGTTCGATGCGGGTGTTGAACATTTTGGCCAATGCCTCGGCCACCATCGCAGAGGGCGAAGTGCTGCAACTGACTGCTGCGCAAAATCTCGCCACCGACGAAGACATTTACCTGCAGGTTGTGCGGGGCAAAACCGCGGCGCTATTTTCGGCAGCGACAGAGGTTGGTGGCGTCATTGCAAGCGCAACCGACGCGCAAGTTATGGCGCTATATACATTTGGCGATGCACTGGGGGTTTGCTTTCAGATAGTCGATGATCTGCTGGATTACGAAGGCTCAGGCGCAATAGGCAAAGACATCGGTGATGATTTTCGCGAGGCCAAGCTAACGCTGCCGCTGATCAAAGCGGTGGCCAAGGCCGACCAAGAGGAACGCGCGTTTTGGGAACGGGTGATCGAAAAGGGCCAACAGGGCGACGGTGACCTTGAACGCGCTGTGGTGCTGCTGGCCAAACACGGCGCGCTGGAAGCGGCCCGCGCAGATGCGATTGGTTGGGCTAACCAAGCCAAAGCCGCGTTGGATGGCCTGCCGGATCATCCGATACGGGGAATGTTATTTGATTTGGCCGATTACGTGGTGGCGCGGGTTAGCTAACCGCCGATGCGTGTGGTCTGAACCCACCAATCTGGATTTTGTTCTGCAATTGTCGCCGCAGCGCTATGGGCAGCGTCGTCAGTTTTAAAATAGCCCCAACATGTGCTGCCTGAACCTGACATATCAGCGCAAGTCGATTTCATCTGTTCGCGTATTGCCTGTAAAACTGTACTGATCATTGGGGCCAGTGCGTATTCACTAGCCACTTTTGTCAGGTCATTGCGCTGACCAAGCAGCCAAGTTTCCATCTTTTCAACATCATTTAGATCGGGAAGAGGTTCTAATCCAAGAGGACTGAAATCATAGAGTTTGTCATGCAATTCGAACACTGTACGAGTTGGAACCGGTACACCCGGATTAACCAACACTAGCCAAAATTCCGGCAAAGTGGGAGCTAACTCCACGATTTCACCTACGCCTCTCATGAAACAGGGTTCCGGCGCGTGCATGCAAACCGGCAGATCAGCGCCCAGTGTCAGTGCCTCAGTAGTGCGAAGCGGTTCAACTTTCCAAAACTCTGCCAGCAAACGCAAGGCAGTTGCTGCGTCCGAAGACCCACCACCGATCCCGCCACCATGCGGCAGATTTTTTTCCAAAAAAATCGATGCGCCAGCGATTATCCGGCGCTTACGCCGCAACAATTCGGCAGCCTTAACCACCAGGTTGTCACCATCTGTCGGAACGCCCTTGGCAAAGGGGCCCGTCACCTGCAAAGACAGTGTTTCAGCAGCGCAGATTGTTATCTTGTCCGTCTGTTTGCCAAATACGACCAAACTGTCCAGCAGATGGTATCCGTCATCCCGTCGTCCGGTGACATGCAGGGCAAGATTTATTTTGGCAGGTGCAAAACCCTCAACCGTCATTGGCAAATGTAATCGGTTCGGCGCCTTCTTCTTCCAGCACCAGATCCAGCCCCACGTCCAGTTTGCGCCGAATACGGGCTGCGTCGTCTTCTTCCGGTTCAAATGACATCGCGCGGTTCCATTGAAATTCCGCCTCGCGCCGCCGTCCGACAGCCCAATAAACATCCCCCAGATGATCGTTGATGATCGGATCAACCGCCATCAGTTCTACGGCGCGTTCCATATGGCCAACCGCGTCTTCGTATCGGTTCATCCGGTACAATACCCAGCCCAGTGAATCAGTGATGAAACCATCTTCAGGCCGGGCCGCAACCGCCCGTTCGATCATATCCAATGCTTCATCCAGATTGATCTGCTTTTCAACGAAGGAATAGCCAAGATAATTCAATACTTGCGGTTGATCGGGCCGCAATTTCAGCGCTGTTCTGAAATCGGCTTCGGCCTGTTCCCAACGATCCGTCCGCTCATGTGTTATACCGCGTGTGTAGTATAAAACCCACTGCGCAGGTTCAGGTTCGCCATAAAGTTGTACCGCCCGGTCATAGGCCTTGGCGGCATCGTCATACCGCTGCTCGCGTCGATAACTGTCACCCAAGGTTATGTGGACATTGGGCAGATCTGAATAGCTTTCGGCAAGCTGTTCCAACACCTCAATCGCGGCATCCGAATTGCCAGACAATCGCAAAGCCGCTGCGCGACCAAGTTCGGCCACATGAAATGCTGGGTTATCCCGTCCAATACGATCATATGCGACTGTCGCCAGATCATAGCGGCCCAAACGTTCTAATAATTGGGCCGTCAAAAGAATTGAATCAACGTGATCTGGGCGCAGAAATTCAGCAACCCGTGTGTACAGCAATGTATAACCGTCATTGGCTTCACCAGACAGCGCCCCGGCGACGCTAAAGAATACCTCTGATAAACCGTCCGTTGCGCCGCGCACGGCATCAAAAACCAGCGTTTCACCTGCAATCAACCTGACCAAGACAGCAGCAAGCGCTGGGTCAGCCGCGCTGCCAGGCACAGCCTGGACAAGGGTGACGGCATCGTCGTTACGTTCCAGTTGGCTAAGAATTTGGGCGCGGGCTATGACACCGCGGCGGGTTTGCGGTATTTCTGGGCCGGTTTTCCCGGAAAGGATATCGTCCGCCCCCTCAAAATCACCCACAAATGCCAATGCCAAGGCTTTGTGATACAACCCAAAACTTTGCAACCCGTCGCGCGTGGACACGTCTTCAAAAGTTGCCAGCGCCTGGGCCATATTGCCCTGTCCTGCTTGCATCCACGCCAAGGCCAGGCCATCCACCAACGGCCCAATTGCTTCGCCCGCATCCAATAATGCGACACCGTCGGCGTACGAACTTGATTCAGCTGCCTCGGCAACCAACAGCATATTGGCGATTTGAAAGGTTTTACCCTGTCCTTGCAAACGTCGCGCCACCGCCAAAGCGCGGTCAATGTCACCATTGCCCACATAGGCCAATATGGCATTTTCCATCAAATCGGTATTTTGCGGATCTTGAATTAGAGCCCGGCTAAAATATTGCGCGGCTGCCGGAAAATCATTATCAGCAAATGCCCGGCGTGCCGCCAGATATGCACCCGAAAGACCCTGTGAATAAACCGGCGTCGTAACGACAACACCCGCAACACAAAGCGCACCAAAGATTAAACGAAGGGGATTAAGGGCCAAGTCAGGTTCCTTTTTGCGACGCTGAATACCGCGTTTGGCTTCATTTAGGTCCAAACACCCAAAAAAACAATGGAATTTGGGCTTAGGCCAGCCAGGTTGACGCGATCTTTACATGTTGGGATAATTTGGCCCGTCGCCACCCTGGGGCACCGCCCAGGTAATATTCTGGCTTGGGTCTTTAATGTCGCAGGTCTTGCAATGCACGCAATTCTGGAAGTTGATCACAAATCGCGGCTCTTTTCCGTCTTCAGCGACCACTTCATAAACCCCGGCCGGGCAATAACGCTGTGCCGGTTCGGCATAGTTGGGCAGGTTCGTCAAAATTGGCACAATCGGGTCGGCCAGCTGCAAATGAACGGGTTGGTTTTCTTCGTGATTGGTCATCGAAAAGCTGACATTGGTCAAACGGTCAAAGCTGATCTTGCCATCCGGTTTCGGATAATCGATTGGCTTATGGTCTGCTGCCAGACCAGTTGCTTCGGCGTCGTTCTTACCGTGCTTTTGTGTGCCAAATACAGAAAACCCAAACAGGGTGTTGGTCCACATATCAAACCCACCGGCGACCAGCGACACCAGTAATCCGTATTTTGACCACAGCGGTTTTACATTGCGTACCCGTTTCAGATCTTTGGCGATCGGTCCTGTGCGCAAATCAGTGTCGTATGCGGTTAACTCGTCGCTGGATCGGCCCTCTTTCATCGCAACAACGGCTGCTTCTGCGGCGGCCATTCCTGACAGCATTGCATTATGGTTGCCCTTGATCCGCGGCACGTTCACCAAACCGGCAGAGCACCCCAACAACGCGCCACCCGGAAACACAGTTTTTGGAATTGACTGCCAGCCACCTTCGGATATCGCACGCGCACCGTAGGCCACACGTTTTCCACCCTCTAGCAGATCAGCAACCATCGGGTGATGTTTGAACCGCTGAAATTCCATGTAGGGGAATAAATGCGGGTTCTTGTAATTCAAATGAACAACAAATCCGACGTAAACCTGATTGTTTTCAAGGTGATAAATGAATGATCCACCACCTGCGTTAGACCCCAGTGGCCATCCCATTGTGTGGGTGACCGTGCCTTCGTGGTGTTTGTCCGGGTCAATTTCCCAGATTTCTTTCATGCCAAGGCCAAATTTTTGCACGTCACAGTTTTGATCCAGATCATACTTGGCGATCACTTGCTTGGACAACGAACCCCGCACACCTTCGGACAGGAAAACGTATTTACCATGCAGTTCTAACCCGGGTTCATAGGCGTCCGATGGCATCCCATCCGGGTTCTTGCCAAATTCGCCAGCGACAACACCTTTGACTTCGCCTTCATCGCCATAAACCAGTTCCGAACAGGCCATGCCCGGAAAAATTTCAACGCCTAAGGCTTCGGCTTGCTCGGCCATCCAGCGGCAAACATTGCCCATCGAAACGATGTAATTGCCATGATTGCTCATCAGCGGCGGCATCGGCAAATTCGGGATCCGCAGCTTGCCAACAGCACCCAACAGATAAAAATCATCTTTCTTCACCGGCACCGTTATTGGTGCGCCCTGTTGTATCCAATCCGGGATCAGTGCATTCAAACCCACAGGGTCCAAGACCGCACCAGATAATATATGCGCCCCAACTTCGGACCCTTTTTCCAGAACCACGACATTCAGATCGCTGTCCAACTGCTTTAGCCGGATCGCGGCCGACAACCCTGCCGGACCGGCCCCAACGATGACCACGTCATATTCCATCGCTTCGCGTTCTATTTCGGCCATCAATATTCTCCGGTCGCGCAAATTATGCACAGGTTGAAATCTGGAATTCTGGTAACCAACTGACAGGCCGGGGTCAATTGCGGCGCTATGTTCTGCCGTTTCAAAAACAAATTCATTGGCCTAGTCACTTTTCAAAGTGTTTTTGAAACGTCTGTTCAGGAAACGCCAGGTTGCAAAGATTACGATTATCGAGACATAGCCGTCGATTGCATAATGATACCCTGTGTAGACCGACAGGAATAAGGTTAGGATTGTGAAGGATATTCCCAAACCTCCCAAAATTCTCGATCGGTCAAATAGATATAACGCCATTACCATTGCCATCGCGACATGCACGCTTGGAAACGCCGAAATACCGCTTCCGGCTGCTTGCCCATGGTTTTGATAAACTTCCCAGAGAAAGGCCTGGATTTTGCCGATTAAATCAGCGCTTACACCGCTAAGGAACAGCACATCGCTTAAATCCGCAAATCTATCACCGCCGTAGATGCGATCATGAAATACTGACCCCGCTGACATGCCAATAAGGGCGGCGATATTCCCAATAAATACCCATGCAGTGATATACAGGATGAAATACCGCTCTATCCGTTGAGTGTCGTCGTCAAATGTCACAACCAAAACCGGAAAAAACAGCGCCGGAACAAGCCAAGTGGTTGAATAAAGAAAAAACAAACTGTTGATCTGTAAAATCTCGTCGATGGCATGAACAATTCGGTACGGATCTATGCCGAAATGCAGAAAATTATCGATGTCCGCGAAATAGGGGTCCGCATAAAACGGGATCAGAAATGGCAGCGATGTTTTAACCAAGGTAAATGCGGTGTTGAAAATAACGACGCTAAAAAAAGTCTGTACTATCAGCCTAAGTCTTAGGCGCATTACATCAAGTCCAACAAACTTGATTAGAACAAACAGACCCAATACATACGCAATTGCGAATTGGTAGACGGTGGTCAAAAAGCCTACGTTATTGCCTATTGCTCCAACCGCAAGCGTCAAACCTTCGTGACGGAACAAAAGAACAACCATTACAGCCAAAGCCAAATAAAACAGGCTAAAATAAAGGAAAGTTTTGGTCGCCATATCTAATTAAGTTCAATATAATCAAATACACAGCATGTCTACCTGAGCGAGCAATGGCTTAGCAACTAACTTTTCGACTTGCTATTGACTCTTGCAAGCGCAGTTGGGTTAAGAACGTTTTGTTGCTTGAACACCTAATTTTTGAAAACCTGGGCTGTTATGGAAAAAATACCGATGACCCACGCGGGGCACACCGCGTTGAATGCTGAACTGAAACGGCTAAAATCCGTTGAACGCCCTGCGATTATTCGCGCGGTTGCAGAAGCACGCGACCACGGCGATCTGTCTGAAAACGCAGAATATCATTCTGCCCGTGAAAAACATTCATTTATCGAAGGGCGCATCAAAGAACTAGATGGCATCTTAGGTCGAACCGAAATCATCGACCCAACGACATTGTCAGGCACCATTAAATTTGGTGCCACTGTCACAATCGTTGACGAAGACACTGACGAAGAAAAAACCTATCAGGTTGTCGGTGAACCAGAGGCGGATATTGAAGCCGGCAAACTAAATATCAAATCGCCCCTTGCCCGTGCTTTGATCGGCAAAGATGAAGGCGACAGCGTCGAGGTGCGCACGCCGGGTGGTGACAAAGCCTACGAAATACTGACGATTAAATTTGTTTAAGCTGAATAGGGTCCGTTAGGGGATGGCAGAGCCTGAGAAATCCGATCCGATTGACCTTGGTATTTTTGCCAAGCGTGGGCCGACGCAGATTTCGACGACCGAAGTGGTTGCCGGGGGGCTATCGGTACTTTGGCTTTTGGCGGTAACGCTGTTTTTTGTTTTCGCAGGCGGTCAACGCGCCGACGGAACGCCGCGCATCGACACGCTGCGTTTCGTGATGACCATTATCGCTGTCTTTATGCCGGTGGCACTTATCTGGGTTGCCGCAACCACGTCCCGCACCAACAGGATCATGCGCGAAGAATCTGAACGCCTGCAATCGGCCATCAGTGCCATGCGGCACAGCCACATCCAGCAACAGCAGTCCGGAATTCTTAGTATCCAGCCTGCGGTCGAACAAAAACTTGATGAAATTGCGGCGGCCCAACGCAAGGCAGAAACTGCACTGTCTACGTTTAGCACCAGCAGACCCGGCAGCGACACAGCTCAGACCAGCAAAAAGGCCGCACTGTCTAGTCGCGCCTCGACCGTTGCGCAATCACAAGCGTCACTTGAGCTTGGCACACCGGCCGAGGCATTGGCCCCGCCGTTATCCGTTGACGATTTCATTCGCGCGTTGAATTTTCCCGAAACGGCGGATGACAAAGAAGGGTTTTCTGCCCTGCGCCGTGCCCTGCAAGAACGCAGCGTTTCCCAACTGATCCAGGCGGCGCAGGATGTTTTGACATTGTTGTCTCAGGACGGCATTTACATGGACGATCTTACCCCTGACCGTGCACAGGCCGACATCTGGCGTCGCTTTGCCAAAGGCGAGCGCGGCAAAGAAATTTCTGGCATTGGTTCGATCAAGGACCGGTCCAGTCTGGCACTGGCGGCGGGGCGCATGCGCCAAGACACGATATTTCGTGACGCGGTTCACCACTTTATTCGCAAATTTGACCATACATTCGCCGATTTTGAAAACGCGGCCAGCGATCAAGATATCTTATCGCTAACAGAAACACGCAGTGCGCGGGCCTTTATGTTGCTGGGGCGCGCGACCGGTACATTCGACTGACAGCCGCGCCCATGCAGGTTGCCTTGGTTGCCCGCAATTCCTGAAGTTGGTGATCACGAATTGTCATTTGAACTATAAAGCGCGGCGCGATATCGAGGACAGACCGCTAAATTTCGGGCTTTTAGAATGTCGACATCTACCCCCAGACCACCTTTTTGGTACGGCTTTAGAACCGGCTTACCGTTCGTTTTCGCCGCCCTGCCATTTGGCATGCTGTTTGGCATTGTGGCGACCGAGGCGGGTTTTGACATTTTTCAGGTCATGAGCATGACAATAATCGTCATCGCTGGTGCCGCTCAGTTCACTGCATTGGCCCAGATGCAGGACAATGCGCCAATTGTCATTGTTCTAGCGGCGTCACTGGCCGTTAACATGCGCATGGCGATGTATTCCGCGTCGCTGGCCCCCTATCTAAAAGGCGCAGCATTGTGGAAACGAGCGGCAATCGCCTACGGGTTGGTGGATTTCACCTATGCTGTTGGCATTACAAAGTTTGAAGAAAGAACCGATTGGACCGTGGCCGACAGGCTGTGGTTTTACCTCGGATGCGCGATCCCTGGCTTCATTTTTTGGTATTCATTCACGTTTCTGGGTGCCTGGTTCGGGCAGTCTATTCCACCTGCGTTTGCCCTGGATTTCGCACCAGCGATCGTATTTTTGTCGATTGTGGCGCCGATGCTGAAATCGACGGCCCATGTGGCCGCAGCGCTAACATCTGTGGTATTGGCGATTGCGTTGGCTTTCATGCCGTTCTCATCCGGGCTGATGATCGCCGCTGTTGTTGCAATGCTGGTCGGTGCGGAAATAGAACGGCGCCAGCTGGAACCTGCGAAATGAATTTCACGGACTCAGAAATTTGGTTCATCATCATTTCGCTTGGCATTGGCACATTTGTGATCCGGTTTTCGTTTCTAGGTGCTTTTGGGCAGATAAATCTGCCCCCCTATGCGCTGCGCTTACTAAGGTACACACCGGTTGCTGTGATGCCGGGCATGGTTGCGCCGTTAATTTTGTGGCCTGCTGGAACAGGGGGCGAAACCGATGCCGCGCGCATCGTCGGAGCCTTCGTGGCCATCGCGCTGGGCGTTTATTTCAAAAACACGCTGGCGGCTATTTTTGGCGGTGGCATCACATTGTATTTGATGCTGTTCTTGCTTGGTTAAAGCGGAAGATTGAACAAAACCGGCGGCGCTGCGATCAGGCCTGAATTATCGCCCGGATCGTTGTCAAAAACTTTATCAGTTTTTACACCCTGCAGTGCCGCAAACCGTTCAGACAGGGCTTTGGGAAACCAGGTATGCCCGACCGATTCAAAACCCGGTACATTTTCCAAAATGGCGGTAACCGCGCGCGAACACTGGGCTTTTGGAACCGCGCCATAGGACATCATCCCGGCCATCACCAATTGGGCAACTTCGGGCGTTACCTCGATTTCCTGAATGATTGTATGATGGGTGATGCGTGAATGATAGTCGACGTAAAAATCAACAATTGGGTCAGACATCCCAAAGTGAACGTCGTTGCGTTCCGGCAGTTGCGGGTGATGCCAGGTACCCGCTGGGTCAAACATGATCCTTTGTGAACCATTCACCATCAACGCCGAATGCGCGCCAGCTCCCGAATTGTTGCTGATCACGGTGTATAACGTTAAGGTCGTTGGCCCGTCATGGACGTAGGTTGCACGCGAAACAAATTCGTCTGTGTCCCAGATCGGCTCGGCGGGACCAGCGCAACCTGTCAGCGCGACCAGTGCCGCCAATATACCGCCATATGTGCGAACGCAGGTGCTTATCATTTCGCGTTAGCCGTTAACCATCGCAAGAAATATCAGGAATGCAATAATCAGGATGATCGCCCACTTCACGAAATTGACGAAACCAAAAAATGTGTTTTCGTGCGTGTCCGATTCCATAGTGCCGTGTTCATGTTTGGCCATTGTTTGTCCCGCTATTACACCCAAGTTTCGTTGGGCTTAGACGATTCCGTCGCCCCTGTCACGGCCCGACGGGCGCGCGCCATCGTCGCGGTCATGGCTTTTCCAGATCCGCTGCCAGCCGAAAGCCGATCCTTGTTGCTTCCTTTCCTGGCACCTGTTTGGGCAACGCCCGCAATGTAACCCCCAGCTGTGTCACATGTTGGATCAACTGCGTCTTGGCACCAAATTCATCGCTGCCATAAAACGCCACAATATCAGGGTCAAAATAACCGATGCCTTCTATACGTAACGCGCCACTGCCACCAGCGGCAAAGCCAACCGCGATTTCGTGTTCATCATCCAGTTGTTCTTCGAAATTCTGAATGTACAAAACCAGCCGTTCATACGCCCATTCTGCCGGGCTTTTCTGATCCAGCGGTTTCTTGGCCAACGCCGCAGGTAATGGTTTTTGCTCTGCCGTTGCAGGCGTTTTTGGGTCCACATGAACTGCGCCGCCACAGGGTTTATCGTCTAATTTCTTTGGTTTCTTCGCCATCACGCCACCTTCGTTTGCCATAACCATGCGCCGTCTTTGCGTCGCGTCCGGCTAATTTCACCCAATTGAAATAGATGATTTACATGGGCCATCGCTTCAACTAGCGCGAGCCCATATTCGCCCGCACCAATTTTGCGTTTGAATAGGGCACCAAAGCACTCTGCCGCCGTATGGGGTTCTTTCAGATGCGCCTTTAGTCGCTTCAGCGCACCGTGATGGTTCTCAATCAGCTGGCGCATGCGTACAGGCAGCCCCGTGAATGGTAATTTATGGCCGGGCAAAACCAATTGTTCCTCGCGTGCAAACATCTTCAATCGCTCACACGCCTCCAGCCATTCTGCCAGCGGATCAGCCTCTGGCTCGGTCGCGTATACACCGATATTGGGCGAAATCGTTGATAGCAACTGATCGCCGCCAATCACAAGATTGTCATCGCACGACCAAAGTGTCGCGTGTTCCGGGGCGTGGCCATTGCCCATCCGAATATCCCACATGCGCCCACCAATCGTTATGGTTTCACCTTCGGATATTCGGTGAAAACCCAGTGGCAATGGCGCCACAACATCAGCAAAATTGAACGGTCGTTCATTTATTCGGTTTTGCAAGATTTCTGCATCCATCCCGGCAGAACGCCAAAACGCGATGGTTTCGGGCGCAGCTTTCGTCTGTTCGTCCAACACCAGCATCCGCGCCATCAACCACGCCGTGCGCGTGGCCACCAGTTGCGCACCATGTTCGGCCTGAAACCAACCTGCCAAACCAATGTGGTCCGGGTGGTGGTGGGTCACCAACACCCGTTTCACCGGCTTGCCCCCTAGTGGGCCGTCTATATTCGTCTGCCAGATGCCCCGGGTTTTTTTGGAAGCAAAGCCGGTGTCGATCAGGGTCCAGCCATCGCCGTCATCCAGCGCGTAAACATTTACATGGTCCAGAACCATCGGCAACGGTAGGCGCATCCACAGCACACCTTTGGCAACCTCAATCGCTTGGCCGGGTTCGGGCGGCGTTTCATGGGGATGGCGCAACGGGTTAAATCCTACATTCATCTTGTCGCCAAATCTTGGGGTGTAATTGCATAAAGCGCGGCCGCGCCCTGCCGGGTGTGTGCCAACAACGCGGCGTGTTCTGGCAACAGCCGCGCGATATAAAATGTCGCCAACCGCGCCCGCGCCCCGGTGCCATTTTCAGCGACGGCCGATTTCAGGTGGTAATACCCCGCCAACACCCGGCCAAAGGCCCGCAAATATGGCGCCGACCCGGCGAACCGGTCATTAATGTCGTCGGTCGCCAGCAACCATTCCGTGGTTTCCCGCAAATTCTCGGCGGCGTCCCAAACGCTGGTGGCCATTTCAGGCACGATCGTGCGTGCCGCTTCGGCCTGGTTTTGTAATTCATCCAGCAATCCAAACGCGGCGTCGCCGCCGTCCATCATCTTGCGCGCCACCAAATCCATCGACTGAATTCCATTGGTGCCTTCGTAAATCGCCGTCACCCGAACGTCGCGGCTGAACTGCGCTGCCCCGGTTTCTTCGATATATCCCATACCGCCATGCACCTGCACACCCATATGGGCCACTTCACAGCCAATATCGGTGCCATAAGCCTTTACGATAGGCGTTAGAAACGCGGCCCGTGCAGCCCATTCTGCATCACCCGTCGCCCGCGCCATATCGGTCGCCATTGCGCAGGCCAGCGCGATCGCCCGCGCGCCATAGGTTTCTGCCTTCATCGTTGCCAGCATGCGCCGCACGTCCGCATGATCTATGATCGTACCGGTTGCGTCTTTCACCGGGCTTAGGCCTTGTTTGCGGTCCATCGCAAATGCCAGCGCCTGCTGAAAGGCGCCTTCGGCCTGGCCTATGCCCTGCACACCAACCCCCAAACGCGCGTTGTTCATCATCGTGAACATGGCCTTCATCCCGGCGTTGGGTTCTCCCACCAACCATCCGGTCGCGCCGTTAAAATCCATCACCGCTGTGGGGGAACCGTGCAGCCCCAGCTTGTGCTCAAGGCTGACAACTTTCAATGCGTTCACCACTCCAGGTTCGCCGTCGGCATCCGGGATTAATTTGGGCACCATGAACAGACTTATCCCCTTGGTTCCGGCAGGCCCGTCGGGCAATCGCGCCAAAACCAGATGGCATACGTTTTCGGAAAAATCGTTGTCACCCCAGCTGATAAAGATTTTTTGGCCTGAAATCGCGAAACTACCATCACCATTGGGTTTGGCCTGCGTGCGCAACGCCCCTACATCTGACCCGGCCTGCGGTTCGGTCAAATTCATCGTGCCACACCAGTCACCCGACAACAATTTTGGCAAATAGATCGCCTTGATCTCATCGCTGGCATGGTGTTCCAGCGCTTCGATTTGGCCCTGCGACATCAACGGGTTCAGCTGCAGCGACAGGCAGGCCGACGACATCATGTCATTTACCGCGGTCGCCAAAACTTGCGGTAGCCCCATGCCACCGGCGTTGGAACTGGCGGTCATACCGACCCAGCCGCCATCGGCAATGGCCTTGAACCCATCGGCAAACCCTGGTGAACATCGCACGCGTCCGTTTTCCATAAATGCACCTTTGGTGTCGCCAACCCTTTGTAAGGGGCCCAAAACTTCTTCACATAGCCGCCCGGCTTCGGCCAAAATGGCCGCCGTAACATCCGGGCTGGCATCGGCAAACAATGTGGTTTGGGCAAGCTGTCCATACCCAACAACGTGATCGAACAGAAACTGAAATTCAGACAGCGGTGCGCGATAGGCCATTCAATTTCTCCCACAATCACGGGCTTGGCAACTGCCCGGCCGTTCGCTAAGCCAATCGTCAAACTTACCAAACCGTACCCGAAGACTTGGGTGCTTCAACCGAAACGCAGCGTCAAGTGGCCATGAGCAATCATTTCACCGAATTACTGATCGACGACGCAACCGGCATCGGCAGGGCCGCCGACCTGTTGCATCAGGGGCAATTGGTCGCGTTTCCCACCGAAACGGTCTATGGTCTGGGCGCAGATGCGAACAACGACATTGCTGTTGCCAGAATATTTGCCGCCAAAAATCGCCCACAATTTAACCCGCTAATTATCCATGTCGCATCCACCGAAGCCGCCCGCCGACTTGCCCATTTCAGTGACGCAGCGCAGCGCCTTGCCGCCGCATTTTGGCCCGGACCAATGACACAGGTTTTGCCCCTAAATCCCGATGCGGGATTGGCCCCTTTAATTTCTGCCGGATTGGACACGGTGGCGTTGCGGGTGCCCGAACATGCGCTTGCCCAACGCCTACTTGCCGAATTTGGTGGCCCAATCGCCGCCCCGTCTGCCAACCCATCTGGTAAAATCAGCCCAACAATGGCGCAGCACGTTATAGACGGGCTTGGCGGGCGCATCGCTGCTGTGATTGACGGCGGCGCTTGCGCTGTTGGTTTGGAAAGCACGATTATCGGTTTTGACCCGACCCCAACACTATTGCGCCCCGGTGGTTTGCCAGCCGAAGCGGTGGAACAATGTCTTGGCAGCCCTTTGGCAGTGCAAATAGCGCAGGCAAACCCGACGGCACCGGGGCAGCTTGCTTCGCACTACGCCCCGAATGGAGGTTTACGTTTGAACGCCGACAATCCGCGCAAAGGCGAAGCGTTTTTGGGGTTTGGTTCGGTCAAATGCGATCTGAACTTATCAGCTGCCGGCGACCTTACCGAGGCTGCCGCAAATTTGTTTCATCATCTGCGTGAGCTTGATGGACAAAATATTGAATGCATCGCTGTATCGCCAATTCCCGACCACGGCCTAGGTCGCGCGATCAATGACCGTCTGGCGCGCGCTGCTGCAATGCGCCCCTAGGCGCGACCGGCCGCGGCCGACAACATCAGCGGATCAATCCCCAGCGATTTCAGCGCCGCCGTCCATTTGGCCGCACTGTCCGCCCCAAATACAATTTCCGGCGTGGCATCTGCCACCAACCAGCCATTGTCCTTAATCTCTTCTTCCAGCTGCCCAGGTTCCCAGCCGGAATACCCAAGCATCAAAATCGCAGCATTCGGACCTTCGCCACTGGCAATCGCCTCTAGAATATCCTGCGTTGCCGTCATGCCGAACTGGTCGTCTACTTCCATGGTTGCATCACAGGAATTATAGTCAGCAGAATGCAACACAAAGCCACGCCCGTGTTCAACCGGGCCACCAAAATGCACCCGAATATCACGTCCACTGTTGCCTTTGGGAATCTTCAGCTGTTCCAATAAATCGGCCAATTGCAGTTCTTTGGTCGGTTTGTTTACAATTAGACCCATCGCACCATCTTCTGAATGAGCACACATAAAAATTACACTGCTGGCAAATCTTGGGTCGCTCATGCCGGGCATCGCGATCAGTAGTTTACCGTTTAGGTCAATAGAATCAGTGGTTTTGTTCATACATCCAACATGATCGTGGTTCGCGACCAGTACAAGGTACCAAAAGCCACACTCACAATTCTGTCGCTGTTTTGTGATTTCCCATTGATGGATAGATGGCTAAGTTCCCCAATATGTTTAAACGCGCAATATCGTCACTTCTTGCCGCTGCATTTTTCGGGCTTGTACCGTCAATCGGCGCGTCGCAAAGTCTGTTGTCGCTTGACGATGTTGCCAAAGTTTCCGTTTTGCCCGGCTGGCGCACAGCACAGGGCACCCATATGGCCGCAATCCGCATTGAACTGGCGCATGGTTGGAAAACCTATTGGCGCGCGCCTGGGTCAAGTGGCCTGCCGACACGCTTTGATTGGTCTGCTACAAAAAATATCGCCAATGTCAAAATACACTGGCCAACGCCCAAGGTTTTTGACCCCGACGCTGCGCGCACTTACGGCTACAAAGGTGTCGTTGTCATCCCGGTCGAACTGACGCTCGGCAATGATCATACCGGGCCAATTTCGGTGCGCGCCAGCATGGATTTCGGCGTTTGTGAAGAAATTTGCGTGCCGATGTCGGTGGACCTGGCAGCGGAACTGCCAGTTTCTGCGTCGGTTGACCACACAATCACCGCCAGCCTTCGTCACCTACCGGTAACTGCAGCCAGCGCTGGTTTGCGCGCTGCCACATGCAGTGTTGAACCAATCTCTGACGGATTGCGCATTAGCGCCGATCTGGACCTGCCCACACAAGGTGGCAAAGAAGTCGTGGTATTTGAACTACCGGATCAGTCAATCTGGATTGCTGAATCCCAAGCCACCCGCAATGGCCGACATTTGACAGCCGTAACTGACCTGGTGCCGGCAAATGGTGCGCCCTTCATGCTGTCGCGCGCTGACGTCCGAATGACCGTATTTGGCGAAAACGGAACTGTCGACGTTCAGGGCTGCACCGCAGGCTAGACCCTGCTTGCAGCTTGGCGTTTGGGATGTCATCAATCCATAAAGAAGGATGACATCATGAACTTGGACCTGCTCAAGGCACTATGTGAAACCCCTGGCGTTCCCGGATATGAACACCGTGTTCGTGACCTGATCAAAACCGAAATCAAAGGCCTGTTTGACGATGTGACAGTTGACCCGATGGGTTCACTTTTGTGTCGCCGCGATGCCCATAAAGGCAAATCCCCACAAAAGATCATGCTGCTGTGCCACATGGATGAAATTGGCTTTTTGGTCAGCCACATCACCGACGCGGGTTACATATACCTTCAACCGGTCGGCGGCTTTGATCCGCGCAACCTGTTTTCGCGCCGCGTGCTGATTTGCACTGACAACGGTGACCTAAAAGGCGTTATGAACCCGGGTGGCCCACCCATCCATATTTCAACGCCAGATCAACGCAAAAAAGTGCCCGAAGTCAGCGAATTCTTTGTCGACACTGGCCTGGGAAAAGCCACCAAAGATCACGTTAATATCGGTGATATGGTGGTGATGGACGAACCGTTCATCCAAATTGGCGACAAAGTTGTCAGCAAGGCGCTGGACAACCGCGTTGCCTGCTGGTTGGGAATTGAGGCCATTCGGGGCCTGAAAAAATCAAAGATCGCGTCTGAAATCCATGTGGCGTTTACAACACAGGAAGAGGTCGGCCTGCGCGGCGCGCGTACCGCATCCTACGGCATCAAACCTGATATCGGCATTGGCATTGATGTGACGCTTTCTTGCGACACACCGGGCGTGCCCGAACAAGACCGGACTACAACGCAGGGCAACGGTTTCGGCCTGCACATCCGTGACGGTTCCTTCATTGCCGACAAAGCGTTGGTGGCTGAATTTGATACGCTGGCGACGAAAAAGAAGATCCCGTTTCAACGCACCATGCTGCGATCCGGCGGCCAGGACGGCGCCGCCGCCCAACAGGCCGCCGCCGGGGCGCGCGCCATCGGTATCGTGGTCGGCACGCGCTATATCCACACGGTTACCGAAATGGTGCATAAGACCGATTTGAAAGCCGCGCGGGATATTTTAGTGGTGTATTTGAAGCAGGCCTAGTGCCGGCCGCCCGTTACTTTCGCCGCAAATGTTCATCCAGCCGCGGCATGATTTCAACGAAATTGCAGGGTTGGTGCCGGTAATCTAGTTGCGGTGCTAATATCTCATCCCAGCCGTCTTTGCATGCCCCCGGGCTGCCCGGCAGTGCAAACATGTAAGTGCCCAGCGCTACACCACCACTCGCCCGGCTTTGCACTGCAGATGTGCCGATCTTTTTCATCGACACATGGGTAAAAACCGTGCCAAACGCCTCGATCTCTTTTTCATAGACGTCGCGATGCGCCTCAACCGTCACATCCCGCCCGGTCAGCCCGGTACCGCCGGTGGAAATGATCACGTCAACCTCTGCGTCACGGCACCAATGCCACAGCTGATCCGCAATTTGCCCGCGTTCATCGCGGAGAATTTTGCGTTCCGCCAGGATATGGCCCGCCGCGGCAATT
>CAXMPY010000003.1:24551-42164 GCA_964195275.1 uncultured Paracoccaceae bacterium
ATCCGATCCACCAGCACTTGCCCGGATTTGTCATCCTCCAAACTGCGGCTGTCTGACACCGTCAAAACCGCGATCCGAACCGGTATGAATTCTCGGCTCATACTTCCCCCCGCAACTTTGCCTGCAACATCAGTAAATCATGCCAGGCCTCCCGTTTGGCCGCCGGATTGCGCAGCAAATAGGCCGGGTGGAACATTGGCAGCGCGGCGTGCCCCAACCCATTCGCCCAATTTCCGCGCAGCCGGGTAATGCCTTTTTTGCCCAGCACTGCCTGGCAAGAAACATTGCCCATCAGCACCAAAATGTCTGGCGCAACCAATTCCACGTGCCGCTTTACAAACGGCATCAGCATCGCCACTTCGCCAGGTTCCGGGTCGCGGTTTTGCGGTGGTCGCCACGGCAAAATATTGGTGATGTAAATCGCGCTGGATGTATCCGCTGCATCCCGCGCCATGCCAATTGCGGCGAACATTTTGTCCAGCAATTGCCCTGCGCGCCCCACAAACGGTTTGCCGGCAATATCCTCATCCCGCCCTGGCGCTTCGCCGATCACCATCACCCGGGATTTGGCGTTGCCATCAGAAAACACCGTGGTCCGCGCTCCACGTTTCAATTCGCAATGCCCAAAACCCTTGATTGCAGCGTGCAATTCATCCAGCGTGTTGGCCGCTGCCGCCCGTTCGCGCGCCGCTGCTACCGGATCAATCCCTGCCACCGTAACGTCTGGGGTGGTCACAGCCGATTTCTTCACCGCCGCCGCAGGCAATTCATACCGATTGACCGGCGTTTCACAGATCGCCTCGGTGGCGCCCATCTCGACTTGCCAGTCCAGAAGCGCGCGCGCCGTATGATAATCGATTCCCGTTTCCATCGGCAGTAAAATACCCGCCTCGCCCGACCATTGAAACCCAATTCGACCCACACCCTTGCTCGGGGTTCACTTGGCCCCTATAAGCCAGAAAATTACCGCCGGGGACGCGATGACATTCCGCCACAAGCACCTTTTGGGTATCCGCGACCTGAACCCCGGCGATATTACCACAATTCTTGATCTTGCTGACACCTACGCCGATCAAAACCGCGCCCATGATGTGCCCCGAAAAACCTTGGCCGGCATCACCCAGGTAAATATGTTCTTCGAAAACTCGACCCGCACGCAGGCGAGTTTTGAGATCGCCGGCAAACGCCTGGGCGCCAACGTGATGAACATGGCCATGCAGGCCAGTTCGATCAAAAAGGGTGAAACCCTGATTGACACGGCCCTAACGTTGAACGCCATGCACCCCGACATTCTGGTGGTGCGCCACCCGCAATCCGGCGCGGTGAACTTGTTGGCCGAAAAGGTAAACTGCGCTGTGCTGAATGCCGGTGACGGGCGGCACGAACACCCGACACAGGCATTGTTAGATGCCCTGACGATACGGCGCGAAAAGGGTCGCCTGCACCGGTTGTCAGTCGCCATCTGCGGTGACATTGCCCATTCCCGTGTGGCCCGTTCAAACATCCACCTGTTAGGCAAAATGGAAAACCGCATTCGTTTGATTGGCCCACCTACGCTGATACCGGCCGGAGCCGCCGATTGGGGGGTCGAGGTGTTTGACGATATGGCCGAAGGGCTAAAGGGCGTCGATGTCGTGATGATGTTGCGCCTGCAAAATGAACGTATGGACGGTGCCTTCATCCCCTCGGAACGCGAATACTATCACCGCTTCGGGTTGGACGCCGCCAAACTGGCCCATGCCAAAGATGACGCCATCGTTATGCATCCGGGGCCAATGAACCGGGGCGTGGAAATCGATACGGAAGTCGCCGACGACATCCACCGCAGCGTGATCCGGGAACAGGTCGAAATGGGTGTCGCCGTACGCATGGCCGCGATGGAGCTGCTGGCGCGGAATTTGACGGTGGATGGAGAGACGGGGGTGATGGTTTGACCATCCTATTTACAAATACCCGTCTGATCGACCCAGAAGCACAAACCGAAACCCTTGGCGCATTGTTGGTTGTAGACGGCAAAATTGCCGAAATTTTCGACAATCCGGTGCCTCAGATAAGTCAGCCGCATAGCCGACAGGATGCCAATGGCAAATTTCTGGCCCCCGGCATCGTTGATATCGGCGTGAAAGTCAGTGAACCCGGTGAACGCCACAAGGAAAGTTTCCGTTCGGCGGGTCGTGCCGCCGCCGCCGGTGGGGTCACCACAATGGTCACCCGGCCCGACACCCTGCCTGCCATCGACACGCCTGAAGTTCTGGAATTTGTTACCCGCCGTGCCAACAAAGATGCCCCAGTTCGGGTGCGCCCAATGTCGGCCTTGACCCGCGGTCGGCAAGGACGCGAGATGGTGGAAATTAGCTTTATGTTGGACGCCGGTGCCGCCGCCTTCACCGATTGCGACAATGTGATCGCTGACAACAAAATCGCGGCCCGCTGCATGACCTATGCAGGATCGCTTGGTGCGCTGGTCATCGCCCATCCGCAGGATCCCGGCCTGTCCAAAGGCGGTGCTGCAACGTCGGGTAAGTTCGCTTCGTTGCTGGGTTTGCCTGCTGTTACGTCGATGGCTGAACGCATGGGGCTAGACCGTGATCTGGCCTTGGTTGAAATGACAGGCGTGCGCTATCACGCCGACCAAATTACCAGTGCGCGCAGCCTGCCGCCACTGGCCCGTGCTAAGGCTAACGGGCTGGATGTAACCGCCGGGATTAGCATACATCACCTGACGCTGAACGAACTGGACGTTGGTGAATATCGTACTTTTTTCAAAGTAAAACCGCCGCTTAGGTCAGAAGATGATCGGCTGGCAATGGTGCAGGCCGTGGCTGACGGCACCATCGATATCATCGCGTCAATGCACACACCTCAAGACGAAGAAAGCAAACGCCTGCCGTTTGAAGCCGCCGCCAGCGGCGCGGTTGCGATGGAAACCCTGCTGCCCGCCGCCATGCGTCTGTACCATGCGGGGGCACTGACATTGCCGCAACTTTTCCGCGCGATGTCATTGAACCCATCCAAACGGCTGGGTCTGGATACCGGGCGCCTGACCGTCGGCGCACCTGCCGATCTGGTGTTGTTTGATGCGGATGCGCCTTTTGTACTGGACCGATTCAAATTGCGGTCCAAATCCAAAAATACCCCATTTGACGGGACCCGGATGCAAGGCAAAGTGCTGGGCACATGGGTGGGTGGGCAGCCGGTATTTGGGGGGCCAACATGACCTATTTGATCGTCGCCATAGCGGCCTATCTTTTGGGTTCGGTGCCCTTTGGGATCGTCATGGCCCGCGTTTTTGGTTTGGGTGATTTACGCCAAGTTGGATCCGGCAACATCGGGGCCACAAATGTATTGCGTACGGGCCATAAACCGGCGGCCGTCCTGACCGTTGTATTTGATGCAGGCAAAGGCGCCGCTGCGGTATTAGTGGCACGACAATTTGGCGGTGAAGATATCGCCGGTTTGGCGGCGCTGTTCGCCTTGCTGGGCCATCTTTACCCGATTTACTTGCGATTTCAGGGCGGCAAAGGCGTCGCCACGTTTCTGGGTACATTGCTGGCATTGTCATTACCGGTTGGGATTGCCGCCTGTGCCACTTGGTTGGTTACAGCCTTGCTGTTCAGAATGTCATCGTTATCAGCCTTGGTCGCCGCGCTATTGGCCCCGGTTTTCGCCTTCTTTCTGTATCACCAACACGGCGCCATTCTGATTATTTTGCTGTCTGCACTGGTCATTTACAGGCATGGTGAAAATATCAAAAGATTGCAAAACCGAACCGAACCAAAAATTGGCAAATAGGCCAAAGACAAGGGACACGAACATGGATTTCACCCAAGCCGTCCGATCTTGTTTTTTAAATTACATCACATTTCAGGGCCGGGCGCAAAGGTCGGAGTTCTGGTATTTTGCGCTGTTTTCTTTACTGGGCAGCATCGCCATCAGCGTGCTTGAGTCACTGACAGCTGGCATTAGTCTGGTTGAAACTGGCGTCTTGGAAGGGCTATTTAGCCTGGCGGTATTATTGCCCTCTTTAGCCGTTTCTGTCCGTCGTCTGCACGATTTGGATCGTACCGGTTGGTGGTGGTGGTTGTGGCTGATCCCGATTGTTGGTTGGATTATCCTTTTGATCTGGATGGTAAAAAAAGGCACCTATGGTGATAATGCCTACGGTACTGATCCGCTAAACGGTTGGATCGATGATGACGATAGTGGCGCGACCCACACCAGTTCAATCCCTAAAATAAACCGTGACGACTAGGCTGCGCTAGTAGCTATAGTCCTCGTAAACCTGACTGATATCGCCTTTCCAGTCACCGTGGTAGCGTTCTAATAATTCATCCGCCGGGGTTGTGCCGGTGGCGACGCTTTCTTCCAGCGCGTTCAGGAAATGGGTTTCATCAGGAATCAGGCCATTGGCGCCTGGCATGGCCCGCGCGGCAAGCCCGCCCTTAGCGATGGCAACCGCTTCACGGGCGATTTCAAGCATCGAAATAGTGCCAACTTTGGCCTGCAACCCAGCTACAGATGCTGCCACCCGTAAGGCTTCGCGTGTCTCAGTATCCCAGTCTTTGACCAAATCCCAAGCAGCATCCAAAGCGGTCTGATCATACATCAGTCCGACCCATAATGCAGGCAAGGCGCACAATCGGCGCCAGGGGCCACCATCTGCCCCACGCATTTCGATGAACTGTTTCAATCGCGCTTCGGGGAAGCAGGTTGTCAGATGATCCGCCCAGTCCGACAGTGTCGGTGTTTCACCGGGCAGTGCGGGCAGCTTGCCTTGCATGAAGTCACGGAACGACTGGCCCAGCGCATCAATATATATACCGTCGCGATAGACAAAATACATTGGCACATCCAGCATGTATTTAACCCAAGCCTCAAAGCCAAACCCATCTTCAAATACAAACGGGATCATGCCGGTTCGAGCTGGATCAAGATCACGCCAAATACGCGCGCGCCAGGATTTGTGATTGTTCAGCTTGCCTTCGAAAAACGGCGAATTGGCGAAAAGTGCTGTGGCAACGGGCTGCAAAGCCACAGCCACGCGCATTTTCTGAACCATATCGGCCTCGGATCCGAAATCCAGGTTCACCTGAACCGTGCAGGTGCGGCGCATCATCTGCGTGCCGTGGGTCCCAACCTTTTGCATATAGTCGTTCATCAATTTGTAACGACCTTTGGGCATCAAATCCATCTGATCGTGGGTCCAGACTGGCGCGGCACCAAGCCCGATGAAACGCACGCCGATCTCACGCGCGACAGTGCGCACATCCTTCAGATGGTCGTTCACTTCGTCACAGGTTTCATGGATGGTCTCAAGCGGGGCACCTGACAGTTCCAGCTGCCCACCGGGTTCTAGGCTGACATTCGCGCCACCTTTTTCCAACCCGACGATATTGCCGGCCTCAAAGACTGGCGACCAGCCAAACCCGTTCTGCAATCCACGCAACATCGCCTTGATTGATCGGTCGCCATCATAGGGCAGCGGTTTTAACGTATCGCGGCAGTAGCCAAATTTTTCGTGTTCGGTGCCAATACGCCAATCTGATTTGGGCTTACAGCCCTTTTCAAGATACTCGGCCAATTGGTCAAAACTTTCAATTGGCCCACCGCCAGATTGTGGGATTGACATGTTTTCGCTCCGGAAATTGCCGCTTGGGATTGCGGCAGAGTTGGGGGTTATTCAGGGCGAAGTCAATGCGATGTAGCCCTTCCAGCGCGCCAAATCTCGACTTGGTGATCACGGGTCTTTTCCAACGCGGCCAGCATCTTTTCGGTTTCCAGCCCGTCTAGTGCGGAAAATACGTCAAACAGTGCCTCAGCGCCTTCTGCGTTCGTTGGGATGCGCAAAGGTCCGGCACCAAATTGGTGCAAGACCCATTCCGGTGATGCAGCGGCACCCGGGTCAAGTTCTACCCGGTTCAATTCGGAGATAACGGCCGAACCACCTTCGATTGGGCCATAATATGTAATCTGACCTTCATCGACCAAAACAACACCCGGCCCACCAGCGCCGGTGCGAAACCGCCCGCGCTGGATGCCGGCAAAAACTAGTAACGCCCCGGCAATCGCCATAGATGTACCGATGATCGCCAAGCCGCCGGTACTGCCAAGCGCCCAGTACAGCCCAAGAACCGACACACCAACCCCGGCAATCGCATCGCGAAACCGATTGATCGCTTGCTGAATTTCTGGCCGGATGATTTCCATTTTTATGCCTGACGATTACGGGTCGAACCTTTAACAGATGGTGTTGTTATCCAGAAATAGAACAGACTTGGGCCGATTTGTGGCATTTATTTTTGGTTTTCTTGCCGACGGGCGAAACAATCATTTTTCGGCGGATCATGGCCGAATGCAGCTGTCACCAATCCCCAAGTGCAGCCTGCCACAGTGTTAAGGCAGCCACAGCAGCCGTATCTGCCCGCAAAATTCGCGGTCCTAGGCTTACCGGTAAGGCAAGTGGCATGGCATTTAATCGCTGTCGTTCAGCCGGCGAAAAACCGCCTTGGGGTCCGATCAAAATGGCCCAGCGGCCTGGGTTTTGGTTGGCAATTGTTTCACGCGCGCCTGCCAATGTCTCGTCACAAAACATGAGTTTGCGATCATCGGGCCACTGGTCAAGCAGATCAGCCAATTTCTGCATCTCAGACACCTCGGGCACATAGGTTCCACCGCATTGTTCTGCCGCTTCAACCGCATGGGCCTGTAATTTGTCTTGGCGCATGCGTTCATTGTTGGTGAATTCGGTTAATACTGGCAGGATCTTAGCCGCGCCCATTTCGGCGGCTTTTTCCACGATAAAATCAGTCCGCGCCTTTTTTATGGGCGCAAATAACAACCAGAGGTCGGGCGGCATTTGCAAAGGTTTTGTTCGCGAAACACACCCAAGAACGCCATTGCGTTTTGCATCGACGACAACATTGGCCAAAAATTCACCGTCACGCCCGTTGAACAGCAACATCGGATCGCCAACTTTTAGCCGCATCACGCCAAACAGATAGTGGCCCTGATCCCGGTTCAAAGGAACAGATTGCCCCACCCCAAGCGGGTGATCTACATAGAGTCTGATTTTCGCGACTGCCATAGGGCCGATACTATGACTGACACACCCAATACGCCAGAGCCTGACCGGCAGGTTTCAGATGCAGCAAAAGGCAATTGGGCAGACACTATTGCCCCACAATGGAGCCGACCATATTTGCGCCTGTCCCGCGCAGATCGTCCGATTGGCACATGGCTTCTGCTGATCCCGTGTTGGTGGGGCACGTTGTTGGCGGCCTATTGGCAAGGATCGTTTGGTTTAAATGAAGCCTGGATTATGCTTGGTTGCGGCATTGGTGCCTGGCTGATGCGCGGTGCTGGTTGCACTTGGAATGACATCACCGACCGGAAAATTGATGCCTTGGTAGAACGCACCCTTTCGCGACCGATACCATCTGGTCAGGTTAGCGTGTCCGGTGCTGCCATTTGGCTGGTGCTGCAAACCGGGTTGGCATTTCTGGTGCTGCTGACATTTCACAGAACTGCAATATTGTTGGGCGCGGGGTCTTTAGCGCTGGTGGTGATCTACCCTTTCGCCAAGCGGTTCACCTGGTGGCCGCAGGCGTTTTTAGGCCTGGCATTTAATTGGGGCGCTTTGCTGGCCTGGGCGGCGGTTACCGGCGGGCTGCACTGGGGCGCCGTGGCCTTATACGGGGCCGGGATATCCTGGACGCTGTTTTATGACACAATTTATGCCCATCAGGATACCGAAGACGATGCGTTGATCGGGGTCAAATCAACCGCCCGATTGTTTGGCACTGCAACCCACCGTTGGCTGCGCTGGTTTATGATGATTTCGGTCGCGTTGATGGCGATGGCCATCGTGTTGACCCATTCGCCCGATCGCAATGTGCTTGTGTTGGTGGTTGCTGTTGGTGGCCCCTGGGCATTTGGCTGGCACATGGCCTGGCAAAACCGAACGCTTGATATTGACGATCCCGGCAATTGCCACAAACTGTTTCTTTCAAATCGCAACGCTGGCCTAATTCCAGTACTGTTTCTTGCCGTCAGTCAATTCCTGTGATTGCAGCGCGCGGACAGATTGCCTAAGAACTGTACTATGAATTTATACATTACAGCCCGGCGTCATTGATGCAGCTTGCCCGTTATCTACCGACGTTCACCGCCTTGGTTTTTGGCGTTATTTTCGCGCTTTTGGGCGCGCTGTTGGCCGTGAACACCGTCGAATCCCGGTCATATGCAGACGTTTCGCGTATTCTTGAACTAAATAACCACGGCTGGACCCAAGTCAGTGTTGACGGATTACAGGTGGTGCTGAGCGGTATTGCCCCTGATGAAGGCGCAAGGTTTCGGGCACTGAAAATAGCGGGTGCGCTGATCGACGCTTCGCGGCTGATTGATGCGATGAGTGTGATCGACCCAACGGCGATCAAGTCACCCCGGTTTTCAGTTGAAATATTGCGCAATGATGATGGCATATCCCTGATTGGCCTGATACCGGCGACGACGGACCGGGAAGCGCTGGTTAATTCGATCCGCGATATCGCCGATAAGGCCACGGTTACCGACCTGTTGGATACCGCTGCGTTTTCGGAACCTGAAGGTTGGGGTGTAGCTTTATCGTTCGGGATTGCCGCGCTGGCCGATCTGCCAAGGTCAAAAATTTCGATCGGACCTGGCCGGGTGGAATTGCGGGCGATCAGCGACAGCACAGAAGAAAAACGCAATCTGGAAAGCAAACTGTCACGTCGATTGCCCCAAGGCCTGCAGTTGGGGATGAACATTAGCGCGCCGCGCCCTGTCATATCGCCCTACACTTTGCGGTTTATCATTGATCCGGACGGCCCGCGGTTTGATGCCTGTTCCACATTCACACCCGACGGGCGCGAAAAAATTCTGGCGGCCGCGCGCAAGGCTGGATTGTTGGGGCGCGCAGCCTGCACAATTGGTCTGGGCATCCCCAGCCCAACCTGGGACGACGCCGTTGTCATCGCCATTAACAAGCTAAAAGAAATCGGTGGTGGTTCGGTCACATTCAGTGATGCAGATGTAACGCTGGTTGCTGTCGATTCGACTCCGAAATCCAGATTTGACGACCTTATAGGCGACCTAAGATCCGAATTACCCGACGCCTTTTCCCTGCATGCCATTTTGCCAGAACTTGTTGTAATAGACGGATCAGACGAAGGTGCCGGACCGCCCGAATTTATCGCCACGATCAGTCCAGAAGGCGACGTGCGGCTGCGTGGCCGTATCCCAAACGACCGCACGCGCGCCGCCACCGAACGGTTTGCGCAGGCCAAGTTTGGCAGCGATGTTGTTTCTGACGCGATGCGAATTGACCCTGATCTGCCGCGCGGCTGGTCAACGCGCGTCCTTGCCTCTTTGGAAGCCCTGGCGCAATTAAACAGCGGGTCTATCGTAACCCAACCCGATATCGTTGAAATCCGCGGCCTGACAGGCAACCCTGATGCCAAAGCCGAGATTGCACGGATATTGTCGGAAAAACTTGGCGCCTCTGAAGACTACCGGATCGCTGTGACCTATCAGAAAAAACTGGATGTACTGGCCGATATCCCTACACCACAGGAATGTGTTGACCGGATCAATCAGGTGCTGGCAGTGCAGAAGATTGTCTTTACCCCAAGTTCTGCCGATATTGATGATATTGCCCGCGCCTCGATCGATAATATTGCTGAGATTATGAAAGTCTGCCTTGATGTTCCGATGGAAGTTGGCGGCCATACCGATAGTCAGGGCCGCGAGGTTATGAACCTGGAACTTAGCCAGTCGCGCGCGGGATCAGTGGTGAACGCCCTGTTGGCGCGTCGTATCCTGACCACAAACCTGACGGCCATTGGCTTTGGCGAAAGCCAACCCATTGCCGATAACAAGACCGAAAATGGCCGCGAGGCAAATCGTCGTATTGAATTCAAACTGATCAAACCTTTGGAAGCCACAGAGGGCACGACAGAAACCCAAGCCGAGACAGAGGCCACCGATGAACAGAACTGAGTTTATCATCGCGACCGCGATCATCCTATTTATGGCCTTCATATTGGGCTGGTTCGCCCATTGGCTGGTGCATCGTTTCCTACGCGTCGCGCAGTCGGAAATGAGCGAGCTGGATAAAATGGCCCAACAACTTCACGACTCCGAAGAACAGCGCGATCAGGCGGTTTCATACTTTCAACAGCGCGAAGCTGAAATAACCAACCAACAGGTCCAAACCGAGGCTGAATTACGGGCTGCAATGGACGGATTGCGCGCTGCGCGCCACGAGACCGAGGAACTTCGGTCTTATGTTGATCAGATTAGAAACGCATAAGACCTTGACGACGTTCCGGTCACCATCGTCTTAATGCTGCTTCATCGTCTTGCTTGGCAGCCACCCATTCAGAACCTGAACTGGTAATTTCTTTCTTCCAGAACGGCGCGCGGGATTTTAGGTAATCCATCAAAAATTCAGCAGCCTTAAACGCGGCCATCCGGTGCGGTGCAGCAGTGGCGACCATCATGATTACTTCGCCCGCCGTCAACCGGCCATGTCGGTGAATGATCAGGCTCGCCGTTAGGTTCCATCGATCAACAGCCTGTTGTTCAATAGCCTCGATGGCACCCTGGGTCATCGCTGGGTAATGTTCGATTTCCATATATTTCAGCCCGCCCGGCACATCACGAACCAACCCGGAAAATGTAACAACGGCACCTGAACCTGACGCCAAATTGGTGAATTGGTTCAGGTCCGCGCCCGGATCAAACCCATCATTTTGTAGGCGAACTGTCACTTTCAGCCACCCGTCATCGGCGGGAAAAACGCCACTTCTCGCGCTGAATCCAAGGGCGCGTCAAAATCCGTCAACTCTTGGTCGACAGCCACGCGCAGTGCCGAAATATCAGCAAACGCCAGCGCGTAGCGTTCTTCGCGCGCTTTCAATTCAGTCACCAGATCAGCCACCGTAGTGGCTGCGGTTTCAATTGTTTCTTTTGGAATGCCGATCCGTTCGCGGACCCAGGCGAAATACAGCACATCGATCATGGGTCTTCCTTCAGGTGCGGGATGGATTTGCGAAAATAATCAAACCCGGTCACCAACGTCAGGGCCGCCGCAAGCCACAGCAGCCAAAACCCGATACGACCTGTCCAGATCATGCCATTATACCGCCAGGTCAGCCCCAGAACATCCTCTTCGCGGCCAAACAGAATATCCGAAATCATTTCTCGATCCATGCCAAAGACAAGCACCCCAAAATAGTTTTCAAACAGCCCCTGTGCGAACAAAACTGAAATCGCGATCATCTGAACGGTGGTTTTCCATTTTGCCAGCATCGTCACTTTCAACGTACCCGCTGTATCGCCCAAAAATTCACGCAAACCGGACACAAAAACCTCTCGGAACAGGATGATTGTCGCGGGCAGGATCAATGCAGCCGACAGGCTGGAAAACCCAATAATGACCAATAACGCGATCACCACCATCGCTTTGTCGGCAATCGGATCCAACATGGTGCCGAATTTGGTTTCCTGCTTCCAGCTGCGCGCCAGATGCCCGTCGATCCAATCGGTTAAGGCCGCCAACACAAAAATTGTCAGGGCAAACCAGTCGGACCAGGGATGCGAAAAATACAGGAACATCACCGCCACGGCCGGGGCCGCGAACAATCGTATGATGGTTAGGATATTTGGTACCGTCATTTTCATATATAAATGGTAGCGCGTTAGCGTCAGCGGGGAAAGACCACGCTTATCCTTTGTCGTGAAAATAGTCGTAGACAGTTTCAGCAACCTTGCGTGATATGCCATCCACGGCCTTCAAATCTGCGAGACCGGCCCGTGATACCGCCTTGGCACTGCCGAAATGCGACAACAATGCCCGCTTGCGCGCAGCGCCCACGCCGGGCACGTCATCCAACGGTGTGGCACCGATTGCCTTTGACCGCTTGGCCCGGTGGGTGCCGATGGCAAACCGGTGTGCCTCGTCGCGCAAACGCTGCACAAAAAACAACACCGGGTCATTGTGGCGCAACGCAAACGGGCGCGCGCCGATCCGGTGGAATTCTTCTTTACCGGCGTCTCGGTCAACGCCTTTTGCAATGCCGATCATCGGGATATCTGATACGCCTTCATCGGCCATAATTTCGGCAACCACCGACACTTGCCCCGCACCGCCATCGATCAGCAACAGGTCGGGCCAGGTATCGCCCTTGCGATCCGGATCTTCCTTAAGCAGTCGACGAAAGCGCCTTTTCAGCACTTCTTTCATCATGCCGAAATCGTCGCCGGGCGTCAAATCGGTGCCGCGGATATTGAATTTTCGGTACTGACTTTTCACGAACCCCTCGGGCCCCGCGACAATCAGTGCACCGACGGCATGGGCACCCTGTATGTGGGAATTGTCATAGACTTCGATCCGATTGGGCGGGCTGTCGAGCTGAAAAGCCTCGGACAAACCGGCCAATAACTTTGCCTGCGTGGCGGTTTCAGACATGTTGCGCGCCAGACTTTCGCGGGCGTTTCGCACCGCCCCCGCGATCAGCTCGGCCTTTTCACCACGCAGTGGCACGGCGATGCCCACTTTGCGCCCGGCCTTTTGGCTAAGCGCATCCTGCATCAGATCAGTGTCTTCAATGGCGTGGCTAAGCAAAATCTTGCGCGGTGGCTCGCGTTTGTCATAGAATTGACCGACGAAAGCTTGCAATATTTCAGCAGCCTCAGCACCAGAACCTGTTCGCGGATAATGATCGCGGTTGCCCCAGTTTTGGTTGGCGCGAATGAAAAACACCTGCACACAGGCTTGCCCGCCGTCCATATGCAGGGCGATAACATCCGCCTCGGTGACACCGCGCGGGTTAATGCCTTGGGATTGCTGAACCTGTGTCAACGCCTTGATACGGTCGCGGATCGCCGCAGCGCGTTCAAATTCCAGCGCACCACTTGCAGCTTCCATCTGACTGGCGAGTTCGGCCTGAATATTAGTGGTCTTGCCCTGAAGAAACCGTTCAGCGTCAGCCACCAGCACTCGGTAGTCTTTTTCGTTGATGTGGCCAACACAAGGTGCTGCACAGCGTTTGATTTGGTACAGTAAACAGGGGCGGGTCCGTGACTCTAGCGTCGCATCGGTGCAATTGCGCAGCAAAAACACCTTTTGCAACTGGTTCAGGGTCCGGTTGACCGCGCCAGCGCTGGCAAACGGCCCATAATAATTACCTGCCTCTTTCTTTGCGCCGCGGTGTTTCTTGATCTGCGGAAATTCATGGGCGTGTGACACCAAAATATTTGGAAAACTTTTGTCGTCGCGCAGCAGGACATTGTAACGCGGCTTTAGCTGTTTGATCAGGTTCTGCTCAAGCAGCAGTGCTTCGGTTTCGGTTCGGGTGGTTAAAAACATCATCGACGCGGTTTCGCTGATCATCCGCGCGATGCGGCCGGAATGACCTGCCGGTTTGGCATAACTGGAAACACGTTTCACCAAATTTCGGGCTTTACCGACGTAAAGCACATCGCCCTTAATCCCCAACATCCGATACACACCCGGCGAATTGTCGAGGGATTTCAGATAGCTCTGAATGCAGTCATGGCCAGTGGTGGGGTTTGGCATTAACGTTCTCGGTCCATGATTAGGAATTGATTGAAGGTGATTCCCAGTGATGGCTGCAACCTAGAACGCAACGAAGCAAGTGAAAACCTGTCCACTGAACCTGTGGATAAAGCTGGTGGTAAGTTCGCGCCATCACAAAATTTTTGTTGTTTTTCGACAGTTTCACCGATTTGCCCAAAAAATAGGCAGTTCCGTAAGTAATTGATTATGCAGGATATTAAATATAAACAATGCCAAATCACTGAAATCATTGACTAAATAATAACGAAACCGTGACTTTTGAGGCTGCGGTGCACAAGTCGCGGCAAGGGTTGCGAAATATCCAAGGCGAATTAGGGGCGGTTGATGATGTCGGGCGTCAGCCAGCCAAGATGCTGGCCACCGTCCACGGTCATCAACTGTCCGGTCACAGCGGGCGCATCTAGCAGGTATTGCAACGCCGCCGTGATATCTTTGGGGTTGGCACCACGCTGTAAAATCGTTTTTGCGCGCTGTTCAGAGAAATGTGCATCCGATTGGCGACTACCGATCATTGTGGGTCCCGGCGCGATTGCATTAACCCGGATATGTGGTGCCAGTGCCTGTGCTGCGGTTTGTGTGAACGCCCACAGCGCCATCTTGGCGATCGAGTAGGTCATGAATTCCGGCGTCAGTTTTTTTACGCGCTGATCGACCATGTTGACAATCAGTGCCTGCGCCACTGTTTCACCGTTGTTGTCAGCTATCATGGGTGGCGCGGCGCGCGAAAATGCCTGGCTTAAAACAAATGGTGCGCGCAGGTTTGAACCCAAATGGCGATCCCAGCTTTCACGTGTGGCGCTATCCAGCGTATCATATTCAAATATAGAAGCATTGTTTACCAATACGGTCAGGGGCCCGTCCAATGCCGCTCGCGCCTTTGGCACCAAAGCTTGTGTTTCTGCCTCGACCAGTAGGTTCGCCTGCAGTGCCACGGCCCTTTGGCCCATTGCATTGATTTCTGCAACCACCGCTTGGGCGGCGTCTGCGGATGTCGAATAGTGCACGACCACATCAAAACCGCGCCCAGCCAGACACAATGCCATCGCCCGTCCCAGACGTTTGGCGGCCCCGGTAACCAATGCGCGTTTTTCTGTCATTCAGTGGCCCCGCTACGCCAACACACTTACGATATAAGCCACGTATAGAACTGAAAACGCGAGCCCCCAAATACGCGTAATGCTGACCCGGAAAACCACAAACGGTATCAGTAATAGTGACGCGGCAATCATCACCCAGATATCATAGTTGGTAATTTGCGCCGACACCGGAATATTTCCAAAGAATGTGGCAGCGCCGATTATACCCAGCAGGTTCGCCATATTCGACCCAATTACATTGCCCAGTGCCACATCCGCCTGCCGTCTGAACGCGGCAGAAATTGATGTGGCCAATTCCGGAAGCGACGTTCCAACCGCAACCAACGTTAGCCCAATAACGGTTTCGCTAATGTCATTGTCGCGTGCAATGTGGGTGGCGCTGTCCACCAGAATATCTGCGCCCAAGGGCAAACCAATCATCCCCAAAACTAAGTAAACGCCAATCTTCCACCACGGCGCGCCCGGATCGGCGCCTTCTACTTCATCCAATTCAATTTCGTCAGGCTGGCCCGCGCAACGATACCTGTAGGCCACGAAAATCGCGTGCGCCATAAACGCCAGATAAAGGCCCAGCATTACCGTGCCATGCACCCAAGTGATCGGTGCCAGAAATGCAGCAGTTGTGAACAGGGAGGTGCCAACAAGCATCTGAAGGTAACTGCCTTTAATGTCCGCGCCTGGCTTGCCTAAGCCCAGAAACAGGGCAGGGATCCCAAGCACCAGCAAAATGTTGGCCGTGTTTGAGCCAACGACATTACCGACGGCCAGCCCGGAAACGTTTTCGCGAACCGCATCGATTGAGATTAGCAATTCGGGTGCTGAAGTGCCGATCGCCACAATCGTCAGGCTGACGATTAAGGCGGGAACACCAAGGCGCAGGCTGACATTTACGGCCCCGCGCACCAAAACGTCGCCAGCCAGAACCAGTATTACCAGCCCCAGAACTGCCCAGATCAGATCCATGCGCTAGCTTTTCCCCGCGCTACAATCGCAGGCCCCTTTGGAAAATTTGTACCGTCCGCATTTCTTGCATTTGGCGGCCTCAAGCCGTTTTTTTCCGGGATAGCGCAGTTTCCCGAACATGGCCAAAACCAACATACCGATCAAAAATAGAGAAACTGCTTTGGTCATTTATTACAATCCAAATCGGGCGAACTGCGCCCGTTCTTCTATGCCGTCCAGCGCGTCAAACGCAATCTGCGCGCCGATCCGCGATAGTAGCCGGCGTTTCGGGCCGTAAACGGCCAGCCGCACTTTGTCGCCGTATTTTTCTTTCATTTTCGGAACCAGATGACCAATGCCATCGGCCAAGCCCAGTTCGACGCCGTGCTGGCCCACCCAAAATTCGCCAGAAAAAACTGCGGCATCATCGGGCAATTTATTGCCACGGCGCGATTTGATCTGCGTGATGAAGGTGTTGTGCATTTGATCCAGCAACGCCTTTAGGCGCTTAATGTCGGCGGGTTTTTCAGGCTGAAATGGGTCTAACATGCTTTTGGATTTGCCAGCCGTGTGAACGCGCCGCTCAATGCCATGTCGTCCGATAAGATCGTGTAACCCAAAATTTGACGAAATTACCCCGATCGACCCGACAATGGAACTATGGTCGATCCATATCTCATCTGCCGCCGATGCCAGCCAATATCCGCCCGAGGCCGCCACGTCTTCGACAAACGCAAATACCGGGATAGATTTTTCGTCGGCCAACCATCGTATGCGGGCTGCAATCAGCGACGACTGAACCGGCGAACCACCGGGTGAATTTATCGACAGGGCCACCGCCACAGGTTTGCCGCGCTTAAACGCGCGCTCGATCACCGGTGCCAGCGCAATGTCGTTCAGCGCGCCGCGACCACCGGCTGCGATCATCCCATTCAGGCGTATAACGGCGACCGCCGGTGGGGATTTTACGAATGGTATCCATCTTTTCATGGGCCAGATGTAGGCTGCCCGGAGGGCCGCGACAAGATTGAAGCAGCAGGTTTCAAGATATTGCTACATTGCGCGGCCATTTGGGCGGACTTATCGCCCAGTTGTTTTGTAATTTTCGGGGCATTTCGACCATATTCCGTGCGCCCGTCGCATATTCAGCCGACGGTGCGAATGACCTGTCGATTTAGTAACTTTCCTAAAATCGTACCGATTTCATCGATTTGGTCATCAAATTCGCCAACATCGGGCGCAATCGCGACACAGTTGACCAGCACGTTCAGGTAATTCTATTTATCTGCTCGATAAGGGGTCTTATGTCTGCTGGTTATATGAAAACGGCTGTAATGCTGTGCGCAATTGCGTTTTCGTCAATCTTTCCGTCGCACGCTGCGGCCAAATCCTGTTCGCGTAGTGCACTGCCTGCAAGCGCTGGAAGCGTCGTGCCGACCAGGCGCCCGGATCAAGCCCTTTTCAATCATGCCGTTCTCATGGAAGTAAACTATGAGCGCTGTCGCGCTGGATTGTCTCCGGTTAAGCTGGCTGGTGGGTTAATCACTGTCGCGGGAAATCACGCCGATTGGATGGCGCGCCGGGGCGCCCTAAGCCACCGGTCAACCGTTCGCGGTCAGTCCTCTGTTCAAGAACGCGTTCTGGCATCTGGTTTGGGTGCCCGCCGCGGTTCTGAAAACATCGGCAACTTACCGCGCTTTCAGTTCGGTGGAGCCCGTAAAATATACGTTAAAAACATGTCTAGGTGCGATTTTGCCAGCACTTCTGGACGCAAGATTGCCCCCCATAGCTATGCTTCGCTGGCATCTGAAATTGTCGGCATGTGGATGGGATCATCGGGCCACCGCAGGAACGTTTTGGATCAGAACGTAAGTGCCGTTGGCACTGCATTGGGCTTTGACACAAAAGGCTCACACTGCGGGCAATTCTTTCTATCTCAAAATTTCGCTGGCT
>CAXMPY010000004.1:0-2993 GCA_964195275.1 uncultured Paracoccaceae bacterium
TTTGACCGACAGTGAATAGTCGCGATAGTCATTGGCAACGGCAATCACGGGTTCAATGCCACGCTGTCTCACCTGGGTGCCCAGCCCCATGCCAAGCGCGGTAATTCCGGGCAAGTTGATATCGTCAGGATATTTCCAGCGGGCATCGTATTCGCGAAATCCGGTGGGCGTAATCATTGGATCACGCAGAAATTCCCAGGTGTTCTGAGTAACTGAATTCGCTGGTTTGACCACTTAGAATGTCCTTTGAACTATTAACTCTAAAGTCTGATCGGGTCTGACTTCGCGAGCCGATCAAAGCCCATTAATCCGGTAAGTAAGGCGGGCATATGATGCAAATGGATCATATTTGGTCCGTCACTGGGGGCATTATCCGGATCTTCGTGGGTTTCTAGAAAAACCGCCGCGATGCCAAGGGCAACAGCCGAGCGCGCTAAAACAGGGGCAAATTCCCGCTGGCCACCCGATGACGTACCTTTGCCACCAGGTTGGGCCACAGCGTGGGTTGCATCCATCACCACAGGATAGCCGGATTTCATCATTTCCGGTAAACTGCGCATATCGACAATTAGGGTGTTATAGCCAAAAGAAGTACCGCGTTCGGTCAGCATAATGCGGGTATTGCCGGTACTTTCGACCTTGGTGACGATATTGTGCACTTCCCAAGGCGCCAGAAACTGGCCTTTTTTGATATTCACAACAGCGCCGGTTTCCCCTGCGGCCAACAGCAAATCTGTTTGACGGCACAGAAAGGCCGGAATTTGCAAGATATCAACGGTCTTTGCGACCATAGCGCATTGTTCGGGTGTATGGATGTCGGTCAGGACTGGCACGTCAAATTCTTGTTTGACGGCTTCCAGTACCCGCAATCCTTCGTCAATACCCAGACCGCGTTTGCCGGACAGTGATGTCCTGTTGGCTTTATCAAACGAACCCTTAAAAACAAGCTGTGCGCCAGTGCCGTCACAGGCTTTGGTTAAACTTTGTGCAACCATCAGGGCATGGTCCAGGCTCTCCAGCTGGCAGGGGCCGGCAATCAGTGTCAGCGGGCAATCATTGCCAACCTTCAATTTACCAACATCTATGGTTTTCATCTAAGCAGACACCTGTTCGCGCAACACTGACGCAGTTAGGGACGCCATCAGGTATATTCCGCAAAATATCAAAAACGCCACGATCGAGTTCTCAAATTTGCGTGGATAAGTTGCTTCATCTATGGCGATTGGGCTGACCCCAAGCGACAGGTATCGCACCTGCCGGTTTGCCGAAATTCGTGCTGTTTCAAGCGATTGCAAGGCCTGCTGCATCAAAGCCTGTCGTGTTTGAAGGTCGATTTCAGCAATGCGCATTTCGCCGCTGATCCGCGCCAATGACGCCGTTTCAGAACCGCCGTCAGTTAACTGCGACCGCAGCGCGTTTACCAGCGTTTCCAGCCGATCAATATCGCCCTGAACGCCGTCAACACGTGCCTGATTAGGTTTTGAATTGTCCAGTAATTGCTGCAATTGCAGGCCTTTTTCCTGCAACTGGGTTTCAAAATTTGTAATCTGCCCCATCAGTGCCGCGGTTTCGCTGGCCGCATCAATGACACCCAGTCGTTCCTGCAGTTCAAGTACCCGGTTTTGGGCTGCAAGCATCTTGGCCTCGGCATCGTCAAAGCTATCGCGCGACCCTTTCATCTGATCACCACGCAGTCTTTGCGTCAGATTATCAACCTGTTCTTCCGCATATGTAATCAACGCGCGGGCGTATTGTTCACTAACCTGTGGATCGGCCGCAATCACCTCCATTTTCACCAGGCCTTCGGTGGCGTCATAGCCGATATTGACCATTTTTTTGTATAATTTGTATGCGGCTTCGTTGGTGCCGCCATCGTCCAATCGAAGAAGTGAATCAATGTTTTCGCCGGTAAAATGTTCCTTAAACCCAAAATCGCTGTTCAGCCGCAGCATTGCTTCGCGTGATTGCAAATAGCTTTGAACAGTGATCGAATCTTGTGATGTCGCAAATCCTGATCCGGAAAATAACCCACCCAGATTGCCACCGGCCTGGGCATCTGCCTGCTGGATCAGGAATTCTGACTTTGTCGCATAAAGTGGTGTGGCGATGTTGTAATAGTAGTAGCTGACGATAAATGTTGGCAATAATACAAAAAATGCCAGCCGGGCAAACAGCGCCAATGTCTGGCGTCGGCGACGGCGGGCAATATCCCGTTGGATAACCAATATTTCACGCGCGCGGACTTCTTCGCCCATGACTTTTGTCGATGGTAAATTTTCGCCAGCTGATTTCTGCGGCAGGTTTTTGTCGTCATCGGTGGCATTGTCGGCGGGCACAACCAGTTCTAACATTGTCGAACGTTTGAAAGGGTCTATGCCTTTTTGACGCAACTGACGGACTGCTTCCATATCTGTGTCGGGTGAAAGCCCATGTTTCTGGGCAACCCTGCGGGCCATTCGCAATTGGCGACCGCTAAGGCCTTCGGCCTCTATCGCTTCGATTTGCGGGGCAATTTCTGCCGGGCTTAGTTTGGCTGGCTTCTTTGCTGTGGCAAAATTTTCTGATCCAAACCCGTCTTCTGTAGGGGCAAATAACTCAGACCCGTCCGTAAGGGCATCATTCGGTGTCAAGCCAGCGGGCTTTTCTGATCCGGCACCTTTGTCCGTCGGTTCGGCCAAAGATCCGCCACGGCGAATACGGAATTTTTTGCCTTTAGGTTTAGTAGTCATAGAGTGCCTTTGCTTCCTCTAAAGTATCAAACATCAAGAATTGCCCGTCTTTCATAACGGCGGCAGATCTGCAAAATTTTTCGAGTGTCGATGCCTGGTGTGACACGATTATAACCGTTGAATTTTCCAGCCGTTCTTTAAGTATGGTGCCAGCTTTACGGTTAAATTCGGCGTCCTGGGTGCCAGGCATACCTTCGTCAATCAGGTAGATATCAAATTCAAGCGCAAGCAAAAGCGACAGGCTGAACCGGCTGCGCATCCCGG
>CAXMPY010000004.1:3003-21858 GCA_964195275.1 uncultured Paracoccaceae bacterium
ATAATCGGGATCAAGCCCATAAAGCCGCGCCACGAAGCGCGCGTTTTCCCGGGCCGTGTGTTTGTTGACCATACCACCCATAAACCCCAGCGGGAAAGAAACGCGGCAGGATTTACGGATTGTTCCTTCGTCAGGTTTTTCCAAGCCGGCCATCATGTTGATCAGGGTGGATTTGCCGGTGCCATTCGGTGCCAGAATGCCGACGGAATTGCCCAATTCAACGCGAAAAGAGGCCCGATCAAGAATGACCTTGCGCTGTTTGCCAGTCCAAAAAGACTTGCTGACGTTATTGAACTCGAGCATTATTGCCCCGCCGGAATATGTGCCTCAGATTCCCTGTTTGGGAAAAATTACGATGGCTTGGAACGCCATTCTGCCCGCATTATGGCGATAGTTTACAGTGCTGTACAACGGCAATTGTTAATTGCGGCATACCAACGCCGAAAAGACATGGAAATTTAGCGAAACAGTGCTTGTTTTTGTTGCGGAATCTATCGAAACATATGCGCAGTATTAATTTTAAGTGGCAGGGGGCAGCAATTTGAAGCTAATCGGGACAATTATTGTGCTGTTTGCTTTGTGGCTGCTGATGTCAGGCATATTCGAAACAAGGTTGGTGGTGTTGGGCGCACTGTCGGTCCTGTTGGTGGTCTATGTAACAAAACGCATGGATGCCCAGGATGGTGACAGCCTTGAAATCAATTTGTCACCGTTTAGATTTATAGCATATCTTTTTTGGTTGATGGCCGAGATTGCGCGGGCGAACTGGGCCGTTGCCAAGATCATATTATCGCGCGATATGCCACTGTGTCAGCATCTTTTTTCTGTCCAGTGCGGGCAAAAATCTGACTTGGCGCAGGTAATATTCGCAAATTCAATAACTCTGACCCCTGGTACGATCACGGTGGAAACCGAAGGCGATCATTTTCTGGTGCATGCAGCGGCCTTTGACGAAACCACGTTGCCGGGGCTGGCGGATATGGACAGCCGAGTTTCAAAAACAGAAACCGGGGGGCAGATCTGATGTTTATTGTCGCCATATTCGCGTTGTTTGTGGCGATGGTGCTGGTGTTGATGCGGCTATACGCAGGCCCAACATTGTATGACCGGGTGTTGGCCGTAAATTCATTTGGAACCCACACGGTCCTGTTTATCGGTGTTCTGGGATTTCTGACGGACCGCCCCGATTTTCTGGATATTGCGCTGCTTTATGCGCTGATCAATTTCGTCGGCACCATCGCCATTCTAAAGTTCTTTCGGTACCGCGCCATTGGCGATATTTCGCAAGTTCCCAAAGATGCGGGGACTGGCGAATAATGGATACCGTTGTGTCAGTTCTCAGCTGGGTTTTCATACTTTCGGGATCAGTTTTCGTTGTGATCGGGGCATTTGGCACCCTTCGGTTCCCTGATTTCTGGTCACGATTGCATGCAGTCTCGATCACCGATTCCGGTGGCGTCATTCTTTTGGTTGTCGGCATGTGTTTGCAGTCTGGCTTAACGCTTATTACCATCAAATTATTGATAATTGGGATATTTTTATTCATTACTGGCCCGACCGCGGCGCATGCAATTGCCAATGCGGCCCTGGTCACAGGTTTGCGCCCAACCGAGGGCAAGGGCCTAACCGGCGCGGTGCCAAACGAAGATGATGCAATTGAGGCAAGCGATGATTGAATTGCTGATCAATTTCGTATTGTTTTTCATGATGGTGGTAACCGCCTTGGCTGTTATTCGGCTGCAAAGGCTGTTTGCAGTGGTCATGTTGTCGGGCGTGTTCAGCCTGCTTTCTGCCCTTCTGCTGGTGACGCTAGACGCTGTTGATGTGGCCTTTACCGAGGCCGCCGTCGGCGCCGGCATATCAACGGTGCTGATGCTGGGCACACTGGCGCTGACGTCGCGAACCGAACGGTCAAGCAGCCGATCGTCCTTTGTTCCATTGGTCGTGGTCGCAGTCACCGGGGCGGCGATCTTATATGGCACCCTGGATATGGCGAATTTTGGGTCCGCACAATCTCCAGCGCAACTTGGGGTCGCGGCGCAATATATGGAACGTAGTCCACACGACATTGATGTGCCCAACATTGTTACCGGAATTCTAGCCAGTTACCGGGGCTATGATACTCTGGGCGAAACAGCCGTCGTTTTTACCGCTGGGGTCGGCGTGTTAATGTTGATTTCGGGTTTGTACCGGCGACGGCGACGCGAAGATGACGAAGATGAAGGTCCGGGGGTAAACACCTGATGCGGCACCATCTTATCCTGCGCGTGGTGACTAAGCTGTTGGTCGGTACCATCATCCTTTTCGCCCTATATGTGCAATTTCACGGTGACTATTCGCCAGGAGGCGGTTTTCAGGCCGGTGTAATAATGGCAGTTGCTTTCATTCTGTACGGCATTGTTTTTGGGTTGCGCGAAGTTCAGGCCGTGTTTCCGGTTTGGATCGTTCATCGGATGATGGCCCTGGGTGTGTTGGTCTATGCGGGCACTGGCGTCCTTAGCCTGTTGCTTGGGTTCGATTTTTTGGATTACGGGGCATTTGCGCCCGAACATCCTTCACATGGCCAGCATGACGGTATTTTCGCGGTTGAATTGGGGGTCGGTATTACTGTCACTGGCGTCATGATTTCTATCTATTATGCTTTTGCCGCGCGCCCGCCACGCATCAGCGACGAGGAATGGTGATGAGCTGGGATTTTATCAATGGTCACCTGAATTATTGGCTGTTCACTGTTCTGATGATGATCGGCCTTTATATTGTCGTTGCGCGTGGCAATTTGGTGAAGAAAATCGTCGGTCTTAACATGTTCCAGACCGCGGTTTTCATGTTCTACATCTCGCTGGGGAAAGTCACGGGCGGCACAGCGCCGATTTTGCCGGTACATGGCGGTGATCATGGCGACATCATTTATTCAAATCCATTGCCGCATGTCTTGATCCTGACTGCAATTGTCGTTGGCATTGCGACCACATCACTTGGTTTGGCGTTGATTGTGCGTATTCGCGAAGAATTTCACACGATCGAGGAAGACGAGCTTTTGCGCATTGAAACCGATCTTTCGCGAGCTGAAAATCGTCAGCACGGCCAGGCTATGGGTGGGCGCGCTTAATGGCGTCCGAAACGGCCCACGTCGCGCGTACGCTGGCGGATCATTTGCCGATATTGCAGGTTGTTGTGCCCCTGATCGCAGCACCGCTAGTGGTTTTTGTCGGATCGCGTAGACTGGCCTGGCCGATGGCGTTTGCGGCCAGTCTGGTCACTGTATTCATTGCCATAACGATTTTATTACAGGTACTTGGCGGTGAAACCATATCTTACCATATTGGTGGCTGGGCGCCGCCACTGGGCATAGAATACCGGATTGACGCCGCCAATGCGTTTGTGCTTTTGCTGGTGTCGGTAATCGGTGCGGTTGTGCTGCCGTTTGCCTATAATAGCGTCAAATCTGAAATTCCAGCGCGCCAGCACACCCTGTTTTATACAATGTATTTGCTATGTCTTGCCGGGCTCTTGGGTGTGGTTGCGACGGGTGATGCGTTTAATGTTTTCGTGTTTCTCGAAATTTCGTCACTATCCACCTATGTGCTGGTTTCCATGGGGTCATATCGGGATAAACGTGCCCTGAAGGCGGCATATGATTACCTGATTATGGGGACGATTGGCGCGACGTTTTTCGTCATTGGCATCGGGTTTCTCTATGCAGCGACTGGCACGCTGAATATGGCCGATATTGCCAATTACATATCTGCCCATGGCACGGACCAAAGTGGCGATTTACGTGCTAATGCGGTTTGTATTTACCGTTTTCCAGCCTGATTTTTTGTCAGAGGTCAGCGCGCTGGAATACCTGTTTATTCCCTTGGCATTGATGGCAATGTTTGCCGCATCGCTGATTGCAGTTTTCCAAACCGATCTGAAACGGATGTTGGCCTATTCCAGTATCGGGCAGATCGGCTACATCCTACTGGGGATCGGCATGTTGTCACATACCGGGCTGACGGCCAGTACGGTGCATCTGTTCAACCACGGGATTACCAAGGCAGCATTGTTCATGGGCGTTGGCGCGCTGGTATTTCGTACCGGCAGTTCATTTTATGGCCGACTTGAAGGCATGGGCAAACTGATGCCATTTACCAGTTTTGCCATTGTCATCGCCGGCCTTAGCCTGATTGGTATTCCCGGCACCGCAGGTTTTGTCAGTAAATGGGTTTTGGTTCAGGCGGCGCTTGAATTGGGCTGGTGGCCGATTGCGCTGGCAATTGTTGCGTCGTCTCTGTTGGCGGTCATATATGTCTGGCGCGTGGTGGAAACGCTTTATATGAAGCAGCCCGCTGCTGGCGCTGCGCGCGCTGAGGCGCCGCTGTCCATGCTGATCCCGTTGTGGATTATGGCGCTTTCAACCATCTGGTTTGGATTGAACACTGACCTGACGCTTGCGGCGGCGCGCGCTGCCGCAGATGGCTTTTTGACTGACTTTGGGGCAGGGGGGCAGTAAATGGAAACCAATACGGCCATTATCCTGACAATGCTGATCCCGGCGGTGGCATCCGCCCTGAACCTGATTCTTCGAAATGAACCCGACCTGCGCGATGGCGTCACCCTTGGGGCGGCATTTGCCACATTCGCCGCTGTGATGACCATTCTGACAAACGTCGGCAACGGCACGACCGAACCTTTGACATTGTTCGAAGTGTTTCCGGGTCTGTCGGTGGCATTTAATGTTGAACCATTGGGCCTGTTATTTGCAATTGTCGCGTCGGGCCTTTGGATCCTGACCCACATTTACGCCGTCGGCTATATGCGCGGGAATAACGAAGACAACCACCCGCGTTTCTTTGCCAGCTTTTCACTGGCAATCGGTGCCGTCATGGGGTTGGCATTTTCAGCCAATATGTTCACGCTGTTTTTGTTTTACGAAGCCCTGACGCTGTCGACATATGCATTGGTGGCCCATAAAGGCACACCAGAGGCAATTGCAGGCGCGCGCACCTATCTGGGCATCCTGATGGGTACGTCTATCGGGTTGCTGTTGGTGGCGGTGATCTGGACCTACACGATCACCGGCACGCTGGATTTCACCAATGGTGGTATTTTGCGCGGCCACATCAATGGGCCGATGGTTGCTGTTTTGCTTGGGCTGTACGCGTTTGGCATTGGTAAGGCGGCCCTGATGCCGTTTCACCGATGGTTGCCTGCGGCGATGGTGGCCCCAACACCGGTTAGCGCGCTGTTGCACGCGGTGGCCGTTGTTAAGGCCGGTGTTTTTACCATGCTGAAAGTCGGGATTTACATATTCGGCATCGATTTTCTGGCTGATACTGGCGCCTCGGAATGGCTGATGTGGCTGGCGGCTTACACGATCATTGCCGCCTCGATCGTGGCATTGACCAAAGATAACCTTAAAGCGCGGCTGGCCTATTCCACCATCAGCCAACTGTCCTACATTACCCTTGGTATGGCGCTGGCGACATCAATGGGTGCGTTGGGGGGTGGCATGCATATTGCCATGCACGCGATGGGAAAAATCACGCTGTTTATGTGCGCCGGGTCGATCTATGTTGCGACCCATAAAACCAATATCAGCCAAATGACCGGGTTGGGCCGTCTGATGCCGATCACGTTTGGCGCGTTTATGATCGGGGCGCTATCCATCATTGGTCTGCCTCCGATGGGCGGTTCCTGGAGCAAATGGTTATTAATTATCGGTGCGGCGGATCGGGACCAACAGGTCATGATTGCGGTTTTGCTGATAAGTTCGCTGTTGAACGTGGCTTATCTGATGCCAATTGTCGCCAAAGGTTTCTTTTTGCAATCCCCCGATGTTCGAGGGCCAAGCCGGATAGCCGAAGCACCTGTTCTGTGCTGGTTACCGCCCGCGATCACCGCGTTTGGTTGTTTGGCGTTGTTCTTTTTCGCGGGCGAAATTCAAACGTTCCTGGCGCCCATAGTGGCGAATTGAGGAGATTGGCATGAGCAAACAAAACGATGATCCAGCCAACTATCCGTGGCTTGGCCGGGCGATGCTTTGGGTGGATCAACCTGGCAGCGCAAACAAGATATTCTGGGGCCTTGCAGTTCTGTGTGCCTTCCTGTTCCTGGCGGATTTCACATATGACAAACATGGCCATTTCAGTATGGAGCATCTGCCAGGGTTTTTCGGCGTTTACGGCTTCATCAGTTTTACTGGATTGATCTTTGTGGCGCGCGCGCTGCGCCATTTCATCAAACGGCGCGAAGATTTCTATGCCGACAAGGCCATCGATCGCGAAGATTACCCGCCATCAGGGCTGGAAAAGGCAGATCATGATGCTTGACCAATTGCCCACGGCTTTTCTGTTTTTTGCGGCAGCGTTCGTTTTGCTGATCGTGCCGCAGGGCCGCGCACGGTCGATATGGTTGTTGCTGGCACCAGTTTTGGCGGGCCTACAGGTGTGGAATCTACCTTTGGATAGCCACAGCCAAACTGTATTTTTTGGATTTCAGCTGGACTTAATGCGTGTTGACAAACTGTCACGCGTGTTCGCCCTGATCTTTTGCCTTGCCGCTTTTCTGGGCAATCTGTTTGCCTGGCATATTCGCGATACGGTCCAACAGGTTGCCGCTTTACTCTATGCAGGCTCAGCCATCGGCGCGGTATTTGCCGGTGACCTCATTTCGCTGTTTTTCTATTGGGAAGGCACAGCCATTGCGTCGGTGTTCCTGATCTGGGCGCGGCGAACTGAAGGTGCTTATCACACCGGTATGCGCTATCTGATCATCCAAATCGGGTCTGGTGTGATCCTGCTGGCCGGTATCGCACTTTATTATCGCGATACGGGATCGATATCGTTTGAACTTATGACATTGAAGTCGCCCGCATCCTGGCTGATCTTTATCGCTTTTGGCATCAAATGTGCGTTCCCGCTGCTGCATAACTGGCTGCAAGACAGCTATCCGGCGGCGACCATAACCGGCACTGTCATCCTGTCAGCCTTTACGACCAAGCTGGCGGTTTATGCGCTGGCGCGTGGCTTTGCCGGCACTGAAATTCTAATCTACATCGGCGTGGTCATGACGCTGTTTCCAATCTTTTTTGCCGAAATTGAAAATGATCTGCGACGGGTTCTGGCCTATAGCCTGAACAACCAACTTGGATTTATGGTCGTGGGCATCGGGATTGGCACCGAAATGGCGCTGAACGGTACCGCATCCCACGCCTTTGCCCATATCCTGTACAAAGCTCTGTTATTCATGTCCGTCGGTGCGGTATTGTTTCGCACTGGCACGTCCAGGGCATCCGAATTGGGCGGGCTTTACCGAACGATGCCGCTGACGATGGTTTTCTGCCTTGTTGGTGCCGCGTCAATCTCGGCGTTTCCGCTTTTTTCGGGATTTGTCACCAAATCTCTGATCTTGGATGAAGCGGCGGGTGCGCACATGTATATCGTCTGGGGGGCTTTGGTGTTTGCTTCGGCCGGAGTGCTTTCCCATTCCGGTATCAAGATCCCGTTTTTCATGTTTTTTGCCCATGACAGCGGCAAACGCCCGGCCGAAGCACCAACTCATATGTTGCTGGCGATGGGACTGACAGCGTTTCTCTGCATTGCTATCGGGGTGTTTCCTGCGCCGCTATATGCGCTGTTGCCCTACGAGGTCGAGTTTGTTCCCTACACCGCCAGCCATGTCGTTGGGCAGTTGCAACTATTGTGTTTCGCCCTGCTGGCTTTTGGTGTGTTGATGCGCACCGGAATTCATCCACCGGAAATTCGCGCTGTCAATCTGGACACTGACTGGACCTATAGGTGGTTTTTGCCTCGTTTGATTGGCCGGGGGTCTAAGATTGCTGCATCGATTTGGAACGCCAAGCTGGCCTTTTGGCATCGCCGCCTGAACAACGTGATCAACGGCCTATATCGCAGCCATGGCCCGGAGGGCCGAATGGCGGGGGTATGGCCGACCGGGTCAATGGTTATCTGGATCGCGGTGCTGTTAAGCGCGACATTGATTATTACTTTTCTGACATGACTGACAATTCGCAGAAAAATCGAACGCTAGCCTAGGCCAGCCCCGCCCAGATCGACCCGGCGATCATTGATCCGACAAAGGCAAACCCCAGATAGGACAGGAACATGCGAGGCTTCACCAGCGCCCACACCGCCACCGCGGCTGGTATGCAACTAACACCCCCGGCCAGTACGAACGACATCGCAGCACCCTGGCTCATGCCCTGTTCGATCAGACCCGAGATCAATGGCACGGCTGCGTACCCGTTCAGATAGGCGGGGCCACCCAACAGCGCCCCAAGGAATATCGGTTGAAATCCATCGCCGCCCAGCACGTCTGAAACCAAATCCGCCGGAATATAGGCTAGCATCAGGCTTTCCATCGTATAGGCCAGCACCAGCCATTTGGTCAGGAACAACGCATTCTTCAGCGCCTCAGTGCGAAATACTTCGCGTCGGCGTGTTTCGCCCCAGAATTTCCAAACTGGTTGGCCTTCAAAACTATTACTGGCACAGCCGCAACCACCTTTTTCCACCTGTTTCAGCGGGTTGTCGAACAACCCCGTCGGGGCCAACATTTTCACGCCAAAACCACCAAATATTCCCAACCCGACCGCTGCCAATGTTTTGGCGATGGCAAAGTCGACACCCAATGCACTTGACGTGATCAAAAACATTGCAGGATCCATCAAAGGTGACGCCAGCCAGAATGCCATAACAGCCGATAAAGGTGCCCCCATTGCCAGCAGGGCGGCAATGAAGGGGATTACTTCGCAGGAACAAAATGGGGCGATACCGCCAACCAGTGCTGCAACAAATATCATCCGTATCTCACGGCCCTGAAAGGCCTTGGCCACCACGGTTTCAGCACCGCTTGCTTTTAGATACCCAATGGCCAACACCGCGAACGCGATGAAAATCGAAGTTTGGGCGAAGGCGATCGCGGTGAATTCAAGTGTCGGTACAAAATTTTGCGGTGCGAATATCGCCACCAGCAGAAAGATTATTAATGTGGTTGCCCAGGCCTTGTCGGTTGATTTCCACAGACGGGCCAGCGGGCCGACATCCGGCGCGTTGATTGAGCCTTGGTCCTGTGACAGATCAGACATTGTTTTTCCTGTGGTGACCGTGGCTGTCCGCCTCTGCATCGGCGCAGCATTCTGAAAGCAAAAATTGGCTTAGCCGGTCAACAGTGTCGTAGGCGACGGCGGCGCAAATAATTGAACGACCCTTTTTTACCTGATCGACTAATCCGGCATGGGTCAGAAACTTGACATGGTGGGTTAAAGTTGCCCCGGTAATCCCGGTGGCCTTGCCCAATTCGCCAATCGATAAGCCAACAGGACCGGCACGAACCAACACGCGCAGCACGCCAAGGCGTTGTTCAGACCCAAGCGCGGCAAACGCCTGCGCGGCATCTTCAAGGGTAGTGTCTGTGTGTTTTGATATTTTCATATTACTAATATTCTAGAAATATAGAATTGATGTCAAGACTTATCTTGCACTGTCCGGTTTCAAGTTTCACATTGCCCGGATGAAAACCCGTATCTCAGCGTGCCGGTTATGTGCCGAAGAATTTGCCAAAACCAAAACCGCGCATGAACCGCGCCCGGTTGTCTGGTTTGAAAAATCTGCGCGCATTCTGATTGCAGGGCAGGCGCCCGGTGCGCGCGTGCATGAAAGTGGCACGCCGTTCAGCGATCCGTCTGGCGACCGATTGCGGCACTGGATGGGGCTAAGTGATGAACAATTTTATGACCAGCGCAAAGTGGCGATCCTGCCTATGGCGTTTTGCTTTCCGGGCTACAATGACAAAGGGTCCGATTTGCCACCACCCAAACGATGCGCGCAAACTTGGCGCGCCGATGCACTGGCCACGCTACCCAATGTTGACTTGACCCTGCTGATCGGGGCCTATGCCCAAAAGTGGCATCTAAAAACGAACGGATCCGTTAGTGAGACTGTACAAAACTGGCGTGAACATGCGCCTGGATCATTTCCCTTGCCGCATCCTTCGTGGCGCAACACTGGCTGGTTAAAGAAAAACCCATGGTTTCAGGCCGAATTGCTGCCAGTACTGCGCGCACGCGTTGCACAGGTTTTTCATGGATAGCGTAACGCCAATTGATCAGGCCCACGGGGCAATGCAAGCGGACGAAAGCAACGTCGCGGCGCGGATGGGGTTTTATGAACGCCTGGTCGATGCCGAAGTTTTTCTTTTGCTCAAATGTGAACCTGTGGGTGACAAAATTTCGCCCAGTCTGTTCAAAGTTGGCGGTGCTGAAATTGCGCTGATATTTGACCGCGAAGAACGCCTGGCCGGGTTTGCCAAGGCCACGGTTCCCTACATCGCGATGTCAGGACGGGCGGTTGTTAACCTGTTTACCAGCCAAAATATCGGTCTTGGGCTGAACCTTGATGTGGCGCCGTCCAGCTTTGTTATTCCACCGAACGCGGTGGAATGGATCGGGCATATGTTGGCTGCGAAGACGACTGTGCAACAGGAAATTCCGGTGGAGATTTACACGCCAGATGATCTGCCTAAAACGGTTATTTCCGCGCTTACCAGCAAATTGGTGTTGGCCGTAAAGATCGCGCAGCAGGCCTTTTTGATGCGCGCGGTCTATGCAAGCGGGCAAAATGGGTTTTTGCTGGCGTTTGTCGACGTTGTTGCGGGCGCGCAGCCTGCCTTGGTTCAGGCAATTTCAGAGGCAGTGGCCTTTAGTGGATACGACGCAAATCCAATTGACGTGGCTTTTTTCAAGGCTACTGATCCGATTTGTCAGAAATTCGACAGGTCTGCGTTACGGATAGATTTGCGCCCGCCTATTCAGGATAGCCCATCAATGGCACAATCTGCACCAGGCATGAACCCGGACAAACCCCCCAAACTTTAGTCCCTAATATCCGGCACCCCGGTCGACCAGAAATTTTAACGGCTGACCTGCTTCAAACCTGCGAATATTTTCGGCAATTATCTGTGACGCACTGTCGGGCCTGGTTTCTGCGGCCAAGTGGGGCGTGACCGTTACATTGGGATGGGCCCAGTAGGCATGATCCTTTGGCAAGGGTTCAACCCGGAAAACATCCAACGTCGCATGGGCGATATGGCCGGTGTTCAGGCTGGCAAGCAATGCATCATCGTCAATCAATGGGCCGCGGCCCGGGTTAATAATGCGTGCGCCCTTTGGCATCTTTGCCAAGGCACTGGCGTTCAGAATATTGGTTGTTACTGGCGTGTTCGGCAGCAGCAACACCAGTATTTCAGCGCGACTTAGCGCGTGATCCAGTCCATCGGAACCTTGTAGGCAAGTCACGCCTTCAATACCCCGGGCGCGTCTGGCCCAACCGGAAACTTGAAAATTCAACCGCGCCAGCGCGCTGGCGCAGGCGCTGCCCAGTTCGCCTAGCCCTAAAATCGTCACCCGACGATCCCGCGCAAGGGGGGGTATGACCGGGTTCCAGCTGCCGTCTTGCGTGCAAATGTAGGGGTCCAGACCAAGATGATACCGCAGCACATTACCGGTGACCCATTCCACCATGCCATCGCGCAGGCCCGTGTCGACCATTCTGCTCATTGGGACGGTCAATGTCGGGTTTGACACCACGGTTTCAACACCGGCCCAAAGCCCTAGAACCGCCTTTAAACGACTGTAGGCAGAAAAATCATCGACCGGCCCATTGGGGGCGAACACGATGTAATCCACCGAATTAGGCGCGTGGTCACCTGACAAGTTTACGGTTACGCCTGCGGATGCAAAGGCAACTTCAAGTGGGCGTTGATAGATATGCCAGCGGTGGGATGGCGCCGAAAACAGCACATTCAACGTCATCGTTTTTCACGCGGACGATGGACATGGGCGCTTTGGACCAGACCAAAGGCACCTAACAGCACCAGCATCGCGGTTCCGCCCCAAGACACAAAAGGCAGCGGCACACCCACAACCGGTGCCAGCCCCATAACCATCGACATGTTGATGGCAAAAAACAGAAAGAATGTAACGGCGACACCCAATGTGACCAAGGCGCCAAACCGGTCGCGATTTCGTAAGGCCGACGTTATGCAGAAAAACAGGATTAGACCATAAAGTGTCAGCAATGAGAATGCGCCGACAAAGCCAAATTCTTCGGCCAATGTTGTGAAAATGAAATCGGTGTGTTTTTCGGGTAGGAAATTCAGCCGGCTTTGAGTTCCTTGCATAAACCCGCGACCGGTCCAGCCGCCGGACCCCAACGCAATTTTTGACTGGGTGATGTGGTAACCAGCGCCCAAAGGGTCGTTTGCCGGGTCGATAAAAGTGTCGATGCGCCGGTACTGATAATCGTTCAACAGCTGAAATTCTGTGCCCCGAGATGCCAAAACCGCCCAAATAGCAGAGATCCCGATGATGATCACAATGGCAAAATACAACCAATGTACACCCGCCAGAAACATCATAATGCCACCACCAGTGGCCAATAAGATTGCGGTTCCTAAATCAGGCTGTCTTAGGACCAAAAACGTTGGCACCAGGATCATGATCACCGGCAACACCACCCATTGTGGCCGCGATGTTTTGCCGACATGCAACCAATCGTAATAGGCCGCCAATGCCATCACCAAAGTAATTTTGGCCAGCTCTGACGGCTGCAATCGCATGAAACCCAGATCGATCCAGCGCTGTGCACCCATGCCAGTAACACCGACATATTCGACCAAAACCAACAACGCCAATGAAACCCCATAGGCCAAGCCGGCCACATTGCGCCAAAACCAGATTGGCACCATAGCGACTACCAGCAGCATTATCATCCCCAGCCCAAATCTTTGCATTTGTGGCCCGGCCCAGGGTTGATAAGAACCGCCTGCGACAGAAAAAAGCATCAAAAAACCGATGCAGGCAACAGCCGTGATTAACAATATCAATGGGAAATTCAGATACAGTAACTTGCGAATACCCGTGGGTATGGTGCGCAGCCGATACTCAAGATAGCTCATATCTTTAGGCGACCGTTAGAAACCTGGGTCGGGTCGCGCAGCTCTAGCGTTTCGTGCAATTGTTGAATGGTGCCACGTTGCCCGGATGGATAGGCGGTCAGCGGCGGCAGACCACCGTAAAGCGCCTGTAGCACAATGTCGCGGGCTATCGGTGCAGCGGCGGTTGATCCGCCACCGCCATGTTCGACCACCACAGACACAGCGATACTTGGTGCTGCATGGGGCGCAAAGCCGACAAAAAGTGCATGATCGCGCCGTTTCCAAGGCAAATCCCGGTTTCGGGTCACGCCGCGGGCGCGTTCGGCCACGGTAATGTTGCGCACTTGACTGGTGCCGGTTTTGCCAGCCATTTGTTTGTCTTTTTCAGCAATGCGGGATCGAAAGGCTGTGCCGCGCTGTTTGTTGGACACAGCGATCATGCCATCGCGTACCGATTGCAGATGGGCAGGATTGATTTCCAGTGTTTCAGGTTGGGCAATATCGGTCTCGATACCATTCACGGTTTTGATCAATCTTGGCACAACGGCTTTGCCGGTGGCAATTCGCGCTGTCATAATGGCCAGTTGCAACGGCGAGGTCAGAACAAACCCCTGGCCGATGCCCGCGTTAAGTGAATCACCGACCAACCAAGACGCGGTTCGTTCTTCGCCCTTTGCCGCCCATTCCCGTTTCCAGGCTTTGGTGGGCATAATGCCAGCATTGATCGCCGACATCGGCAAATTGTGGCGATAGCCCAGCCCCAGTTTCACCCCCATTTCGGTGATTTTTTCTATGCCGACCCGTTCAGCCACCTCGTAGAAATACACGTCACAAGATTGAAATATCGCCTCGTTCAGCTGCACATTTCCGTGGCCGCCGCGTTTCCAACAATGAAACCGGCGATTGCCAAGCTGTTTGTAGCCGGGGCAGCGGACGTGTTCCTGGGTGTCAATGACCCCTGCTTCAAGTGCTGCCAGCGCTGTCACTAGCTTGAACGTTGAACCGGGCGGGTAAGCACCCTGTACCGACTTGTTGGCCAATGGGCGAAATTCGTTTTCGGTCAATTCGGCATAATCAGCAACCGAAATGCCCCGTACAAATTTGTTTGGATCAAAACTGGGGGCCGAACCGATGGCTAGAATGTCGCCGTTATTGGTATCCATAATGACGGCCGAGGCGCTTTCAGAACCAATGCGCGCCTGAACAAAGTTCTGCAACATCGCGTCGACAGTCAGTTGCAGGTTATCGCCTTGAATGCCCGGCTGACGATCCAATTCGCGCATGACGCGCCCAACCGCGTTGACCTCGATACGCAAAGTTCCCGCGCGCCCGCGCAATGCAGTTTCCAGCTTGGTTTCGACACCGACTTTACCGATTTGAAATTTCGGGATTTGCAGTACAGGATCAGGATTGTCCAGTTTGCTTAGGTCATAGTCACTGACCGGGCCAACATAACCAATAACATGGGCAAAATCAGCGCCCTGCGGATAATGGCGCGACAGCCCAACCTCGGTGGTAACACCGGGCAGGGCCGGGGCGTTGACGGCGATTTGGGAAAAATCCTCCCAGTTCAGTCGATCAGCGATGGTAACCGGAACAAACGGGCTGCGCCGTTTCAGTTCTTTGGTCGCACGGTCCAGATCCTCGGGGTCAAGTTCAACCAACCGCGCCAACCGGGCGATCGTTGCTTCGATGTTGTCAACATCTTCGCGCACCATGACGATGCGGTAATTTTGTTCATTCTCTGCAATAATGTCGCCAAAACGGTCATGTATCAGCCCGCGTGTCGGCGGGATCAGCCGTAGATTAACCCGGTTTTCTTCGGCCAGCAGACGAAACTGATCGGCCTGTTCGACCTGCATAAACCGCATTCGCAGGCCTAAAATACCCATGAATGACAGCTGGGCACCGCCCAGAAAAAGCGCCCGTCGCGATACAGTTCGACTGCTTAATTTGTCGTCATCGGGGGTGCGTTTCATACGCGTTGCCCCATTTGATCAACTTCGCCAGGCGCGGCTTGTCGTACGCCCAGAATTTGCGATGAGATTAAGACCACCACCGGATACGTCGCGACGGTGACCACAAAATAAAAGCTTTCCAGCCCAAAACCCGGTTGCGTCACCACGAACAACGCTGAAATCAACCGGTTCGCCACCATGATGCACAGGATGGTGCCGGCCACCATCGTCCATTCAAACAAAAACGGCAGTTCGCGCGAAAACCGGGCCCGACTACGCAGGAATTCCAGCCCAATCAGGCTTAGGCCCGCCAAAAGCCCGGGAATTTGCATAAATATCATGTCATCCAGGAAAAACAGAATTGCCGCTAGCAATACAGGCACGAAATTTGGCCGCCTAAGAACCCAGGCGTAGGCAAATAATATCAGCCAGTTTGGCCCTGGCCAGCCGCCGGCTTGAATGTCTATGGGCAACAAACGGACAAACATGACAAACGCCCAAATCAATAGGAACAGGCACCAATAGGTGATCCGTCGGGTTGTTACCGGGTCAACCATCGTTTGCCTGCGTTACTTGATCGGTTTGATCGTTGGATGTTTGTGATTTATCTTCAAGGATCAACAACTGACCGGTATCCGAAAGGCCGTGAAATGATGGGTTTCGCAGAACGCGCAAGAATTCCAACCGCTCGTAATCCGCCGACAATCGCACCCGTAACCGGCCATCCACACCCAGTGCTACATGTCCTACCAACAGGCCCGGCGGAAACACCCCGCCATCGCCTGATGATACCACCCGATCCCCCGGTCGAACCAGTTCCGGCGTTTCTATAAATTCAACCGGCGGCGCGCCGGAATTGTCACCCGCCAACATCGCCCTTTGGCCCGAGGGCTGGATGGTTACCGGAATGCGGCTGTTGGAATCGGTTAACAGAATGACTCGGGCAGAGTTTTGCCCAACGCCCGATATCCGACCAACCAAGCCTAGACCGTCGGTGGTGGCCCATCCATCGACGATGCCGTCGCGCGCCCCGATGTTCAGCAATACCGATTGACGAAACGGCGATCCACTATCCGCAAGGACAACACCGGTTACAAATGTTAGCTTTGGGTCCAGGCGCACTTTGTTTAGATCAAGCAGTTTGGCGTTTTCCTGTTCAAGCTGCAAAGCCGCCTCTTTCCAAGCTTTCATTTGCAACAAGTCCCGGCGAAGTGCCTGATTTTGTTCGTATATTTTGTTGTAAGATTGAAATCCTTCAACCATGCCAGCAACTTTGGTCACCGGGACCAGCGCCCAATCGAAAGACGGCACAATTTTATCTACCAGTGCGGCGCGAAAACGTTCCACCCGGGGGCTATCAATACGCCAAAGTAAAAACACTGCAAACAACGACAACACCAAACCGCCGACCAGAATCTGCCTGATCCGGCGGGTGAAATTTTCATTTCCGTATCGTTCTTTTGCCACAACATCTCCGCAGACTGGCGGTATCGGTCATCCTAGCTGTCGTAGTCTATCACATGACGCAGCTGTTTTTCATATTCCAGTGCTTTACCGGTACCCAACGCTACACAACTTAGTGAGTCATCAGCCACAGAAATCGCCAATCCGGTCTGTTCGCGCAGCGCCAGATCAAGATCGCCCAGCAATGCGCCGCCCCCGGTCAGCATGACGCCGCGATCAACAATATCGGCGGCTAGGTCAGGCGGCGTTGCTTCAAGCGCAATCATCACCGCTTCGCAAATTTGTTGGACGGGCTCGGCCAAGGCTTCGGCAATTTGCGCCTGATTAATCTCAATCTCTTTTGGAACACCGTTCAATAAATCACGCCCGCGGATTTGCATACTGGCACCGCGACCGTCATCTGGCATCCGGGCTGTGCCAATCGAAGTTTTCACCCGTTCTGATGTGCTTTCGCCGATCAGCAGGTTCTGCTGGCGCCGCAAATAGCTGATAATCGCTTCGTCCATCCTGTCACCACCAACGCGAACGGATCGGGCGTAAACAATGTCGCCCAAACTAAGCACGGCGACTTCGGTTGTTCCACCACCAACATCAACCACCATGTTGCCAGTAGGGTCAGTGATCGGCATGCCAGCGCCGATCGCGGCAGCGATTGGTTCCGCGATCAACCCCGCTCGCCGCGCGCCCGCAGATAACACAGATTGTCGAATTGCGCGTTTTTCAACAGGGGTTGCGCCATGCGGCACGCAGACAATAATTTTTGGCTTTGAAAAAGTGGTGCGCGGGTGAACTTTGCGGATGAAATACTTGATCATCTCTTCGGCGGTATCAAAATCCGCAATCACGCCTTCACGCATCGGCCGGATGGCTTCGATTGATCCAGGCGTACGCCCCAGCATCAACTTGGCGTCTTCGCCCACGGCCAAAACCTGCTTGCGCCCGTCTTTGGTATGATAGGCTACAACTGAAGGTTCATTTAGAACGACGCCCTTGCCTTTGACATAGACCAACGTGTTGGCGGTACCCAGATCAATCGCCATGTCTGTGGTAAACAATCCGATTAGACTAACCATCGTCACCTGTCCCGTTGTGCCAAATTATTTTTGGCCTGCGACTCTGTTAAATGCAGGCCTGAAATTGTTATAGGCAGCACAATGGCAGTGCGAAAGGGGGCAGTGGCGCTGGGATGGCGGGATATTGCTGTAATTGGGCATACCACGACTGGGAAGATATTTGAGAAATGCAAGTTTTTCGGGAAAATTTGCCATTACTCGATAAAAAATGTTCGAAAAATGCAAGTTTACGAGTTTTTTTATGCGCGTAAATTGAGCCAAGTTTAATCGAAAATCATTTCTTGCGAGCCTTATATTTTATTAAAACTTCGTCGTTCGGTGGATATAGGCCTGGCAGTGCAGCGCCCTTTTTAACTTCTACCATTATCCAGGTTTCCAAGTTTTCCTGTTCTTTCGCCAGACTCAGAACGTCGTCTACCAGGGCGGATGGCACAACAACCGCACCGTCGTTATCCGCCACAATCAGATCGTTCGGAAATATCGCAACGCCGCCACAACCAATGGGTTCTTGCCAGTTTACAAAAGTCATGCCCACCACAGACGGCGGTGCCGCCGCCCCGGCAGCCCAGACCGGTAGCCCGGTTTCAAGCACGCCGCTTAGGTCGCGCACAACACCGTCAGTAATCATCGCCCCGACCTGACGCTGAACCATGCGTTGGCTTAGTATATCCCCCGCAACCCCGGCGTCGCGGCAGCCGTCGGCGGCAACCACGGTGATGCATCCCGATGGCATTTGTTCAATTGCGGCCCGCGTTGAAATCGGCGAGGCCCATGACGCAGGCGTTGCCAGATCTTCACGGGCAGGGATGAAACGCAACGTAAACGCGGGTCCTGCCACACGTTCTTGACCGGCTGCCAGGGGAAAAGCGCCGCGCATCCAGACATTGCGCAGCCCTTGTTTTAGCAAAACCGTGGTCAGCGTTGCGGTCGAAATCTGCTGAAACGCGTCGATCACATTTTGTGAATAGGGGGGAGGTTTGGTCGTCACGTGATATCCCTGAAATCCACCGATTTTACATCTGCATCTGGCGCTGATTTCAACCGTCGTACCAACAGTTTGTTCAACGCTGTGACATAAGCCTTGGCGGACGCAACAACAGTATCGGTGTCTGCCGATTGCCCGGTTACAATGCGCCCGTCTTCTTCCAGCCGCACCGAAACTGTGGCTTGGGCATCGGTGCCTTCGGTCACCGCGTGAACCTGATATAGTTGCAGCCGTGCCTGATGTGGGAACAGTGCTTTCACAGCTTTAAATGCGGCGTCTACAGGGCCGTCACCAGTTGCGTTGACTTGAGAGTCTTTGCCGTCAATCGACAGCACAAGATCGGCGGTTTGCGGGCCATGGGTGCCACAAACAACCTGTAAGGACCGCACCTGAATATGGTCGTATACAGCATCAGTTGAACTGTCGCGCATCAACG
>CAXMPY010000004.1:21918-35307 GCA_964195275.1 uncultured Paracoccaceae bacterium
TTCCTTCTTACGATCGGCCAAAGCTTTGAACCGTACAAACACGTCTTTTAGCTGGTTGTCGCCCAGTTCATGCCCCAATTCCTTCAGCTTAGCCCGCAGCGCGGCGCGCCCGGAATGTTTGCCCATCACCAACTTTGTTTCGCTCAGGCCCACATGTTCGGGGCGCATAATCTCGAACGTTTCAGCATTTTTCAGCATGCCGTCCTGATGAATACCACTTTCATGGGCAAAAGCGTTTTTGCCGACAATCGCCTTATTAAATTGCACGGCAAAGCCCGAAACTGTCGCCACCCGGCGACTAATATTCATGATCTTGGTGGTATCAATCCCGGTTTGAAAGGGCATGATGTCATTGCGCACTTTTAGCGCCATCACCACCTCTTCCAGCGCGGTATTTCCGGCGCGTTCGCCCAGGCCGTTGATGGTACATTCAATTTGGCGTGCACCGCCCTCAACTGCGGCCAGCGAATTGGCTGTCGCCATGCCCAGATCATTGTGACAATGGGTGGCAAAAACAACATCATCAGCACCCGGCACCCGATTGATCAGCATACGGATCTTATCGGCGCTTTCACGCGGTGCGGTGTAGCCAACTGTATCGGGGATATTGATCGTTGTAGCACCGGCCTTGATGGCAATTTCTACAGTGCGACAAAGATAATCGGTTTCTGTTCGGGTGGCGTCCATTGGTGACCACTGCACATTGTCACACAGATTGCGGGCTTGGCTGACACTGTCATGAATACGGTCGGCCATTTCGTCCATGCTTAGCCCGGGGATATCCCGATGCAGTGGTGACGTGCCGATGAAGGTGTGAATGCGCGGTTTTCGCGCGTGTTTCACGGCCTGCCAGCATCGATCAATATCCTTGGGCATGGCGCGGGCAAGCCCGCAAATCACTGATTTTTCGGACAGTTTGGCAATTTCTGAAACGGCTTCAAAATCGCCTTCGCTGGCGATTGGAAATCCGGCCTCGATAATATCAACGCCCATTTCGTCCAGCATCTGGGCGATTTCGACTTTTTCGTCATGGGTCATTGTTGCGCCGGGGCTTTGTTCGCCGTCGCGCAAAGTGGTGTCGAATATCAGGACATGGTCCTGTTTTGAATTATCAGTCATTGGGTGTCTTTCACGTTCTGTCTTAGCGGTTGTTTTGACGCTGTTCACCCACTTGAGCGGTCGCGCCAATGGCACGCTCAGGGGCTAGCTAAGTAGAAGGAGAGGGCACAGCACGCAAATCGGCGACAAATCGCGATTAATTGCAGTATGTGAAGCAAGTACCATAGTCCCAGAATATATCGGCTGTTTCTAAGATTGAAACCCCCAATTTTTTTCGGGTCCTTTTACGTCACAACTGTCGGCTAGTTGCCATCGGTCAGGGCACCATTGGTCCAGTTGCCGCTGGCTTCTTGGCCGGTGGCATAGCGGATCACGCCCGTGCCTTCGCGTTTGCCGGCCTTGAACGACCCCTCGTAAACATCACCATTGGCGTAGGTGGCCACCCCGTCGCCATCAATTTCGCCCGCGCCCCAGGCGCCGGTATAGGTAAATCCATCAGGCATGGTGATGATGCCACTGCCGCTGCGCTGGCCTTCCACAAACCCGCCGGTGTAAACCGAGCCGTCTGAATAGGACGCGCGACCCTGTCCACTGCGTTGACCATCGATCCAGCCGCCAACATAGGCATAACCATCTGGGAACGTCATTGTCCCCTGACCATGATTTTTCGCATTTTTAAATTCACCCTCGTAGGTCAACCCATCACCATAGGTCGCAATGCCTTTGCCATTGATGACACCGGCCAGCCATTCGCCTTGGTAAGTATTCCCATCCGGATATGAGATTTTTCCGGACCCTTCGGCCAGATCATCCCGGAACTGCCCTTCGTATACTGACCCATCCGGATAGGTCACTTTGCCCTGTCCTTCGATCCGGCCCGACATCCATTCGCCGACATATTCATAGCCGTCTGTACCGGTGAAGGTGCCCTGTCCCTGTCGCTTGTCACCAGCAAATTGGCCCGTGTAGATATCGCCATTCGCATAGGTAACCCGTCCGTCACCCTGCCGCTTTCCATCGATCAGATTGCCCTGATAGACATCGTCGTTTGGCTGCGTCAGCGTGCCTTGGCCATTGATCTGCCCGGCTTTCCATTCGCCAACAAATTCTAGACCGTCAGGCATTGACAATGAACCAGTACCGTCGCGAACACCGCGCACCAATGAACCATTGTAAACGGCGCCATCAGGATAGGTGATTTTCCCCTCACCTTCTTTAACGCCATCTACCCAGCCGCCTTCGTACACATACCCATTGGGGCTTTCCATGCGGCCCTGACCATGATGCAGTGCATTTTTGAAGCCGCCTTCAAAGGTTACGCCATTTGCATAGATCGCCAGCCCTGAACCGTTGATCTTGCCGTTTGCCCAACTGCCTTCATAGGTCCCGCCATCGGAAAACGTTATCTTTCCGATACCTTCAGGTTTGCCCTTGGCAAATCCACCAGAATAGACCGAACCGTTCGGGAAACGCGCCACACCCTGGCCCAATATTTCACCATCGATCCAGGCACCTTCATATTGGTAGCCATTAGGCAGCTGATAGGTGCCTGTACCGTGCTGTTTGCCATCTTTGAACGTGCCTTCGTAGACGCCGCCATCGTCATACTGTTTGGTGATCACGTCATTGTCTTGCTGCGCGATCAACGGTGCAGTGCTAAGCAGCAGCGCAGTTATTCCGACAATAAGCGACTTTGTCTGGCGTTTGATTTTGGCCACGGTAACCCTCGCAAAATTCGAAATCGGCGTGTTCGATCTCATCCCTGCACAATCATAAATGAGCAGCAAGTCACTGACAATGGTTTTTGCGCATGCCTGCTGCTTTCCCTTGCGCGAAACTCTGTTAAGACAAAGCTGAAAAATAGGACGATGTAACGAATGGCTGACCAATTTCGCCTAACACTTGCACAACTAAATCCAATTGTTGGGGATTTGGCGGGAAACGCCGCGCTGGCAAATGATGCCTGGCAAAAGGGTAAAGAAGCGGGCGCAAACTTGGTTGCGCTGACTGAAATGTTTATCACCGGTTACAACACTCAGGATTTGGTAACAAAACCCGCCTTTGTTGACGCAGCAATGGCGCAACTATCCGAATTGGCACAAAAATGCGCTGATGGGCCTGCACTGGCGATCGGTGGCCCATGCCGTGAGGATGGCAAACTTTTTAACGCCTACTATATTTTGAATGGGGGCAAGATCGTCAGCTGGTCGCTTAAGCACCACCTGCCGAACGAAACCGTGTTTGACGAGGTGCGAATTTTTGATGCTGGCCCGTTAGGGGGGCCATATAGTGTCTCAAATACCCGTATCGGCAGCCCGATCTGTGAAGATGCCTGGCACGAAGACGTCGCCGAGACATTGGCAGAATCCGGCGCGGAAATTCTGCTGGTGCCAAATGGTTCACCCTATTACCGCAACAAAATGGAAACCCGGATCAACCATATGGTTGCCCGGTCGGTGGAAACCGGATTGCCGGTGGTTTATTTGAATATGGTCGGCGGTCAGGATGATCAAGTGTTTGATGGCGGCACATTTGTGCTGAACCCGGGTGGCGAATTGGTGCTGCAATTGTCGGTGTTCGACGAAGCGATTGCCCATGTAGATTTCATGAGAACCGAGGCAGGCTGGCGGGGGCAACCTGGCACTCTGACACGGCTGCCAGACGAATGGGAACAAGATTACCGTTGCATGGTGCATTCGCTGCGCGACTATATGGGCAAAATCGGATTTACCAATGTTTTGCTGGGCCTATCGGGCGGTGTTGATTCAGCAATTGTGGCCACGATCGCAGCCGACGCGCTGGGACCTGAAAATGTGCGCTGTGTGATGATGCCGTCAGAATATACGTCGCAGGCGTCATTGGATGATGCATTGGACGTGGCCCAAAACCTAGGCTGCAAATACGACACGATCCCCATAAGCGGCGCGCGCCAAGCGGTGACCGATGCGCTGGCACCGGTGTTTGAGGGCCATAAACCTGACCTGACCGAAGAGAATATTCAATCGCGTTTGCGGGGCCTGTTGCTGATGGCCATGTCGAACAAATTTGGTGAGATGTTGCTGACAACAGGTAATAAGTCAGAGGTCGCGGTTGGCTATGCAACGATCTACGGCGATATGGCTGGCGGATACAACCCGTTGAAAGACCTGTATAAAACACGTGTCTTTGAAACCTGCCGCTGGCGAAATGCAAACCATCGCGATTGGATGATGGGCCCTGCTGGCACAGTTATACCCCCCCGTATCATCGACAAGCCGCCAACCGCCGAATTGCGGGAAAATCAACGGGATGATGACAGCCTGCCACCATACGAGGTGCTGGACGCGATCTTAACGGGGCTAATCGATAACGAAGCGTCAATCGCGGATTTGTCGGCACAGGGCTTTGATCGGGCGGTGGTGAAAAAGGTAGAGCACCTGATCTATATCTCAGAATTCAAACGCTTCCAGTCGGCGCCCGGAACACGCCTAACGATGCGCAGTTTCTGGCTGGACCGGCGCTACCCGATTGTGAACCGCTGGCGGGATCCCAGCTAGCTTTTTCCTATAAATGGTTGCAATGCGGCCAGCGAAATGATGGCCCGACAATTTTCATGCCTGTTGCTGGAATTGAGTTAAGTTTCGGTTAGGAGCCCGCCAAAATGTCTGAAAACAAAACCAAACCAACCACTGCCGATGTGAACGATTTTTTAAATTCGGTGGATCATCCCGGTCGACGGGCGGATGCCATCCAACTGGATCAGTTGTTTCGGAATGTAACTGGTTTTCAGCCACGCATGTGGGGGCAAACGATGGTTGGCTATGGGCAATATCACTACACGTATGCAAGTGGCCGTCAGGGCGACAGTCTGGCAACTGGGTTTTCGCCGCGCACGGCAAATATGGTATGCTACATCATGCCGGGATACACTGATTTCGGCCATATTTTGAAGGACCTTGGGAAACACAAACTTGGTAAATCTTGCCTTTACCTTGGCCGGTTGCACGGTGTCGATTTGGATGTACTTGCCCGCCTTATTCGGGCCGGTCTGGATGATTTGGATACACAGTGGCCGGTACAACCTTCCTGAACTGGGCACATGCTGGACAAAACCACCCGGTTGTGAAAAATGACGCCTCTCAGGAGATCACCCATGACCACCACCCGTTTCGCCCCCTCACCAACCGGCTATCTGCACATTGGCAATTTACGCACGGCGCTGTTCAATTTCGCGATTGCGAAAAAGACCGGCGGGCAGTTTATTCTGCGGCTGGATGACACCGATCCAGAGCGGTCCAAGACAGAATACGCTGACGGAATCAAACAAGACCTAAGTTGGCTGGGGTTGTACTGGGATCGGGTTGAACGCCAATCGACGCGGCTGGAAAGCTACGAAGCCGCAGCACGGGAGTTGCGCGATAAGGGCCGGTTCTATGAATGTTTTGAAACCCCGGTAGAGCTTGATCTTAAACGAAAAAAGTTGCTGAACATGGGCAAGCCACCGATCTATGATCGGGCGGCCTTAAAGCTGTCAGAGGCGGAAAAAGACTCGCTGCGCACCGAACGTGGCAATGGTCATTGGCGGTTCAAACTGGACCACACCCGGATTGTATGGACCGATGGTATTCTTGGCGATCTGTCACTGGATGCGGCCAGTGTTTCTGACCCGGTTCTGATCCGTGCCGACGGGCAGTTTTTGTATACTTTGGCCTCGGTTTGTGACGACATTGATTATGGGGTCACATACGTGGTGCGGGGTTCTGACCATGTGACCAACACGGCGACGCAAATTCAGATTATTCAGGCGCTGGGTGGCGTGGTGCCGGAATTTGCCCATCATTCGCTGTTGACCGGGCCACAAGGTGAAGCGCTGTCCAAGCGATTGGGCGTGCTGGCATTACGGGATTTGCGCGAACAGGGCGTGGAACCGATGGCACTGCTGTCGCTGATGGCGCGACTGGGATCATCTGATCCGGTAGAATTGCGTAGCTCGATGGATGAACTGATTGATGGATTTGACGTTGCCAGGTTCGGGTCTGCACCGACTAAATTCGATGAGGCGGATTTGTTCCCCTTAACCGCCAGATATCTGGCCGGGCTGCCGTTGCGTTCGGTTGCAGAACAGGTGACTGCCCTTGGTGTTCCTGACGAATTGGCCGAACAGTTTTGGGATTCTGTGCGGGAAAATATCACCGTGCGCGCTGATATGGCAGGCTGGTGGCAAGTTTATAGCGGTGAGACGACGCCATTGGTAGCGGACGAGGATCTGGAATTCGTGCGCGCAGCTTTCGCGATGTTGCCGCCATTTCCCTATGACGCCAACACCTGGGCCAATTGGACCAGTGACGTGAAAGACAAAACCAGGCGAAAAGGCCGGGGTTTGTTCATGCCGCTGCGTCACGCCGTAACCGGAAAACAGCGCGGCCCCGAAATGGCCGACGTGTTGGCGCTCTTGCAAAAAGCGCCAACACTTTAGGGGACCAAAATGGCGGATGCACAGGCAAAATTTTTAGAAGGTAACCTGCTGCGCCATATCACGGTGATGTCCCTGACCGCTTCTGTCGGTTTGATGGCGATATTTGTGGTCGATCTGGTTGATATGATTTTCATATCCATGCTGGGCAAGGCAGAACTGGCAGCCGCCGTTGGTTATGCCGGGGCAATACTGTTTTTCACGTCATCTTTTGGCATTGGTATGTCGATTGCGGCTGGGTCGCTGGTGGCGCGCGCCTTAGGCGCGGGGGATGAGCATTTGGCCCGCCAACGGGCGACCAACACCCTGGTCATCGGCGTTTTGCTTAGCATTGTCTTTGCTGCCGTTGTTTGTATGAACCTTACAACACTTGCCGGACTGATGGGGGCAACGGGGGAAACCTTAGACTTATCAGTACTTTACCTGTCGATCATTGTACCCAGCTTGCCGTTTTTGCTGGTGGGTATGGTGGGCGGTGCTATTTTGCGCGCCCACGGTGATGCGCGGCGCGCCATGATGTCGACCATAATCGCGGGCGTGGTAAATGCGGTTCTGGACCCGATCCTGATCTTTGGTTTCAACCTGGATTTGACCGGTGCTGCGATGGCCAGTGTTGCCTCGCGCATCGCGATTGCAGTCACTGCGCTTTATCCGGTGATCAAGCACTATGGCGGTCTACATATTCCCAAACCGCCAGCACTTATTGCGGATTTGGGCCCGATCCTGACCATTGCATTTCCGGCGATCTTAACCCAGTTGGCCACCCCGATCGGGCAGGCCTATGTGACCCGAACCATGTCCGAATTTGGCGAAGAAGCAGTGTCAGGCATGGCCATTATTGGGCGGCTGATACCTGTGGCCTTTGGCGTGATGTTTGCGCTTTCAGGGGCAATCGGCCCGATCATTGGCCAGAATTACGGCGCTGGCAAACAGGACCGCGTAATGGGCGCGTTGCGCGACGGGCTGATATTTACTGTCACCGTGGTGCTGTTCGTGTCGGCAATATTGTTTTTGCTGCGCGAACCAATCGCCGGATTGTTCAACGTGGAAGGATTAAGCAAGGAACTGGTATTTTTGTTTTGCGGTCCATTGGCGCTAACATATTTTTTCACCGGGTTGATATTTTTGTCCAATGCGTCGTTCAACAATCTGGGGCCTCCGTTTTATTCTACCTGGATCAATTGGGGCCGACACACAGTTGGCACCATCCCGTTCGTGCTGATCGGGGCCGCTTGGTACGGGGCTGTAGGTGTTTTGATTGGGCAGGCGCTGGGGGGTATGATCTTTGGGTTAATCGCAATCTGGCTGGCGTTTCGTGTGGTGGACACGGCGGGTAAAACCGCCCAGGCACCCGCCGCCACTTTCAGCCGTCAGGCGCGATTGATGCAATTATTCCACTTTCGCCGCTAGCGCGTCTAACCAGTGGTCGGTCAGGGCGGTTTCGTGTCGATCCAACACTTGATGCCTTGGATATATTGGCGCGGCGCGATCATTGATGATGCGCGCACCCCATCCGTGGGTTGTTTCAAAAAAATCTTGAACCCCGGCTTCACCCAACAGCTGGAAATACCCCTGAACCACAACGTCTATGTAGCTAAGAAGTAACGCCGATTCTGGTCCGCGCGCACGGTGGACCGGCGTCGGGATCGAGAAAACATTAATCGCCCCAATGCCGGGAATCGCACGGTCGATTTGCATCGAAACTTCGCTGCGTTCATAGGCCGCCTCGCGATTTTCCAGCTTGGCGTCAGCTGGTGGTGCATCTAGAACAACACCGCTGATGCTGCTGGCCGCGTCTGGCGCTGCACTAAGATAGGCCAGGTCGCGCAGGCTGGTATAACGCCATTCGCGCCGCCACCCCGACAGTTGTGCGGCATGCAATGCGCGGTAGTCATGGGTGGCCCCATTTACCAGAGAACCGTAGCCGAATATGTGATCACCCTTCATTCTGGTATTCCTGACCTAGGCAACATTGCATTGCAACCGCAGTTTTTTGGGCCAGATATAGCCGCGGTAATGTTTGATTTTAATACACTGCATACAGTTGCGCACCGGGGGTTGCCTGCCTGAAGCACCTGCCCTAATCTGCGCGCCATCAGTGCAGGGAGAATCTGGTTTACACCAGTGCCGAAGGAGCATTTGCCCCGTCAAACTCTCAGGCCCCGGGACCTGCATTGACACGACACTCTGGAGAGACCCCGACACAATTCGGGGCGCCGAAGGGATAGCGATCTCAGGCAGAAGGACAGGGGGGGCATCACCGGACAGCGCGGGCTGTCCGTATGGTGCCGGGCGTGTCTGACCGGCCAGTTTATTGGGGGCGGAATGGCCGATCTGAAAAGCACGGTTTTACACGATTTGCACGTTGAACTTGGCGCTAAGATGGTGCCCTTCGCCGGCTACACGATGCCGGTGCAATACCCAATGGGTGTGATGAAGGAACATCTGCATTGCCGCCAAGCAGCGGGCCTGTTTGATGTTAGCCATATGGGGCAGGTGAAAATTCGCCCGAAATCCGGAAATATTGCTGACGCTGCAATGGTGCTGGAAACATTGGTTCCGGTTAATATATTGGCGGTTGCGGAAGGTCGGCAGCGATACGCAATGTTCACCAGTCAGGACGGCGGCATACTGGACGACCTAATGGTGGCAAACCATGGCGACCATTTGTTTCTGGTCGTCAACGCAGCCTGCAAAGACGCCGATTTTTCCCACATGATCAAATACTTAAGCAGCACATGCGATTTGGAAATGATCCACGGGCGATCATTGATCGCTTTGCAGGGACCAGCCTCGGAACAGGCGCTGTCTTCGCTAAATCCGGCCGCGTCGACGATGAAATTTATGGATAGCACGTCAATGGAACTGGCGGGCGTCGAATGTTGGGTGTCTCGTTCGGGATATACCGGCGAAGACGGCTATGAGATCTCGGTACCAGATGATCAAACAGTAGAGCTATGTCGCGCGTTGCTAGAAATGGATGGCGTTGCCCCAATTGGTCTTGGCGCGCGCGACAGTCTGCGACTTGAAGCCGGGCTTTGCCTATATGGCAACGACATTGACGCCAGCACCAGCCCGGTTGAGGCGGGAATTGAATGGGCGATCCAGAAAGCGCGCCGCACTGGCGGTGATCGCGCGGGTGGGTTCCGCGGTGCGGACAGAATACTGGCAGAGATGGACAACGGCGCCGACAGACGCCGGGTTGGCATATTACCAGACGGCCGCGCGCCAATGCGTGAAGGCACAGTGCTGTTTGCGCAGCTCGAAGGTGGCGAACAGATTGGCCACGTGACGTCTGGCGCATTTGGGCCTTCGATTGGGGGGCCGATGTCGATGGGATATGTCACGATCGACCAAGCAACTGTTGGCACAGAAATTTTTGGCGAAGTACGTGGCAAACGCCAACCAGCGCGCGTGGCCCAGATGCCGTTCAAACCGGCGAATTTTAAGCGATAAAACAGGAGAGACTGATGAAATATACCGAGGAACACGAATGGCTGCGGGTCGAGGATGATTTGGTTGTGGTGGGCATAACCGCCCATGCCAGCGAGCAATTGGGCGACATCGTATTCGTAGAACTGCCAGACGCAGGCGCGATTGTTTCCAAAGATGACGAAGCCGTGGTGATCGAAAGCGTCAAAGCTGCTTCTGACGTTTTGGCGCCTCTGGATGGTGAAATTGTTGAAGTGAACGCAGCCCTTGAGGATGACCCCGGCAAAATCAACGAAGACCCCACTGGCGACGGCTGGATATTCAAGATGAAAATCGAAGACCTTTCGGTTCTGGACGAGCTGATGGACGAAACTGCCTATAACAAACTGATCGCTTAAGGGACCTGACAAATGCCATTTACGCCCAATGATTATCTACCGTACGACTTTGCCAATTTGCGCCATATCGGCCCGTCTCAGGCAGAAATTGCGGCGATGTTGAAAGTGTTGGGCGTAAGCTCGCTGGACGAACTGATCGATCAGACGGTTCCGGCTTCCATCCGGCAAAAAGATGCGCTGGATTTTGGCAAACCCAAATCCGAGCGCGGGTTCCTGTATGAAATGCGGCAGGTGGCCAAAAAGAACAAAGTGTTTACCACGATGATCGGGCAGGGGTTTCACGGCACCGTGACCCCACCCGCCATTCAGCGCAACATTCTGGAAAACCCAGCCTGGTACACAGCCTATACGCCCTATCAGCCCGAAATTTCGCAAGGTCGGCTTGAAGCGCTGCTGAACTATCAAACCATGATCTGTGATTTAACCGGCCTTGATATTGCCAATGCCAGCCTGTTGGACGAAGCCACAGCCGCCGCCGAAGCCATGACGATGGCGCAGCGTGTGTCAAAATCAAAATCGATGGCATTCTTCGTCGATGAAAATTGTCATCCGCAAAATATTGGCGTGATGCGAACCCGAGCAGAACCGTTAGGGATCGAAATTATCGTCGGTGCACCCGAAACTTTGGATGCATCTGCGGTTTATGGGGCGATTTTTCAGTATCCGGGTACCTATGGCCATCTGACGGATTTCACCGCCGAAATGGCCGCCTTACATGACGCCCGTGCCATTGGTATCATAATCGCTGATCCGCTGGCGCTGACATTGCTGAAGGAACCGGGCGCAATGGGGGCCGATATCGCTGTCGGTTCGACGCAACGATTTGGTGTTCCGATGGGGTTTGGCGGCCCGGCGGCGGCCTATATGTCCTGCAAAGATAATCTAAAGCGTAACATGCCAGGGCGCATTGTTGGCGTGTCGGTCGATGCGCGGGGCAATGCGGCCTACCGGCTGTCCCTGCAAACCCGCGAACAACATATTCGCCGCGAAAAGGCCACCAGCAACGTGTGTACCGCCCAGGCATTGTTGGCCGTTATGGCGTCGATGTATGCGGTGTTTCATGGGCCTGAAGGGCTTAAGGCCATCGCGCAGCGGATTCATCGTAAAACCGACCGCATGGCCCGCGGGCTTGAAGCCGGTGGGTTTACCATCGAACCGAAGTTTTTCTTTGATACTATCACGGTAGATGTCGGTCCGATGCAGGGTGTGATCTACAACGCCGCGCTGGATGAAAATCTAAACCTGCGCAAAATTGGTGACACAAAGCTGGGCCTGACGCTGGATGAAACAGTGCGTCCCGCAACACTGGAAGCGGTTTGGCGGACCTTCGGGTTGAACCACAGCCGCGATGAATTTCCCGCGGATTACCACCGGATTGACCCGGAACTGGCGCGCACCACCGATTATTTGACCCACCCGGTATTCCACATGAACCGGGCCGAAACCGAAATGATGCGCTATATGCGCCGCCTGGCGGACCGTGATCTGGCGCTTGATCGGGCGATGATCCCGCTAGGATCGTGCACAATGAAGCTGAATGCAGCTGCCGAAATGATCCCAATTTCATGGCCCGAGTTTTCTAACATCCACCCATTTGCGCCCGCTGATCAGGTGGCCGGGTATACCCAGATGATTGATGATCTTAGCGATAAGCTGTGCGTGATGACCGGCTATGACAATATGTCGATGCAACCCAATTCCGGCGCGCAGGGCGAATATGCCGGGCTATTGACCATCGCGGCTTATCATCGGTCGCGTGGTGACATGGACCGTCATGTTTGCCTGATCCCCAGTTCCGCGCACGGCACCAACCCGGCCAGCGCACAGATGGCGGGTATGAAGGTTGTGGTCACTAAATCGGCCGAGAACGGCAATATTGATTTGGATGATTTCCGCGAAAAGGCTGCGGCAGCTGGGGAAAACCTGGCAGCCTGCATGATCACCTACCCATCCACCCACGGCGTATTTGAGGAAACCGTACGTGATGTCTGCGATATCGTGCACGAATTCGGCGGCCAGGTTTATCTGGATGGTGCCAATCTAAATGCAATGGTGGGCTTGGCAAAACCCGGTGAAATTGGGTCAGATGTGTCCCACTTAAACCTGCATAAAACATTTGCCATCCCTCACGGCGGTGGTGGTCCCGGCATGGGACCAATTGGTGTTAAGGCGCATTTGGCCCCATTTTTACCCGGGCATCATGTGTTGGGCGGGCGCGAAGGGCCGGTTTCAGCGGCGCCTTATGGGTCTGCGTCGGTTCTGGCGATCAGCTGGGCCTACGTGTTGCTGATGGGGGGCGCCGGGTTGACCCAAGCGACCAAAATCGCCATTCTGAACGCCAATTATATCGCGACGCGCCTTAGTGGATCTTACGATATTCTGTACAAAGGCGGGCAGGGACGCGTGGCCCATGAATGCATTCTGGATACCAGGCCATTTGAAGAAAGCGCGCATGTCACAGTGGATGATATCGCCAAGCGGCTAATTGACAGTGGATTTCACGCCCCAACCATGAGCTGGCCGGTGGCTGGAACGCTGATGGTTGAACCGACAGAAAGCGAAACCAAAGCGGAACTGGACCGTTTTTGTGACGCGTTGCTGTCAATCCGCGCCGAGATTGCGGCGATTGAAAGCGGCGAAATGGATGCTGAAAACAACCCGCTGAAACATGCGCCCCACACTGTGGAAGATTTGGTTGCGGATTGGGACCGCCCCTACAGCCGCGAATCGGCCTGTTTTCCGCCGGGTGCGTTTCGCGTCGATAAATACTGGCCCCCCGTGGGCCGGGTGGACAACGTTTACGGTGATCGAAATCTGGTCTGCGCATGTCCACCGATTGAGGCGTATATGGACGAAGAATAGGGCCAAATTTCGGGCAGTTCAGGCCTGCGGTAACACGGCGGTTGCTTCAATTTCCAGTAGCGCCGCATCCTCGATCAGCCCACTGACAACAACCATTGTCATGGCCGGATAATGGTGGCCCAGCACGCCGCGATACGCCGCGCCGACCTCTCTTTGATGGGACAGATATTCTTTCTTACCAATGAC
>CAXMPY010000005.1:0-24644 GCA_964195275.1 uncultured Paracoccaceae bacterium
GTATGAGTAAGTTGCGATAGTCTGAGCGTCCAGATTCGCGCCGATCTTGTCAGCCAAGCTTGTAGTACCGCCTGAAACCGACGTAAGTACGGCGATGCCGAGACCAACGATGGCAGCGGTCAATACGACCCAGTCAACAGTTACAGCGCCATCTTCATCACGCTTGAAGTTTTGCATTAATTTGAACAGTTTCATTTTGTCCCTCCGAACATTCGTTGCTCATTTCAGTTCACCCTGTCAGATCAATCTGGGCTGTTGTTTGGCCCATCCCCGACTTGGTATGCCGCTAATAAGCTGTCTGAATGGGGCAGGAGTGCGGCGCTGGTCGTACAATTTTGTAAACACCTTTTAAACCTATCATTTTTATATCTAACTGATTGAAGTAAAACAATTAATGATAATTTTTTGCCCAAATGATTGGTTAACGATTGAGAACAATGAGGTGTATATTCGGGTGATTTTTTCCCAATCAAAAACAGACTTCTGGATTCTTCCTTAAAAATTTGCGAAACATTTGAAAAAATAGCGGCTGGCTAAACGGTTTTTTAATGAAACAGGCAATTGGTATCGTATTTTCGGCCGCTTTGGTCACCTCTCCACTTGCATCTTGGTCTGATGAACCGCTGCCATTTCCAGAATTCACATTCAAGCGCGTCAAAATTCCAGCCCCTGGTTCAAACAATTTGATCGACATTCAGATTGACCCCGCCGCGCGGGTTGCACGGATTACGGCACCAACGATCTTACCAGAGACACCCACCCCCAAAAGCGAAGCTTACGCTTGGTTTTGGGATCAAGTTTCACCCGAATTGGCCAATTCTGATACCGGCCGTTTTGAATTGGCTGTGGATGTGCTGCGCAAGTCTGCAAGCAATAACGGACTTGCCGCGCCGCGTTTGCAGGATATGCAAGCACTGGTCGACAAATTTGGAACCGATATACTGATTGCAAGCGTTGGCACCCGTGTATCGCCAGCGTTGGTACTGGCGGTGATGGGCGTTGAAAGTGGGGGTCGTGCGAACGTTGTTAGTTCAGCAGGCGCAGTGGGGCTAATGCAATTGATCCCGGCCACAGCCGAACGTTTCGGCGTCAAGGACCCTACGATTGCCGCAGAGAACATTCGTGGCGGGATTGCCTATCTTGATTGGTTGATGGGTGAATTCAACAACGATCCAATATTTGCGTTGGCGGCCTACAATGCCGGCGAGAACGCCGTAAAACGAAATGGCGGCGTGCCTGACTACGCTGAAACCCGTGCCTATGTGCCAAAAGTTCTGGCCGCTTGGGGCGTGGCGCGGGCGCTTTGCTTGACGCCACCTGAATTGGTGTCAGACGGGTGTGTGTTCGCACAACAAAAGGCGCAAAACTAAATGGACGCAGCAAAACCCTTGGTTTTGGATATAGATGGGACCTTTTTGCGTACCGATATGTTGTTTGAATGTTTCTGGAAAGCATTGGGGACAAACCCAGGTGCAGCAATTGTGATTTGCGCGCGGAATTTTACACGGCCCGCCAATCTGAAACAGGATCTGGCACAGCTGGCGAATCTGCGCACGGATCTATTGCCGGTAAACACCGACATTCAGGCATTGGCTGCACAATCGCAGGCTGCAGGACGAGAGGTCGTGTTGGCATCCGCGTCCGACCGGTCGCTGGTGGCCGAACTTGCTGAAACCCATGGTCTATCCACAACCATTTTCGCGTCGGACGGAGAAACTAACCTGAAAGGGGGACGAAAGGCCGACCAGTTGGTGGCGCATTATGGTGAACAAGGCTTTGATTATGCTGGCAACGAAAGCGCGGATAGCGCGATATGGGATCGGGCTGAGCATGCAGTGATGGTTGGTACCCATCCGTCGATCCGCCGTGATCTGATGGCGCAGGGCAAAATTGTCACCCAATATGTTGGCGGCTGGAAGGCCCGCGACCTCATGCGTGCGCTACGTCCCCATCAATGGGTCAAGAATGTCCTGTTGTTATTGCCAATGCTCGCGGCCCATGACATTTCAGTCGCGACCCTGTTGCTGATCATTGTGGGCATGGCATCGTTCTCAGCTGCCGCGTCGGCTATATATATAGTAAACGACCTACTTGATCTGGAAGCCGACCGCCTGCATTCAACCAAACACCGACGTCCGTTTGCCAGCGGCGCGGTGCCGATCAGTGTTGGTATGATCACAACCGTCTTGCTGGGAACCATTGCATTAGTACTAGGCTGGTTCTTGGGCCTGGTATTTTTTGGTGTTGTTGCCAGCTATATGATGTTGTCGTTGGTCTATTCACTGCGACTAAAACGGATGCGCTGGGTCGATATTGCGACACTGGCCACGCTTTATACATTACGGGTTGTTGCCGGGGCCGCCGCAGGGCAGGTTTTTGTCTCAGGCTTTATGCTGGTTTTCATTTTTCCAGTTTTCATCACCCTTGGCTGCGTGAAACGCCTTACTGAACTGACACTGGCGACTTCTGATGATCGGTTGCCGGGCCGAGGGTATGGCCGCAAAGACCGCGGTGATTTGCGAAATGTTGCGGCATTAGGCAGCGTCGGTGCGTTGTTGATCTTTTTCCTGTACACGTTTTCACCGCAAGCCTTCGAACTGTATCCCACCCGCTGGATGTTATGGGTTGCGATGGTTCCGATGGGCCTGTGGCTACTGCGGATGCTACGTTTGGGGTATTTCGGCAAGCAGGACGACGACCCAATCGTATTTGCCATGCGCGACAAGCGGGGCATCGGGTTATTGCTGTTAACCCTGTCGTTGATGTTTTACGCCGCCGGGCTTTGGCAGCAATGGTTCGGTTTGGTGGTCTAAGGTTACACAGACAGTTTCTTGAAGATAAATTCAGGAATATGGGTGATGATCAGCATGATGTAACGCCAGAAAAACGGCGTATAGACGGTATTTTTCTTTTTACGGACAGCTTTCAGGATGTCTGCGGCCACTAATTCGGGCGTTGCCACCAAGAACATACCGTCATTTCCCCAGGTCATCGCGGTATCTACAAGGCCAGGTTTTACAGTCACCACATGGCCGCCTGATCGAGTTAACCGGTTGCGTAATCCGGCAAGATAGGTGTGAAAGCCTGCTTTGGCCGAGCCATAGACATAGTTGCCAATGCGGCCCCTATCGCCAGCAACGGAACCGACACCAACCACCGTACCGCCGCCGCGGGCCTCGATGACGGGCGCCAGCATTTGCAACAGGCGGGCCGGGCCACTGTAATTGTCCGTCACGGTTCCGTCGATTAGGGATGGATCGGCATCAATTGTAGCCTGTGTCGGCATCGAGCCAACAAAAACCGCAACATTTATTTGGCCGTCTTCGGCTTGGGCGCGCGCAACGATGGATTTAAACCCATTTGCCTGGCGCGCATCAAATTTGATCGGTTCGGCGGTTCGGGCACCGCGCGCGCGGCAATCTGCGGCGATTTGGCCGATATCCACCATATCACGACCGGCCAAAAGAACGGCATCACCGTTGCCAGCGACAGATCGTGCAAAAGCCCGCGCCATTGACGAAGTGGCACCAAGAATAATCCAGGTCTCGTTCATGATGCATCCCTTAGTTTCAACCGGCGGATCAGGTCCGTGGTCATTGCGCCCACGGGATCAGCCTTAACGACGGTTTTTAACCATCTGGCGTGTTCCGGGTACATGTCACGAACCCGTTCGGCGCCGCTGGTGGCGTCTTTGGCAAAATAAATACGTCCATCAGCGTCGCTGGTCATGCGTTCCAACTGTCCAATTAGCGAAACCGTCCGTGGCCGGTTTGGGAAATCAACAGCCAATGTGTAACCTTCCATCGGAAATGACATGTATCCAGCGCGCCCGTCCCCCATGCGTTTTAATACCGCGAGCGGTGAGGCAAGGCCTGAATTTGCAATCAGGGCCAGCATTTGGCGCAAAGCAGGGGCCTGAGCCACCGGCACCACGCATTGAAACTGATGAAAGCCGCGCTTACCGTACAGGCGATTCCAGTTGTGAATTTTATCCAGCGGAAAAAATGGCGCCGAGATTGGTTTGACACTTGTGCGCCCGCCCTTGGGCACCCTTCGAAAATATGCCGCATTAAACAAACGAACAATTGGGGCCGACAGCGCCCAATGTGGGGCGTTAAACGGCACTTCGCGCGATTTACCGGCGTTTGGTGATACGCCTGACGTTATTTCACCTTCTTCCAGAATGCCGCGCCCCAATGCGTTGCCAGCGGCAGTCGCGTCAATCCAACCGACATTATAATCGGCCGTCGATGTATCCAGCACGGACAAAAATTCATCCCAACTGTCGATGCGCCGTTCGGTCAATACCATCATATCGCCCTTGCATGGCAACAGCTGGATTTTGGCGCTGGCGATAATGCCAGTTTGCCCTAATCCGCCAACCGTTGCCATGAACAATTCCGCCCCTTTTGATGCCGTTATTTTCTTGACCGCGCCATTCTGGATCAAACTAATCTCGGTCACATGTTGGCCGAACGATCCCACAACATGGTGGTTTTTGCCGTGCACATCATTGGCGATACAGCCGCCGACGGTGGCAAACCCAGTGCCTGGCATCACCGGCGGTATCCAACCTTGGTCGGAAAACAATCGTCCCAGATCACCAATCTGCGCGCCTGCTTCTACCTCAACGACACCGGTGTCAGGATCAAATCCAAGTATCCGATCCAGCCGTGTCATGTCGATTGCATGGCCGCCGTCATTCAACGCGGCATCACCATAGGACCGGCGCTGACCAACTGCAGGTGCCGGGGTTTCGCGGCTTAGGGCAAGCAACGCGGCTTGGCGTTCTGGTCGTGCCATTTGGACAGTGGCGCGCAGGGCACGACCCCAGCCAGCATATTCAGTTGTTTTCCATTGCATCTTCGGCCCTTTTCGAAATTCGTTCAGCAAATGGAAATACGACCAGTCCAAGACCGATCGCAAACCATAAGGTCGTTACCCGGATTATGGCGGTTGCCGGTAGGGACAGTTCCATTGGAACGCCCTCTAGCGTCAACAACGCAACCATCGCGGCCTCGGCGCCACCGACGCCGCCAGGCGCACCGGTTAGCCCGCCAGCAATGGTAGAAAACACGAATATTGCTGCAGCGATTGGCAGGCTTACGTCGGCCCCCAGCCAGTTCAGCAACAGGAAAAATGCAAATACTTCTGCAAACCAACTGAGCACGCCCATCAAAACGGCGAATAGCATCATGGTTGGGTTGGAAAACTTTTCTAGCGAACGCGCGGCGCTACGAACCCTGGCAAATATCCGTGGCCAGCGCCCAAGCATTCGATATGTAAGGCTGGCAGAACCGGCCAGCAATCGCGGGCGTGTCGCCACCAAAGTGGCGGCCAATGCCAATACTGTTACTGGTAATGCCCCGGCGATACCACTGCTTGAAAGTGCCAGCGCACCGCCCAGAATAACCGCCAAGGCGGCCAAATCGGAACTGCGGTCAACCAACATCAGGGGCGCGGTTTTCTCAAAATGCCAGCCGGTTTCGCGCCGAAACCAGCGCATTCTGATCAGTTCGCCGACGCGCCCTGGCGTTGCGGTCATCGCAAACCCGCCAAAATAGTTTCGCAGGCTTTGTACCATGCTGGTCGCCATGCCAAGGCGGCGGGTGAAAATGTGCCACCGCAGACCGCGCAGGGTGTAGTTTGCCAGGCTCAGCGCCAATAAAAGCGCGATTTCTAACGCCCCCAGTTTGGTGATTTGCGCCCACGTTTCTTGCCAACCTGTGGCAATCGCAAGTGCAACAAGCCCAAATAGCACGATCATGAACAAGCCCGCCAACACAACGGTACTGTGCCAGCGACGGCCAAAACCGTTGCGGGGTCGAGAGTTCTGAGGCACTTTTGTACTGCTCATTATCATTGCAGTTCTGCTACCGACCAAATTGGGCGACAATATGAAACTGTTTCTATTTTCGTGACAGTGAAGGTAAACCCTGCAAAACGCTATATTCTTATAGAAAAATCCGCTCTAAATAAGCGTCGCCTCGGTCGCGGCAACCATATCTTGGCGGGTAACGTCGGTTGCCAGTTCGACGATTTTCAATCCACCATCAACCACATCTAACACACCCAAATTGGTGATGATCCGGTCAACAACCCCGGTGCCCGTAAGCGGCAGGCTGCAGGCCTTCAAAATTTTGGACGCGCCGTGCTTGTTGGTGTGGTCCATCACCACAACCACTTTGCCAACGCCGGCAACCAGATCCATGGCGCCGCCCATGCCCTTAACCAGTTTGCCCGGTATCATCCAGTTTGCCAGGTCGCCGTTTTCGGCTACTTCCATCGCGCCCAAAATCGCCATCGCAATTTTACCGCCCCGGATCATGCCAAAACTTTGCGCACTATCAAAATAGGCGGTTTGCGCCAGTTCGGTAATCGTCTGTTTGCCCGCGTTGATCAAATCTGGGTCAACGTCCTGTTCCAAGGGAAATGGCCCCATCCCCAGCATGCCATTTTCAGATTGCAGGGTCACATTCACGCCTTCGGGAATGTAGTTTGACACCAGTGTCGGGATGCCGATGCCTAGGTTAACATACATGCCATCTTCCAGCTCTTGTGCTGCGCGGGCGGCCATTTGATTTCGGTCCCAAGCCATATCTTAAGCCTCCCTAACCGTGCGCTGTTCAACGCGTTTTTCGTGCGTGCCTTGAACGATGCGATGCACATAGATGCCAGGCAGGTGAATGTTGTCGGGGTCCAGGCTGCCGGTGGGCACGATTTCTTCTACTTCTGCGATACAAACCTTGCCGCACATCGCTGCGGGGGGGTTGAAGTTACGGGCGGTTTTCCGAAACACCAAATTGCCGGTTTCATCGGCTTTCCAGGCCTTGACGATGGACAAATCAGCTTTCAAGCCGCGTTCCAGAATGTAAGTTTCGCCATCAAAATCTTTGTGTTCTTTTCCGTCAGAAATCACCGTACCGACACCGGTTTTGGTATAAAATCCAGGGATCCCGCAGCCACCGGCGCGCATTCGTTCTGCCAACGTCCCTTGCGGGTTAAATTCAAGTTCCAGTTCGCCTGACAGATACTGACGCATAAATTCAGCATTTTCGCCGACGTAAGAACTGATCATCTTTTTGACCTGCCGGGTTTGTAGCAATATTCCGATACCAAAATCATCTACACCGGCGTTGTTAGACGCAAATGTCAGGTCTTTGGTGCCTGCTTCGCGGATGGCATCCAACAGCAGTTCGGGGATGCCGCACAGCCCAAATCCACCCGCTGCAATGAACATGCCATCCTGTAATAACCCATCCAAAGCGTCGGACGCCGATCCATAGACCTTTTGCATTGGTATCTCCTAATCTCAGCTGATGTCGTTTTGGCGGTGCAAAAGGCCAGAGTCAATCGCGGAGGGCTTGCGCAATTATCCGGCTAAAAGACTTCCCGCGTGTTGCGCGCTGCAATAGAATTTCGCACGTTGGCTCAGGCAGATTTCTTAGCGGCCGCTTTTTTCTTTTTGGCTGGCTTCTTTTTGGCAGCGGTTTTCTTGCCGCCGCCTTTTTTCGCGGCTCTTTCGGTGATCAACTGAACAGCTAATTCCATCGTCACGTCACCGGGTTCAGTGCCTTTTGGAATAGTTGCGTTGATTTTCGCCCACTTAACATAGGGCCCGTATTTGCCATCCATTACGTTAACCGGGCCGCCATCGTCAGGGTGTTCACCCAGTTCAAACAAAGGCTTAGCCGCGCCACGGCCACCTCCACGGGTTGCCAGTTTTTTCGCCAATTCTTCAACGGCACGGTTCATCCCGATGGTGAAAACATCGTCAACTTCACCGATATTGGCGTAAAGACGCCCGTGTTTTACGTAAGGCCCATATCGGCCAATGCTGGCTTGGATCATTTCACCATCGTCCGGATGCGAGCCGATATCGCGAGGTAGGGACAACAGCATTAACGCCTTCGCAAGGTCGGTTTCAGCCGCATCCCAGCCTTTTGGAATGCTGGCGCGCGGTGGCTTTGGTGTTTCTTCGGTGGCTTCACTGCGTTGGACATAGGGCCCAAAACGTCCCGTTCGCAGCGAAATCTCGTCACCCTGATCTTCGCCCAGGACCCGATCACCAACAGCTTTATTTTCGTCGCCATTGGGGGCGGTCAATGGGCGTGTAAAACGACATTCTGGATAATTTGAACAGCCAATAAAGGCACTGCCAGAACGGGCGGTTTTCAAACCAAGACGGCCGCCTTCGCATTTTTTGCAAGCCCGTGGGTTGCTGCCATCTTCGTTTGGTGGGAAAACATGGGGTTCAAGCACCTCATCGATTTTATCGAGCACTTCGCGTATGCGCAATTCTGACGTTTCACCGATGGCCGCCGAAAAATCCCGCCAAAAACGGCCCAAAACAGATTTATAATCACGGTTGCCGGCCGAAACATCGTCCAGCTCTTCTTCCAAATTCGCTGTGAATTCATAGCCAACATACTGGCGAAAATAATTCAGCAGAAAAATCGTTACCAAACGCCCCTTATCTTCCGGGATCAGTCGGTTCTTTTCATTGCGCACGTATTCGCGGGTTTGAATGGTGGTGACCACGCTGGCATAGGTAGACGGGCGCCCAATGCCCAATTCTTCCATGCGTTTTACCAACGATGCCTCGGTGTATCGTGGTGGCGGTTGGGTGAAATGCTGTTCGGGCGAAACGTCGCCCTTTTCGGCCGCTTCGCCTTGGGTGATTTGGGGCAGGCGCTTGTCGTCGTCATCTACCACAATATCGTCGCGGCCTTCCTCGTAAACCCGCATGAAACCGTCAAACATGACCACCTGTCCTGTGGCGCGCAAAGTAACCTGGCCGTCATCGCTGCCAATATCCACCGTTGTTCGTTCTAGGCGCGCCGCGGCCATTTGGCTGGCGATTGTACGCTTCCAGATCAGATCATACAGTTTGCGTTGGTCCGCATCGGCAATTTTCAGGTCTTCAGTTGATTTTGATAATTCAGTCGGGCGAATACATTCATGGGCTTCTTGCGCATTTTTCGCCTTGTTTTTGTACATGCGCGGGCTGTCGGGCACATATTTGTCGCCGTATCGGTCGCTAATCGCGCTTCGGGTTGCGGTTATCGCCTCGGGCGCCATGTCAATGCCGTCGGTGCGCATATAGGTGATATAGCCGGCTTCATACAGGCGCTGTGCGGTGCCCATGGTTTGGCGTGCGCCAAATCCAAATTTTCGGCTGGCTTCCTGTTGTAGGGTCGATGTCATGAAGGGGGCAGACGGGTTGCGATTTGCCGGTTTGGCCTGGACCGACTGAACACTAAGGTCACGGCTGTTGATGGCCTGCACGGCCAATTCGGCTTGGGTGGTGTTTTCAAGGTCAAATTTTTCTAGCTTTTTGCCGGCCAGACCCGTCAGCCGCGCCTCGTAAGTTTTACCACGGGGCGTAGACAGGGCTGCCTTCACGGTCCAGTATTCGCGGGCATTAAACGCCTCGATCTCCATTTCACGCTCGACGATCAGTCGCAGGCAAACCGACTGAACCCGCCCGGCAGATTTGGCACCCGGCAGTTTGCGCCACAAAACCGGCGATAGATTGAACCCAACCAGATAGTCCAGTGCGCGGCGCGCCAGGTACGCGTTGACCAATTCCATATCGACTTGGCGCGGGTTTTTCATGGCCTCGGTTACGGCAGATTTGGTGATCGCGTTAAAAACAACACGGCTGACGGGCGTGTCTTTTTTGATTGATTTGCGATTGCGAAGCGCTTCTTCCAGATGCCAACTGATCGCCTCGCCCTCGCGATCGGGGTCGGTTGCCAGGATCAGTTCATTGTCGTCTTTCAGGGCGTCAGCGATGGCTTTGACATGTTTTTTACTGTCCGCGCCAATTTCCCATTTCATCTCAAAATCGTTGTCGGTGTCCACCGATCCATCTTTTGGCGGCAGGTCGCGCACGTGGCCATAGGACGCCAGAACCGTAAAATTGTCCCCCAAATATTTGTTTATAGTCTTAGCCTTAGCGGGGGATTCGACAACAACAACGGGCATGAATTTCCTCTCGACTCGGGGTCATGTTCTCTGGCGGGCACAGATGTGGGGCTTAATGGTCAGATGTCAATGCACCGGTATCAAGATTTGCAATAGCTTTTGAAAGTGGCAGAAATTTGCACAACTTTTCAGCGCACTGCAAAAGTATTTTGGGACTTGTTGGGTAAAGAATCGCTAAGTGGCTCAGTTTGCCAAGTTTAGCATGCCGCCGGGCCGTCGACTGATCTTGCCTTCCAGTTCCAGATTTACGAACGCTGGGGAAACCACGTTGGGGGCCAATGCCAAGTCGCGGATCAACTGATCTTCGGCCACAGGGCATGACCCCAACCGAGATAGGATCGGCCCGCATTTCCGCGAGGGCCACGGTTTCCGGGCAAATGCGGTAATCCTTTACGCCGGCCGCCCAGGCGATTTCGGGCAATGCCCACAAAGCGTCATCGGCAGAACCGTATTCCAGGCGGAAAAACGTCGCCGGACCAACGCGGCGGGAACCTAAGAGACGAAGCCAAGATAACCATTCTTCCTCGTGGTGGGGTGGGGAAGGGAATAAATCCTTGGTCATTGTTGATTCCGTCTCTTACAAGACTCACCATGCGCGCGCTTTGGCTAACGGCTGGTGAACGCGGGGCCAACATTCGCCATCCCAAATTCAACCCCTGCGATCAAGCCGCCGAACCACCCACTGTCAGGCCACCGATCAACAGCGTCGGTTGCCCAACCCCAACCGGCACCCATTGCCCGGCCTTGCCACAATTGCCGACGCCAGGGTCCAGGGCCATATCATTGCCGATCGCCCGTATTTTCTGCATCGCAGTGGCACCATCGCCAATAAGCGTTGCCCCTTTCAAGGACGCGCCAACTTTGCCGTTTTGCACACGGTAAGCCTCGGTACAGCTGAAAACGAACTTGCCATTGGTGATGTCCACTTGACCACCACCAAACCCAACCGCGTATATACCGTCTTTTAGATCGGCAACGATTTCTTCGGGTTTTGCGTCACCGCCCAGCATGTAAGTGTTGGTCATCCGCGGCATCGGGGCGTGGGCATGGCTTTGGCGCCGTCCGTTTCCGGTAGGGGCCACCCCCATCAATCGTGCGTTTTGCCGGTCCTGCATATAGCCGACCAAAACACCATCTTTGATCAAGGTGTTTTTGGCCGACGGTGTGCCTTCATCGTCTACAGTCAGCGAACCACGACGATCGGGGATGGTCCCGTCATCAACCACCGTAACCCCCTTGGCGGCGACCTGTTGGCCCATCAATCCTGCAAATACCGAAGTTTTCTTGCGGTTGAAATCACCCTCTAGGCCGTGCCCGACTGCTTCGTGCAATAAAATTCCTGGCCAACCTGGCCCCAGAACCACATCCAAAGCACCGGCTGGGGCGGCGACGGCCTTAAGGTTTACCAACGCGATGCGCAATGCTTCACGCGCGGCACCTTGCCAATGTGCGGGGTCAATCAACCCGGTTAATGCTGCGCGACCACCTGCACCGCTACCACCACTTTCGCGTCGGCCGTTTTCTTCCACGATCACCGAGACATTCACCCGAGTCATGGGCCGTGCGTCACGCACCAATGTACCGTCGGCGCGCAAAATTTCGATTTCCTGCATCGATGCTGCAATCGTCGCAGATACCTGAACAACCCTTTTGTCCAGATCGCGGGTAAATCCGTCAATATCGCGCAGTGTTTCGATTTTTACCGGAAAACTGGCACCATCCATCGGGTTTTCGTCGGTGTACATCTTACGGTTCGTGGCGTGGGGCGCATCTGCCAAGTTCCCCCCGCCTGCATCAACCGCAAGGCGCGCCGTTTCAACGGCGCGTTTCAAGGCCGCTTCGCTAACCTCGGTTGAATGGGCGTAGCCGGTGGTTTCACCGCAGATCGCCCGTAACCAAAAGCCTTCTGAAGCATCATAGCTGGCCGTCTTAACGCGCCCGTCGTCAAAAACCAGCACCTCGGAACGTCGCCGTTCCAGGAATAATTCGCCATCATCGGCACCCGCGACCGCCTGGCGCAATAATACCAAAGCGGCATCGCGATCCAAAACTGTGTCAAAAGGCCGGAATTGTTCTGAAGCCATGCGTCACCTCGCTTAAAATGAAGAAATCTCAAATCAGCGGCTGTTTGCCGCAAGGGATTTGCTTGTCTAACAAGCCTTAATATGGTTTCAAACCGCCAAGACACAACGGGATTGTGTCAGAATATTTTGGATGACCCGAGACTTGCGGAAATAACCGCTGTTCGAACAGGAAACAATAATGCGCTTTATGACCAATATTTTCGGCTTTTTTACCCTGATATTTGCATCAGTTATTTCGATGGCTGCGACCGCGCAAGACGGGATCACCGGTCTGGAAATTATTGGTAAGCCAAAACCCAGGGGTGTGGATTTTCAACCTGCCGTGACCGAACTTGCGTCTGATATCCGTTGGCTGGATTCGTTCGTCCATATTATCAGCGCTGTCATCGTCGTATTTGTTATGCTTCTTATGTTGGTCATTATCATCCGCTATAATGCGAAGTCCAATCCAACGCCGGCGCGCTTTACCCATAACACCACAATCGAAGTAACCTGGACCCTTGTACCGGTGGTTATTCTGGTCTTTATCGGTGCCTATTCGTTGCAGGTTTTGTTCAAGCAACAGGAAATTCCGACCGCTGACATCACCATCAAGGCGACTGGATATCAATGGTATTGGGGGTATGAGTATCCCGATAGCGAGTTTGGATTTGACAGTTTCATGTTGGCCCGCGAAGAGCTGGAAGAATACGGGTATAATCAAGACGAATACCTGCTGGCCACCGATAACGCACTGGTTGTTCCGATTAACAAAATCATTGTTTTGCAGGTCACGGGTGCTGACGTAATCCATAGCTGGGCGATGCCTGCATTTGGTGTGAGACAAGATGGCGTACCGGGGCGCCTGGCGGAACTATGGTTCAATGTCGAAAAAGAAGGCATCTATTTTGGTCAGTGTTCTGAACTTTGTGGCAAGGACCATTCGTTCATGCCGATCACGGTCAAGGCCGTTAGTCAGGAAGTTTATGACGAATGGCTGAAGGGCGCGATAGAAGAATATGCTGGTACGCCGCAAAGCGTGACAGTGGCATCAAACAACTAGGCCAAGGGATTGCAGGCCCGTGTGGGCCTTTTAACGAAAGCTAATCGATGACCGATGCAAGCGTCATAAGCCATAAAAACGAAGCCGGGTTTGGCGATTATTTCGCCCTGCTTAAGCCGCGCGTCATGTCGTTGGTTGTGTTTACGGCGCTGGTTGGATTGGTCGTGGCGCCGGGTGGCATTAACCCGGTCGTGGGATTTGCGTCGATTTTGTTTATCGCGATTGGGGCAGGTGCCTCTGGTGCGCTAAATATGTGGTATGACGCCGATATTGATGCTGTGATGAAACGCACCGCAACGCGGCCTGTGCCTTCTGGCAAAGTCGGCGCCGACGAAGCCTTTGCCATTGGCATAACGCTTTCGGTGATGTCAGTGATCATGCTGGCGCTTGCTGCGAATTTTTTCGCTGCCGGACTGCTGGCTTTCACAATATTTTTTTATGCTGTGATTTACACCATTTGGCTAAAGCGCTGGACGCCGCAGAACATCGTGATCGGCGGGGCCGCGGGGGCATTTCCACCGATGATCGGTTGGGCTGTCGTCACCGGTGGCATATCGGTTGAAAGCAGCCTGATGTTCACACTGATTCTGATGTGGACGCCGCCACATTTCTGGGCTTTAGCGTTATTCATGAAGGAAGACTATTCCAAAGCCGGTGTGCCGATGTTGACCGTCACCCATGGCCGCCGATCCACGCGCAACCACATTCTGGCCTATACACTGGTTCTGAGCCCTGTTGCGATTGGTTTGGGCTTTTCGTCTATCGGCGGCTTGTTTTATTTGGTGGCGTCGATCGCCCTGAATCTGTGGTTTTTGAAAGGCGCGCTTGAGATTTGGCGTCGCCCTGAGACTGCCGCTGAGAACGATCAATACAAAATTGAAAAATCATTCTTTCGCTTTACCATTTACTACCTGTTCGTAAGTTTTGGCGCTTTGTTGGTCCAAGCGACTTTGAAATCCTACGGGTTAGGGGGCTGGTAATGGGTCTGTCCCACATGCATGAAATTCACAAACGCCGGTTCAGCCGAAATCTGGGCGTTGGACTGGTGCTGGGCGGCTTTGTGGTGCTGGTATTTGCATTGACCGTTGCCAAAGTAACCGATGGCAAGCCGACCCAAGCCTTTGATCATGCGGTTCGCATTGATCAGTTACCGGCCATTGAATGAGCAACCGCGCAAATATCAAGACGCTGAAAATGACCGTCAGCATTGTTTTTGTCATGGGCGCGCTGGCCTGGGCCTCGGTACCGTTTTACAATTGGTTTTGTAGCGTTACTGGCTTTGGTGGCGTTACGGTGGTGGCTGATTCCGGATCAGATGAAGTTTTGGAACAAACCATCACCATCCGGTTTGACGCATCCCTTGATCGCGATATGCCCTGGTCGTTCAAGCCAGAGCTGCGCGAGATGGAGCTGAAGATTGGCGAAACCGGGCTGGCATTTTATGAGGCTTATAACCCAACCGACCGGCCCGTGGCCGGCAGCGCAAGTTATAACGTGGCCCCGTTTGAAGCAGGTGGCTATTTCACGAAAATCGATTGCTTCTGTTTTGAAGAACAAATCCTTCAGCCGGGTGAAACCGTGCTGATGCCCGTTACTTTTTATGTCGATCCCGATATTACGCGGGACCGCGATGCGAAGTTTGTAAAACACATCACACTGTCCTACACATTCCACGAAATTGATCTGCCCGAAGAATTTGCAGAACTATCCGCAAATTCTGAAGCCGGGTCCAACTAAACCCGAAACAGGGGAACGCACATGGCGCACGAAAAGAACCACGACTATCACATTCTGAACCCCTCGGTATTGCCGTTCATGGGCGCTATTTCAGGCGCGTTCATGTTATTTGGCATTGTCATTTGGGTGTCGCCGCAGATTGAAAGCAACCATCCGTGGTTTTTCGCCATCGGTCTGACCGGGGTGCTTTATGTCATGTATTCCTGGTGGTCCGAAGTTGTTGTGGAATCCCATGCAGGCGATCACACGCCGGTTGTGGCCATCGGGCTGCGGTACGGCGTTGTGCTGTTCATCATGTCCGAAGTGATGTTCTTTTCGGCCTGGTTCTGGAGCTTTTTTAAGCACGCCATGTATCCGATGACCGAAGGGTCGCCCAAAATCGATGGCGTTTGGCCCCCAATTGGTATTGAAACCTTTGATCCCTGGCATTTGCCTTTGATTAATACGCTGATCCTGTTGTGTTCAGGGATGGCAGCAACCTGGGCGCACCACGCGATTGCCCATGAAAATAACCGCAAAGACCTGCAAACCGGTCTGATACTGGCGGTTGTACTGGGCATCACGTTCACTGGTTTTCAGGCCTTTGAATATTCCCATGCGGCATTTGGGTTTTCTGGCAATATCTATGGTGCTAACTTTTTCATGGCCACCGGATTTCATGGCTTCCATGTTCTGATTGGAACAATATTTTTGGGGGTGTGCTGGTTTCGCGCGCGCGCTGGACATTTTACGCCCCAGGCCCATGTCGGGTTTGAAGCAGCTGCCTGGTATTGGCACTTTGTTGATGTAGTCTGGCTGTTCCTGTTTGCAGCGGTCTATATTTGGGGCGGCTAAAAGTCTTTTGCCTTCGGCGAGGATATTTTTGGAACAATGATATGGCGCGAGGGGTTCCCTTCGCGCCTTTCGTTTGAGGTTTGGTATGAACAAACACATGATCGGGCCAATAATATTTGGTTTTCTGGGCATCGCGATATTGCTTTGGCTGGGGGTCTGGCAGGTTCAGCGGCTGGGCTGGAAACAAGAGGTTTTGACTGAAATAGAATCGCGGATAGGCGCGGACGCAGTTGCGGTGCCGGCGCTGCCAACGGTGGTAGATCATCGATTTTTATCGGTTCTGGCCGATGGGCGACTGGTGGGGGACGAAATCCATGTTTTGGCCAGCAATAAAGATACCGGGGCCGGATATCGGGTGATTGGCGTGCTCCAAACCGATGGTCGCCGCATTCTGGTAGATCGCGGGTTTATCCCGATTCCGGCCAAAAATGCTGTCCGTGGCGCGCGCGAAATTGCCATTGCTGGTAACCTGCATTGGCCGGACGAGGTTGATAAGTACACACCAGAACCCGACCTGGACGCCAATATTTGGTTTGCCCGCGACGTGCCAGCGATGGCAGTGGCGCTAAATACCGAACCTGTGATGATCGTTGCCAACTTTGACACCGGAGACGGGGTTTCAGCGTTTCCTGTCAACACGACTTCGATACCAAATAACCACTTAAACTATGCAATCACCTGGTTTTTGCTGGCGCTTGCATGGTTTGGGATGACAGTCTTTCTGCTATTGCGTATCAAGTGCCAGTCCATCCAATAGGCCTAATGAACACCATGCGTTATATTTCAACCCGCGGCCTGGCGCCGGTATTGAATTTTGAAGAAACGATGCTGACCGGGTTGGCGCGGGATGGCGGGTTATATGTGCCCGAAACCGTACCGGTGATGCCGCGTGCCGATATCGCAGCACTTGCCGGGCTACCCTATGAAGAAGTCGCGTTTCGCGTGATGCGGCCGTTCATTGGTGATGCGTTCAGTGACGGCGAATTTGGTGACATTATTTCGCGCGCCTATGCCGGGTTTGGCCACCCGGCGCGCGCGCCGCTGGTGCAGTTAGACAACAACCATTTTCTGTTGGAACTATTTCACGGCCCCACATTGGCGTTCAAAGATTTTGCCATGCAGCTGATCGGACAGCTGTTTCAAGCAGCGCTGGACCGACGTGGTGAACGCGTGTCAATCGTTGGGGCCACATCGGGTGATACCGGTTCAGCGGCGATCGAGGCATTTCGCGGATTGGATGCGGTGGAAGTGTTTATTCTGTTTCCGGATGGCCGGGTATCTGACGTGCAGCGTCGCCAAATGACCACGCCAGTTGAAAGCAATGTCCATGCTCTCGCATTGGACGGCGATTTTGACGATTGTCAGGCGCGTCTGAAAGACATGTTCAATGATTTTGAGTTCCGTGACGGCGTTCGCTTGGCGGGCGTAAATTCGATCAACTGGGCGCGTGTATTGGCGCAGGTAGTGTATTATTTCACTGCAGCCGTATCTTTGGGTGCGCCACACCGGGCGGTTAGTTTTACAGTCCCGACGGGCAATTTCGGCGATATTTTTGCGGCCACAATTGCGAAAAAAATGGGTTTGCCGATCAAGCAACTGGTTATTGCGACCAATCAGAACGATATATTGCATCGGACATTGCAGACCGGTGAATATGCCACCAAGGGTGTTGTACCATCGATCAGCCCGTCGATGGATATCCAGGTTTCTTCAAATTTTGAGCGCGCATTGTTTTATGCCTATGATCAGGACGGCGCTGCGGTTGAACAACAGATGGATGAGCTGAAAAGTACCGGCAAATTTGCCATCAGTCAGGGTGCCATTGGGCAATTGCGCGAACTTTATGCATCCGGTCGCGCCTCTGAAACTGAAACCCACGCCACGATTGAAAAGATTTTTTCGGCGACCGACGAAATACTGTGCCCACACAGCGCCACGGGCGTGAAAGTCGCGCAGGATCAGCCCGACTCTGAGGTGCCAATGATCACACTGGCCACAGCCCATCCGGCGAAATTTCCAGACCCGGTTGCGGCGGCTACTGGTATTCGCCCCGAACTGCCCACACATATGGCTGATCTGTTTGACCGGCCAGAACGAATGACACAAGTCGCCAATGATCTTGGTGAAATTGAAACCCTGATACGGGATCGGATTAAGCGTTGAGCGTAAAATTACACACATTGCCAAATGGTTTTCGCGTCGTCACTGAACATATGGCTGGCCTGCAAAGCGCCTCGGTCGGGGTTTGGGTCGATGCCGGTGGTCGCCATGAACGATTGGCGCAAAACGGTATTGCGCATTTTCTGGAACATATGGCCTTTAAGGGGACCAAACGGCGCAGTGCGTTGCAGATTGCCGAAGAAATCGAAGATGTCGGGGGCTTCATAAACGCCTATACCAGCCGAGAACTAACGGCGTATTATGCGCGCGTTTTGCAGGCAGATGTACCCTTGGCGCTGGAGGTGATCGCCGATATCGTGCTGAACCCCGTGTTTGACCCCGCCGAGATTGAGGTAGAGCGCGGCGTGATCCTGCAGGAAATCGGCCAGTCGCAGGACACACCAGATGACATAATCTTTGATTGGTTGCAGGAAGCCGCCTATCCTGAACAGGCGATGGGACGCACCATTCTTGGCCCATCCGAGCGGGTTTCAAGTTTTGACCGCGCCGATTTATCGGGCTTTGTGGCGGAACATTATGGGCCTGAACGCATGATCCTGTCAGCTGCTGGGGCGGTGGATCACGATAGCATCGTGAAAATGGCCGAAGATTTGTTTGGTGACCTGAAACCAGCGAAATCAATGCTGATTGAACCGGCGGTTTTCAGGGGCGGCGAGCGGCGCGAAAACAAAGCACTGGAACAGGTGCATTTCGCACTGGCGCTAGAGGCGCCGGGTTATCTGGATGTTGATATTTACACGTCGCAAATATTTGCCACTACTTTGGGCGGCGGCATGTCTTCGCGCCTGTTTCAAGAAGCGCGGGAAAAACGCGGATTGTGTTACGCAATATTTGCCCAGGCTGGGGCCCATGCCGATACCGGGATGATAACAATTTATGCCGGCACCAACGCGGATCAAATTAGAGATTTAAGCACAATTGCAATTGATGAACTGAAACGCGCCGCCGACGATATGTCAGAGGCCGAAGTTGCACGCGCCCGCGCCCAGATCAAGGCGGGCTTGCTCATGGGGTTGGAAAGCCCGTCATCGCGCGCCGAACGTTCGGCGCGCATGATTTCAGTTTGGGGCCGGGTGCCCAAACTGGATGAAACGGTTGCAAAAATTGATGCGGTAAGCCGGGAAAAAGTGCGCGAAATGGCCGAAAAACTGGCCACCGGTGCACCGGCATTAGCGTTATATGGGCCGGTAGATCAAGCCCCTGGCCTGGATGAATTACGCGCGCGTCTGGTTGCCTGATGCTAATGCGTCGACGCAAGGTTCGCATTGAAACAGAACGAATGTGCCTGCGCGCGCCCAACCATTCCGATTTTCGCCAGTGGGCCGCTTTGCGACGGGCAAGTGCCGACTTTCTGAAACCCTGGGAACCAAGCTGGGCGCCTGACCATCTAACACGCAAGTCCTTTGCCCACCGGGTCTACTGGGCGCAGCGGTCTATTACCGGTGGCACAGCGCTGCCGCTGTTTTTGATCCGGCGGGACGATAACAAACTGCTGGGTGCGTTGACGTTGGACAATATTCGCCGCGGCCCGGCCCAAGCTGGCACCTGTGGTTACTGGACTGGCGAAGAATTTGCCCGACAGGGCTATATGCGCGAAGCCCTGAATGCGGTGGTTCATTACGCGTTTACAAAGCTGGATCTCAGCCGTGTTGAAAGCGCCTGCTTGCCGGAAAATCTGGCGTCACGCGGTGCATTAGAAAAATGCGGTTACAAATACGAGGGCGTGGCGCAAAGCTATTTGCAGATCAACGGGCGCTGGCGCACCCATGTGCTATATGCAAATCTGCGCAATGACCGGCGTGGTAAAACCGATGCGGGTGGCTAACAATACTGGGGTTCACGGCATGTGGTGGCACGATTGATGAAAATCTGGGTTGTTTTGTTGCGCGGCGTGAATGTCGATGGCCATAAGAAATTACCGACGGCTGCGTTTCGCGATCTGCTGACCGGGCTCGGCTATCTGGATGTTGCGACCTATATACAATCCGGCAATGCCGTGTTTCGTGCTGCCGGTACCGGCGCGCAGATTTCCAAGAAAATTCAAACGGCGATACAGGATCAATTTGGTTTTGAGGCCGAGGTAATCATGCTGCGCGGGGAACAGTTGCAGGATGCGATCGCGGGTAATCCTTATCCGCAGGCCGCTGATGCACCGACGACATTGCACCTGTTTTTCCTCAATGAACCACCGGTTGCGCCCGATTTTGAGGCAATGAGCGCGGCTGCGACCAAGGCTGATGAATTTCAGTTTGCTGGCAATGTTTTCTATTTCCACACACCAAACGGCATGGGGCAGTCTGATTTGGCGGGCAAGCTGGGGCGGTTTATCAAATCACCAATGACCGGGCGGAATTTGCGATCTTGCCACAAAATCGCTGACCTTGTAGCGGCACTATGAGCCTGAATTCAGCAAACCCGGAATTTATCGCAGCATTGCGTGAAAAACTTCCGGATAGTGCGTTCATCACCGACATAGCCCGCTATCTGGAAGAACCACGCGGCAAATACCGTGGACAGCCGGGGCCTGTAATCGCGCCGTCAAATGTGAAGGATGTCAGCCGAATTGTCAGCGCAGCTTATGCCGGACAGGTTCCTGTGGTGCCTTATGGCGGCGGAACAGGTTTGGTGGGCGGGCAGGTCAAGCCGACGGGCCGGGTGCCTGTCGTATTATCCCTGGAACGGATGAACGCTGTGCGTTTTGTGCACCCCGAGGAAGGGGTGGTTATCGCGGAGGCGGGGGTGACCCTAGAAGACTTGCAGAACGCAGCACTGGCGGCCAACCGGTTATTTCCGCTGACCCTTGCGTCGCAAGGCAGTTGCCAGATCGGCGGTAATCTGGCCACCAATGCAGGTGGGGTGAATGTTCTGCGCTATGGAAATGCCCGTGATTTGTGCCTTGGGTTAGAAGCCGTGCTGCCAAATGGTCAAATCTGGCATGGTCTAAAACGGTTGCGCAAAGATAACACCGGGTACGACCTTAAAAACCTGCTGATCGGCGCCGAGGGGACACTTGGCGTGATCACCGCCGCTGCGTTGCGTCTGTTCCCGATCCCGGCAAACGAGGCCACCGCGATGATGGTTGTGCGCGATCCAGCGGCGACGATTTCGCTGCTGGACATTGCCCGCGCCTATGTCGGGAATACGATATCAGCATTTGAGTTAATTCACGGAACGGGTTTGGAATTTCTGTCAGAAACCATGCCCCAAATGCGCCAACCCTTCAGCGAACCACCGACATGGTCGGTCCTGATTGATGTGGGCATGGCGAACGACGGCGACCCGGCAGAAAAACTGACCCAGATTTTTGAAGCTGGGATAGCAGCCGGATTGGTCAGCGACGGGATCATTGCCCAGAACGAGGCACAGCGCCGCGATTTGTGGGCGGTGCGCGAAACCATCCCAGCGGCGAATAAACGCATCGGTCCGATTGCGTCCCATGATATATCGCTACCAATTAGTGCCATTGAAAGATTCATCAAGGAAGCCTCGCAAGCTGTTGCAAGGATAGGAGATTTTCGCATCAACTGCTTTGGACATTTGGGCGACGGAAACCTGCATTTCAATGTATTCCTGGCACAGGGTGCAACCCAAAGTGACAAGCCCGGTATCGGTGACAAACTGCGTCGCATCGTGCACGATTTGGTGGCGTCTTATGACGGGTCATTCAGCGCTGAACACGGTATCGGCCGCATGAAAGTGGCCGAGCTAGAACGCTATGGTGACCCAGCCAAGGGCAACGCCATGTTGGCCATCAAACAGGCGCTAGATCCAAAAGGCATCATGAATCCCGGCGCGATATTTCGCGAACGTTAGGCGCCTTCAAAATCACACAGCACATGAACTTCGTAACCCAGTTTTTCAAGTAAAGTTCGCCCGCCAAGTTCTGGTAAATCAATAACAAATGCACAACCAACGATCTCTGCGCCCAGCCGTTCGATCAGGCTGATACCGGCCTCGGCGGTGCCGCCGGTGGCCAGCAAGTCATCAACCAGCAGAACCTTTTCGCCCGGTTGCAGAGCATCACTGTGCAGTTCCATAATGGCCTCGCCATATTCCAGTTGGTATTTCTGGCTAATCGTCGCGCCCGGCAATTTGCCTTTCTTACGTACCGGCACAAACCCCACCGTCAACTGATGGGCGATGGCGCCGCCCAAAATGAACCCCCGTGCTTCCAGCCCGACAACTTTGTCAATCTGCATGCCAGCGTAGGGGTGCAGCAATTGGTCCACGGCCATGCGAAAACCACGGGGGTCGGCAAACAGCGTAGTTACATCACGAAACATGATGCCTTCATGGGGAAAATCAACGATGGTGCGGATGTAGTCTTTGACGTTCTTTTTCAACTGCTTGCTCCTAATACACGCCCTGCAACGGCATCTAATTTGGCCACCAAAGCCGGGTCGCGGGCGTCAGGGGCGGTCATGATCGCATGTTCAAGTGCGCGGTCGCAGCCATGCGCGCAGGCTGCGTGCTGGGCCGTCAAAAGGGCGGGCAAATGCGCCACCAAGCCACGGGCATTGTCTGCGTTACCAGTCAGAACCTTAATGATTTCAGTAACATCAACCTCGCCGCGGTCCGGGTGCCAGCTGTCATAATCGGTAACCATTGCGACCGAAGCGTAACATATTTCGGCCTCGCGGGCCAGTTTGGCCTCGGGCATGTTTGTCATGCCGATAACATCGGCGCCCCAGCTTTGGCGATACATTTTGCTTTCCGCCAGGCTGGAAAATTGTGGCCCCTCCATCGCCAGATAAGTGCCGCGCATATGCACATTAACACCCTGTGATTTTGCCGAGTGATAGCATGCATCCGACAATCGGGCGCATGTAGGGTGGGCCACCGATACATGCCCCACACAGCCGGGCCCAAAGAATGATTTTTCCCGTGCATACGTTCGGTCAATAAATTGATCCACAACAACAAAATCACCTGGTGCCATTTTGTCGCGAAACGATCCCACAGCAGAAACAGACACCAGATCGGTCACGCCTAAGCGCTTTAAAGCATCAATATTAGCGCGGTACGGCACACTGGTCGGCGTGTGCACATGGCCGCGCCCGTGGCGCGGCAAAAAGACCATTTTGAGACCGTTCAGAGTACCGGTCAGCACGTCATCCGACGGCGTTCCCCACGGGCTGGTTACGGACTGCCACTTGGCATTTTTAAGTCCGTCAATTTCGTAAACGCCCGAGCCGCCGATAACGCCGATGATGGTTTCCATTCGCAACTCCTTCGTAAATCAGCTGGAAGCTATGCCATGTCTCTTGGGGATGAAAGCCCGCAATGCAGGCTGTTGTCGACTTAGAAAATTGCAATTCTTTGGCGTGAAACCGAACAATTCGCCTAAGCTTGGCCAATTAGACGGTGTTCCGAAGCAATAATATTTTCCAGATGAATATTCGGTCCGGTAATGAGAAATGAAAATCAGATTTTGATCAGATGGCGGTGCAGATGTTGATACAGCGACGATGGCTAGGTGTTGGTTCTGGCACGATGATTATTTTGGCTGCCGCCCTTCTGCTTGCGGCATGCGATGAAAACCCGAAAAGCGTGGTTTATCAGGGGCGATTGCAGCCGCAGACAGCCCAAGAAGTTAGTTTTGCAACATCTGTGCTGGCCGACTTGCAGATCCGTTCGATTGCCGAAAACCTTGAATATTGTGGGTTCATTGGCATCGGTGCGAACGGCGCTTTGATCGCAAGCCCTGCTTTGCAGGGCGACGAATGCGGCTGCCGGCCCCAAGAACCCGAAGACGGCTTTGACATTCTGGCCTCGTACCACACCCACGCGGCCTATGCCGCGGATTACGACAGCGAAGTACCGTCACTGGACGATCTGCGGGCGGATGTTTTGGAAGGTATTGACGGGTATATCGCCACACCGGGCGAGCGGATCTGGTATAATTCGGCGGAACAAAAGCAATCAATCTTGCTGTGCGGCGAAAATTGCATCATTTCAGACCCCGGCTATCAACCTGATCCCGAATTCCCGGTATCAAACACTTATAATCTGGAAAGCCTAAAATCCAGACAATAGCGGTTGTGTTGGCGCCCAGTATTCAAAAAAAACGCAGACTGACCCCTTGGGTGACGATTTTCAGCTCTGAATGTGGCGCATGGCTGCATCCCGTCTGGGGTGGTTCATATCTTGATCGATACCTGCTAGGCAGGGCATAACGCCCGAAACCCCTTAATCACCGGAAATCCTATCTTGCAAAAATCACCACTGGCGTCCTTTGCCAGGCGCCTTTCTGTTCCCGAGATCAAACTTAGCCGAAATCGGTTGAACCCACTGCAGATCAAGACCGAGGTTTTGTCGGGTCTGACGGTCGCGCTGGCATTGGTGCCCGAGGCAGTGGCGTTTTCCTTTGTTGCCGGCGTGCACCCGTTGGTTGGGCTTTATGCGGCGTTTATGGTCGGGCTGATCACGGCAATTATTGGTGGCCGCCCGGGAATGATCTCAGGTGCCACAGGGGCATTGGCGGTGGTGATGGTTGCCTTGGTGGCTGACCATGGGGTTGAATATTTGTTCGCCGCAGTTGTCCTTATGGGGTTGATCCAGATTGGCGCTGGAATATTCAAGCTGGGCAAATTTATCCGATTGGTGCCGCATCCGGTGATGCTGGGGTTTGTGAACGGGCTGGCGATCGTGATCGGCCTGGCGCAATTCGAACAGTTAAGAGAGAACCACTTTGTGAAATTCAACGAGCATGCGCAGGCATTCGAAGTTGAAGGGCATTGGATGAACAGCGGCGCCATGCTGATTACCATCGCACT
>CAXMPY010000005.1:24654-34030 GCA_964195275.1 uncultured Paracoccaceae bacterium
CGGGGCGTCAGGTGGCCACGGGATGGCCAACGGGGACTGGATGACAGGTTGGCCCCTGCTGATCATGTTAGGTTTAGTTGGGTTGACGATGGCAATTATTTGGGCCCTTCCGCGCCTTACCAATGCTGTACCTGCACCATTGGCTGGTATCGGGGTGGTCGCCTTGTTGGTTATCGTTTTTGGTATTGATGTACCGCGCGTCGGTGATCTGGCCTCGATCAAGGGCGGTCTGCCGTTATTTCACATACCGACAGTGCCGTTCAATCTGGAGACGCTGGAAATTATTCTGCCATATGCCCTGATATTGGCCGCAATTGGGCTGATCGAAAGCCTGCTGACCCTAAACCTGGTCGGCGAAATTACCGGCCGGCGGGGCGGCGCCAGCCAAGAATGCGTGGCGCAAGGTGTTGCCAACACGGTGACCGGTGTTTTTGGTGGCATGGGCGGCTGTGCGATGATCGGTCAATCGATGATTAACGTGAAATCTGGCGGGCGTACGCGGCTGTCTGGCATCATGGCTGCGCTGTTTTTACTGGCGTTCATTCTGGTCGGCAGCTCGGTGATTGAACAAATCCCGCTGGCAGCCCTGGTCGGCGTGATGTTCATGGTGGTGATTGGGACATTCGCCTGGCATTCGCTGACCATATTGCGCCGCGTGCCCTACACGGACGCCTTTGTTATCCTGCTGGTGACGGTGGTGACTGTGGCGACTGATTTGGCGACTGCGGTGGTTGTCGGCGTCATCGTATCGGCGTTGGCCTATGCCTGGCAAAACGCGGCACGCATCCATGCGACGATCCATGAAACGGAAGACGGCGCCAAAGTGTACCGCATTCAGGGGCCGTTGTTTTTTGGGTCGGTCGAAGGGTTTAATGAACTGTTTACCCCAGAGAGCGATCCAGACAATGTTATCATTGAATTTGCCGACAGCCGGGTGGCAGATCAGTCAGCACTCACGGCGATTGAAGCTTTGGCCGCGAAATATCAGGCGGCGGGCAAGCGGTTGCAATTGCGGCATTTAAGCCGGGATTGTCACCGGCTACTGGCACGCGCCGGGCAGTTAATCGTCGATAGCGATGATGACCCGGTTTACGGCGTTGCAGTGGATTATTCCGTCCGTACCGGTGTTTTGGCCGGCGGGCTCTGATCGTACTGCAATTGGGATATACCCGCTGCGCCGATAAGGCAGACCGCTGCAGGGGGCGGATATTTAAGAAAAGAAGAAGGTGGTTCAGTCGTCAGGGCGGCTTAGGCTGAACAGGTTATCCACGACCGAATAGTCGCGGTAGCCCAGCCGTGAAAGTGGCCGGAACGTGGTAACATCAAAAATCCCGTCGACAAGCGCGTCATCGCGCAAATGAATGCCGATGACTTCCCCAAAAATAACCGAATTATTATCGCCCATTAGATCAACCACCTGCGTCATGCGGCATTCAAGGCTGGCGGGCGCTTCTGCGACCCGGGCGCAGTCTATCGTTTCGCATTGTTGCGGTGTCACACCGGCTTGGACAAATTCATCAATTTCGGCGTCAAATCCGGCAGAACTGGCGTTCATTGCATCGCGCATCGCGAATTCAACGATATTTACGCAGAATACGCCCGTGTCCTGGATGTTGGATACGCTGTCTTTGCGCCCGGTTGAGGCGAACATAACTTGGGGTGGCGTGTAGGCGGTGCCGTTGAAAAAGGAATAGGGTGCCAGATTGTTGGTGCCGTTTGATCCGCGGGACGAGATCCAGCCAATTGGTCGTGGCGTGATAATTGCGTTGAACGGGTTGTGCGGCAAGCCGTGGCCGTCTTTGGGCTGATAAAACATACGCGTCTTTCTTCATTCGTTGCCCCTGAACTAGCTGCGTGTTAGCTGACTTTCCAGTGCAAAAACATCTTTGGAGCGGCGTTTAGCTTGATCACCCTTTGTCAAGAAAGGCCAGCCGACTGGTGGGAGGTTGAAGCACTATACGACTTGTGTTTTGCACCGGGGCGCGAAGCGTTGTCATCATATCGGCTGCGCGACGGTGTAGAACCGGTGGCACGCCTATGTCTTATCGCACGGGACGGCGCCGGTATTTTGGCCGCTGCGGTTCGATATTGGCCGGTACGTGTTGGCGATGCACCGGCCCTGTTGTTTGGTCCAATTGCCGTACATCCAACACGGCAAGGCGAGGGGTTGGGCGAATTGTTGATTGGTGACAGTTTGGCACTTGCGGTGCGGGATTGGGATCGGGTCATCCTCATTGGTGACGCGCCATATTACGCCAGGTTTGGTTTTACGCCGTTGACGGATATTGAAATGCCCCCACCAACCAACCCAGAACGTGTGTTGGGGATTGGGTTATCAAGTCCGGGTTGGGACGGTGTGGGCGGTAAGGTGACGCGCTGGTGCTAATTGCGCTCTAACCAGTCACGGCAATCTGCTGACAGGACCCTAGCGGCCGTTTCGTCGAAAGCCACAAGGTCATCGTCGGTCAGCACAGATTTCCAACGCCCATTTGTACCCTTGTTGATAAAGGTTTTGGCACCGCCTTCAAATACGCCGTATGGATCGGCCGAGATTTGTTCGGCGTCACGTTTCATCGACTTGAAATTGGTCTTGTCGGCGATATCGGCGCGCATGGTGGGCGTACAATCGATGCCGACATGTGCAGCAATGCGCGCGATCTGGCCGGGCAGGTCGGCCAGCATGTCATTGTAGTGCAAAAGCATGATGTTTTCGGTATCGCGCCCGTCCCACCATGTCTGGACGTGATGCATGTTTGACCACCACGGATACCCTTCGCTTTCCCAGTCAAACCAGCCTTTGTTAATCCACATCGCCCAAAATTCGCGAATGTCATCAGGGCAACGGGGCAGGGGCGCGCCGATGCAGGTCTGCGGATTGTTGTGACCGGCATAGGCCACTTCGGTGTATTTGGAATAATGGTTCCACATCGACATGAACACATCGCGCGGATCACGCGCGACGACCAGTATTCGATCCTCGGGGCGCCAGGCAAAACCGTTCAGTGGCAAATGGCTTTTCAATACGCGGCGGTGATTTTGGGCACTCAATTTCGCGCGCAATTCGGTGATCGGCGGCATTGTTTTGTCGACCCAAAATGAATGGTCGTCAATGTTGCGTTGCTGCAAATCCTGAAAAATAAGATGTAAAACAATAGCTTGTGTCCATGTCGTGCCGCATTTGTAGGGCGTGGCAACGATAATATCGTCGGCGCGACGGTCAATATTGAACCAGCGTTCACTGTCCAATGTGTGGTTTTGGTAGGTCCGGGTTTTGGTGGGAAGTTTCGTCACTTTAAGCCTGTGTTTGGGTCCGCAGATAATCCATGACAGCCGGGCGAACCGATTGTGCGCCGCTGTTGCTGGCGTCGTTGATAATTTTGCGCAGTTCCACCAGATTTGTTCGCCTGATCAATGACTTGACTGGGCCAATGCTTGCTGCGCGCATCGACAAAGTCGTCAGGCCAAGGGCCGCGAAACAAGTGGCTTCGACCGGGCGCCCGGCGTCCTCGCCGCAAAAAGACAATGGCGTATGGGCTTCCTCGCAGCGTTCAACAATTTGATGAATGAACGTCAGAAAGCTGACATTCAGGGTGTCATAGCGCCGCCGCACGCGTTCGTTTTCCCGATCAGCGGCAAAGAAAAACTGTTTCAAATCGTTGCCACCAATTGAAATAAAATCGGCCATTTCAAAGAATTGCTTGGGTGCAAATGCCAAGCTGGGCGTTTCCAGCATGGCGCCAATTTCGACGCTTTCAGGGACGACATGCCCCATGTTCATTTCCCGCACAACTTCGTTGTTCAATTGTTTGCGGGCCTCTCGGAATTCATCAAACTGCGCGACAAACGGGAACATCACGGTTAGCGGTCGGCCGGCGGCGGCGCGAATTAACGCCTGCAGCTGCATGCGCATTACACCCTTTTTTTCTAAACTCACCCGGATAGCACGCCACCCCATTGCCGGGTTGGGTTCATCCTGCGGCGTCATGTAGGGCAACACCTTATCCGATCCGATATCCAGCGTGCGAAATGCCACGCGTTTGCCATCCGCGGCGTCCATCACCCGCGAATACAGGGCGGCCAGATCGCCCCGGCGCGGCACTGTGCTGCGGGTCAGAAACTGCAATTCGGTGCGAAACAGGCCGACACCTTGGGCGCCAGAACTTTTAAGCGATGGCAGATCGGCCATCAGGCCTGCGTTCATGTCCAACGTGATATGCGTGCCACATAGGCCAACGGCCGGTTTATCGCGCAACCCTATGTAACGTTCCTGGGCCTTGGCAACCATTGCAATTTTGTCGCGAAACGCGTCGGCAACAGATTCCTCTGGGCGCAAATGCACAACGCCCTGTTCGCCGTCCAGTAAGATACGGTCGCCATTCAGGGCCTCGGTGGTGATTTTTTCGGCGTGAATCAACAACGGTATCGCCAACGCCCGGGCGACAATTGCAGCGTGTGATCCGACCGAGCCCTCTTCAAGCACGATGCCTTTCAGGCTGCGGCCATATTCCAAAAGTTCGCCGGGGCCAATGTTGCGAGCCACAAGAATTGGCGCGGCAGGCATCTCGGCACCGGTTTCGCTGCCCTGACCGGTTAATATGCGCAACAGCCGGTTTGACAGATCATCCAGATCGTGCAGGCGCTCGCGCAAATAAGCATCGGGTGCTTGCGACATTCGGGTATGGGCAACCGATTGTTCCTTTTCGACCGCTGCTTCGGCAGAAAGACCCAGCGCGATGTCTTCCTCCATGCGGCGCATCCAGCCTTTGGAATTGGCGAACATGCGGTAGGTTTCCAGCACTTCGGCCTGTTCTTTGTCATGCGTTCCAGCCAGGCTAAGCATATCATCAACAGAAATGCGCAGTGCATTCACGGCTTCCTGCAGGCGGATCAGTTCGACTTTGGGATCATCGGCAACCAGGTTGGTGACGACAACGCGGGGTTCGTGCAAATACACCTGCCCCTGTGCAACACCATCCTGGCCAACGCCGGCGCGAAAAATCACCATTTGCTGATGGCGGGCGGACAGGGCTGCGCCTTCGCCAACAAAGGCGCCAAGTTCGGTCATTTCCGCCAGAACCATCGCCACAACTTCCAGGCCGTAGACTTCATCGCTGGACAGTTCGCGGGCCTGTTTGGATTGAACCACAAGCACGCCCAACGTGTCGCCTAGCCGCTGTATCGGCACCCCAATAAACGACGAAAACACTTCTTCACCGGTTTCCGGCATAAAGCGAAACCCTTTGGCGTGGGGCGCATCAGCGGTATTGACCGGTGTCCCGGTCCGGGCCACACGGCCAACCAAGCCTTCGCCGACACGCATGCGGGTCTGGTGCACGGCGTCGGGGTTCAAACCTTCGGTGGCGCAAAGTTCAAGGGTTTCTGCGTCGCGAAACAGATAAATCGAACACACGTCAGACCGCGTGCTGTCCGCGATTAGGTGGGTGATGCGGTCAAGTCGGGTCTGGCCAGCGCTGTCGTCAGCCAACGTGTCGCGCAGGCGACCGAGCAGTTTGCGACTTTCGCTTTCAGCGTGCTGGGCCATGCTGTTCCCTGTGGGCAAGCCGTCGTTAGGCTGCCTTTTCCAATTCAAAGGCATCATGCAACGCCTGAACCGCAAGTTCGAGATATTTTCGGTCGATCAGCACAGAAATTTTTATTTCGGATGTGGTGATGACTTTAATGTTGATGCCTTCTTTGGACAGTTGGTCAAACATTTTCGCGGCCACACCGGCATGGGACCGCATGCCGATGCCTACGACCGATACCTTAGCCACGTCGGTATCTGCGACCAGATCGTGGAATTTAATTTCGCCTTTTTGCTTGGCATCTTCCACCGCGTTGCGGGCGCGATCGACCTGATCGACTGGGCAGGAAAACGTCATGTCAGTGCGACCCTCTTCCGAGATATTTTGCACAATCATATCAACATTCACGCCTGCCTCGGAAAGCGGCACAAAAATAGCGGCGGCGATGCCGGGGCGGTCGGCCACCGAGATCAGGGTCATTTTGGCCTCGTCGCGGGAAAAGGCGACACCGGCGACTACGTTGCTTTCCATAATATCCTCCTCGGCGCAGACCAGTGTGCCGGCGTTTTCGTTGTTGTCTTCAAAGCTGGACAGAACCCGCAACCGCACACCAAAGCGCATCGCCAGTTCGACTGAACGGGTTTGCAAAACTTTGGCCCCTAACGAGGCCAGTTCCAACATTTCCTCGTAGGCAATTTTATCAAGTTTGCGTGCTTTGTCGCAAATGCGGGGGTCGGTTGTGTAAACGCCGTCAACATCGGTGAAAATATCGCAGCGTTCGGCGCCAAATGCTGCGGCAAAGGCGACGGCGGTGGTATCAGATCCGCCGCGGCCTAGCGTTGTGATCCGACCCTCGGGGCTGATGCCCTGAAAACCAGCAACCACGGCTACTTTCATACCTTCGCCGAATTTTGCGTTGATATTTGCGGTGATAATTTCTTCGATACGGGCAGAGCTGTGGGTGGAATTGGTTTTCAGGGGCACCTGCCAACCCTGCCAGCTGCGGGCCGGGATGCTCATTTCCTGCAAGGTTAAGGCCATAAGCCCAGCCGTGATCTGTTCGCCGGATGAAACGACGGCATCATATTCCCGCGCATCGTAAAATTTTGATGTTTCGTCGACCCAGCCGACCAGTTCATTGGTTTTTCCTGACATCGCCGAGACAATGACAATGACATCATAGCCATTGGCCACTTCGCGACCGATGCGTTTGGCAGCACGGCGGATGCGATCCAGGCTGGCAACAGACGTGCCACCAAATTTCATGACGAGTAGGGGCATTCCCGGGCCGCAATCCTTGCATGTTAACTTGGCGGTTTCCTACGGGGTGGGCGGCAAAAGAGCAAGGGCGAGACACTGGCGAACAACTTGGGTTCTGCTGAACCTCAGACGCGTCGCGGGGGCAATTTTTCTAGGAAAAACTGGCGCCTCCGGCGGAGATATTTTGGAACAAAGATTGACAGGAGGATCGTTAAAGCGGTCCAAATCCCAAGTCAGCAAGCTGTCAAAAAACTGCGCTATTGATCAGTAGGATTGGGCGCTACCATCCCAGTTAAGAAAACAACCGGTTGTGGCCAGCGACAATTCCTCAAAACGCGCCGTCAGGCCGTCAACCGCGTCCGAAACCTGAATATCAGCGCCATTTCCGCCCATATCAGTCACAACCCAGCCGGGATGGTAAACGCCCACGGCGATACCGTCGCGGCCTAAGTCAACGGCCAAATTGCGGCCCAAGTTCAGGCTGGCCGCTTTGGATGCGCGGTAAATGTATGACCCGCCATTGGCGTTGGTCTGGCTGGCCATTTGCGATGGGATTATAGCAATTCGGGCGTTATCGGAATTTCGAAGGTTGGGCAGCAGGGCCTGCATCGTATGGAAAACACCGGCAACATTGGCGGCGAACGTGTTGGCCCACATGTCGCTTGGATACCCGGCCTCAAGCGTTTCGCCCTTATCCTGATAAACACCGGCGTTACAAATCAGTAGATCAATCGGTGCGCCGTCCAACTTAGACGCAAGTGCAAACTGCGAGGCCGGATCGGATACTTCAAGACGAACGTATGGCGCCGCGCCGCTGCGTGACGTGCCAATAACATTGCCATGTAGTTGCGAATAATGTTCAAATAATCCATGCCCGATGCCCCGGTTGGCCCCGGTGATCAGCACCGTCATCAGTTGGTTTTTCGTGTTGGTACGAACGGCAACGGTGCAACTGGGACGCCATCTTCCAACAGCTTTTTGGCGTCGCTGGCTTCTGCTTCGCCATAAATTGACCGTTCGGGGGCGTCCCCGTCGTGAATGGCCCGGGCCTCGGCGGCGAAATCGCTGCCAACATATTCTGAATGTTTCTGAATTTTTTTCTTTAATTCTTCAATTGCGGCTTCTGCGGGCGACGAAGGTGCCGTTAAAGCATGCATTTCACCTGTTGGCTGCTTTGTCAGGGTTGGGGCGGCCTGTTTGTTACGGGCCGGTGTGACGACGGGTGTCATAATCGCTTTGATAACCTCGGTGGTGCCACAAATTGGGCATCCGATATGCCCCGTTGCCTTAAGTTTTGTGAACGCATCGCCAGTTTGGAACCAACTGTCAAAACTATGATCTTGCGAACACTTCAGTGAATATTTGATCATGGGTATTTTATCCGGGCTTATTTTTGGCGGGCGACAGTTTGTTCTTTAAACTGCACAAACCCTTTATGGCAACGTGGTATTGGGATCAAATTCTCTGATCAATTGTCGCAACTCTGGGCTCGTGATTTGGGCAGCGGCCTTTTTGCGGCCAAACCATTTGCGTTTTCGCTGGCCTTTTTCCGGGAAAATTGCGTGTAGGCGTTTCACTTTCAAGGCAAATAGGGCGACAACACACGGCAATTTGTCGCCATTAACATCTTTGGTATAGGAATAAATACCGTAGCAATTGTTGCTAATGTTGCCTTCTGCCCCTGCTTCTTCAAATGCTTCACGCGCGGCGGCCTGGGCCGGGGTTGCGTGATCCATCGGCCAGCCCTTGGGAACAATCCAGTGTTTTTGCGATCGTGTTGTGACCAAAAGCACCTGAATTTTATCTTTGTGAATCCGGTAACACAGCGCCCCAAATTGGGTGCGGATCCCTTTTTTGCCAGCGGTAGGCAGCCGGATTGGTTGTTGTTTGGCCTTTGTCACGCTCGACTACTCGCAGGTTGGGTTGTTCGGCTGTTCCGATTTCTTCTCAATTTTCCTCAAATAACAAAGCCTGGTTAAGTTTTCCACCACTCACCTTGTCCAGTTGCCGCAATATAGATGTGGGGCCCGGGTTGTCTGGTTGAAAATCCGATAGGGCGTTTTTCGCCGATCGGGCAATTTTGGCGGTACGTTTATTTTGCAGCAATTCGGCAATGATGTCTGCAAGTGCATCCTGGTCCGTTGCACAGAATGCCGCGTTTTGATTGTGCAGAACCTGATACAAATCTCTGTGGTTTGACGTATCGGGACCGTGCACCACGACACTGCCAAACTGCACCGCTTCTACAGGCGTATGACCGCCAAATTGCCGAAACGAACCGCCTAGAATTGTGATACAAGACAGCGAATACCATAGGGGCATTTCACCAATAGTATCAGCAAGATACACGGGGTGGCTAAGGTCAAACTCTACGTCATCAGCGCGTTTGTTATAGCCAAGCCCAGCGTGCTGTAGCAACGACGTGATTTGGGCGGCGCGATGCGGATGCCGGGGTACCAGGATCAGGCACAGGTCGGGCCAATTCGGGCGCAATTTTCCGAATGCTGTCAGAATGATTTCATCTTCGCCCGGATGGGTCGAGGCCGCTAGAAGGGTATTTTCTTGGGTGAAAACTTTGGCGAATTTAGCCA
>CAXMPY010000006.1:0-31411 GCA_964195275.1 uncultured Paracoccaceae bacterium
AAATTAGCTACATTGTGAAACGCGCACAGGAATTTATGGGCGCGTTGCATAATCTGGGACAACGGCATGTCGTGATTACTGACAAAATGCTTGGCATCATGTTTAACGGCAATACCGGCCAATCCCACGGCTACAATCCCAGCCCCGTCGGTGGTGATGTCATGGAAACGGCAAATTCTGATATGATGGAAATACGCACCCGCGCCCTGCAAGAGGTTCAATTGGGCAGTGGCGACGACATCGCCACCGTTTTGGAAAGAAAAGTTGAACGTGTTCGGGGCCCGGCGGGCGATGATGCCATTGCCGTAGTTGCCAGGAATGCTGGTTGGATTCAGGGTGATAACGGTGACGATGCAATCGCCGTTTTGGCGCGAAATGTTGGCCTGGTAGATGGCGGCAACGGTGATGACGCAATTGCCGTTACAGCGCGAAACATTGGCGGCATTTCTGGTGGAACTGGCGAAGACTCAATCATCGCGACAGCAAAATAGAATATAGAATATAGAATATAGAATATAGAATATAGAATATAGAATATGCCTATGCGGGTGACGGCGACCATCAGATGTTGTTGGCCGCCAAAAACATAGGTCGCGCATATGGCGGTGATGGCGATGACCGAATTTCAATCACTGCTAAGAATATCGCAAACGCCGGTGGCGGGTTTGGCGATGATATTTTTTCAGTCGTTGCTAAAAATGCGGGCTTTGTGAATGTTGGCGATAGCGACGACACGTTATTGGTGCAGGCCAAGAACATCTATTCGGTAAATGGTGGTACCGGCGATGATATTGTGACGGTGGTTGCGAAAAATGTAGCTGTGGTAAATGGCGATGCAAAGCTTGACCAAATCAATTCAAACCGTGACCTTTATTCCAACCAACCCGGCGGTGACGATACCCTGACGGTGTTCGCCAAAACTGTTGGGCTTGTAGACGGGGGCGCCGGTGACGATACAATTTCGGTTACTGCAAATAACGCTAACAAAATTAGCGGTGGCAGTGGCGACGATCAGTTCAACTTGAATGTCGGTTTTGCACTGGTGCAAGTCGGCAAGGATGGTGGAAACGATTAGCGTACGACAGGCGGATCACCTTGCGATTTCATTTGCTGATACAGACCTGAATAGCATCGAAATTTCACGCGACGGCGATACATTGACACTAACCGATCCGTCAGGTGCATCAGTACGCATCCATGGACTGATAAATATTTCTGAGCTGTCAATCGTCGGTGCAAACCAGGACGGGCAAGCGACGATGGCGACCCTAAGCTTGGTTTGGGATTGGATATATTCTTCTAAATTTCGTATGATCACGACTGACTTCGCGGATCGTATACCAGCCGATATTCGGCAGGATCTGCGCTGTTCAGGTTTGATTTACGCTTTATACCGCGGGGATTTCTAAGTATCCAAACGAAATGCGGCGCGTCTTGCATCAATAAACTCGGCTATGGCCAAAAAGTTTTCCCTTTGGCCACCATCCCGTTGATCCTTGCCGTGTCCGCAATATCCATGCTGACGCTTGGGCAATCGCGTGCGCTGGCGGAACGCGAGATCAAAGCGCTGGAAACACAATTTACCGAAGCAAAAAAAGTCGAGTTGCGCAATTACGTGACCCAGGCCAAGAACGGTTTCTATTTTATTTATCGCAATGCAGCGCGAGAAACGCTGAAGTCACGCGACAAACAATCTGGCCCAGGGAAATACGAACCGACAGGTATCGAAGAACCTGGAAATCTCTGTTCGTACAGTCGAAAACCACCGCAAGAACATCAAGTAAAAACTTGGCATCTCTTTAACCGCTGGTCTGACCCGATTTGCGATGGAACACGGCATGTTGCAGGGAACAGGTGTCGGATATTGAATAACCCGCCATCTTAACGCGCAAAATGTATCGGCCTTATATTTCTCAAATCGTTCAGATTTCGCAATGAAATTTCAAAATTATTGGGTGTTGCGACATAAAGCATACCAAATTCACGGTTGACGCCCGTTCGGTTGCTCCATAAAGTCCGCGCACGAATACGGGAAGACACCAAATGAACGATGTGATTGTCCTTGTGGGAAAACGGCGCTTGGGGCCATAACGGCAAACCATAACGGTACCCCATGCGCCCTCGGAACCCCGGGGGCTTTTTTATGCGACACACGCACGTTAACGGAGAAGTAAAATGGCACGTCAGATGACCGGCGCACAAATGGTGGTTCAAGCCTTAAAGGATCAGGGCGTTGATACAGTCTTTGGATATCCGGGCGGTGCTGTGCTGCCAATTTACGACGAGGTGTTTCAACAAAATGATATTCAGCATATCCTCGTGCGTCATGAACAGGGCGCGGTTCACGCCGCCGAAGGTTATGCGCGATCTACGGGTAAACCCGGTGTTGTTCTGGTGACCTCTGGGCCCGGTGCCACAAACGCGGTTACCGGCCTAACCGACGCCTTGATGGATAGCATCCCAATTGTAGTTTTGACCGGACAAGTCCCGACATTCATGATCGGCACGGATGGTTTCCAAGAGGCCGACACCGTTGGCATTACCCGGCCTTGCACCAAACACAACTGGCTTGTGAAAGATACAAACAAGCTGGCCGACACCATCCATCAGGCGTTCCACGTGGCGCTGACCGGACGACCGGGACCGGTTCTGGTGGACATCCCGAAAGACGTACAATTCGCCAGAGGTGAATATGTGACCCCAAAGCAGGCCAGTACCAGCACCTACCGTCCACAACAAAAGGGTGACTTGGCCGCGATAAAATCCCTGGTAGAAGCCTTGGAAGCAGCCGAACGGCCGGTATTTTATACCGGTGGTGGCGTTATTAATTCCGGGCTTGCGGCCAGCCAACTGTTGCGCGAATTGGTTGATGCGACCGGCATTCCAATCACGTCTACACTGATGGGTTTAGGCGCCTACCCGGCCAATGGTAAAAACTGGATCGGAATGTTGGGTATGCATGGGCTATACGAAGCCAATTTAGCCATGCATGACTGCGATTTAATGATCAATGTCGGTGCGCGGTTTGACGACCGGATAACCGGCCGGTTGGATGCGTTCAGCCCAGGTTCGACCAAGGCGCATATTGATATAGATGCCTCATCAATCAACAAAGTGATCAATGTTGATATTCCAATATTGGGTGACGTGGCCCATGTACTGGAAGATTTGCTGCGGATTTGGAAATCCCGTGGACGCAAAACAAATACCGGTGGTTTGCAGGCCTGGTGGGCAAAGATTGACGATTGGAAAAAGATCAATTGTCTGGATTACGATAACTCGACAAAGACCATCAAGCCGCAATATGCGCTGGAACGCCTAGAGGCCCTGACGAAAGATCACGACCGATATATCACGACGGAAGTTGGCCAGCACCAAATGTGGGCAGCGCAATATCTAACGTTCCAGGACCCAAACCGGTTTATGACATCCGGCGGGCTTGGCACAATGGGATATGGATTTCCGGCATCTATCGGCGTGCAAATGGCACATCGCGATGCGCTGGTGATCAATGTCGCGGGCGAAGCCAGCTGGCTGATGAACATGCAGGAAATGGGCACGGCGATGCAATATAATTTGCCGGTAAAGCAGTTTATTCTGAACAACGAAAGGCTGGGCATGGTGCGCCAGTGGCAGCAATTGCTACACGGTGAACGCTATTCGCAAAGCTGGTCCGAAAGCCTGCCGGATTTTGTAAAGCTGGCCGATGCATTCGGCGCCAAAGGCATCCAGTGTAAAGACCCCGCCGATCTGGACGCGGCAATACTGGAAATGTTGGCCTATGATGGCCCGGTAATTTTTGATTGTCTGGTGGAAAAACACGAGAACTGTTACCCGATGATCCCATCCGGCAAGCCCCATAACGAAATGCTGTTGGGCGATGCGTCGGTAGAAGATGCAATTGGCGCCGCCGGCGCAGTTTTGGTTTAGGGAAGGCCGGTAAATGTCTGCACTTAATATAAAAAAAGGCGCCACGAGCCATTCGGCCTATGAATTGCGCGACCCGAATGCTGACGTTGTTGAAAAGCACACGCTGGCGGTTGTTGTTGACAATGAAGCCGGGGTATTGGCGCGGGTCATCGGGCTGTTTGCTGGTCGCGGCTACAATATCGAAAGCCTGACGGTATCCGAAATTGACCACGAAAGCCACCGATCGCGGATCACCATCGTAACATCCGGCACCCCGGCTGTCATTGAACAGATCAAAGCCCAATTGGGTCGGATCATTCCGGTGCACGAGGTTCATGATCTGACGGTAGAAGGACCATCGGTTGAACGGGAACTGGCATTGTTCAAAGTATCCGGCAAGGGCGACAAACGGGTTGAAGCATTGCGTCTGGCCGACATTTTCCGCGCAAATGTCGTAGATTCAACACTGGAAAGTTTTGTATTCGAAATCACCGGCACACCTGAAAAGGTTGATGCGTTTGCCGACCTGATGCGCCCGCTTGGGCTGCAGGAAGTGGCCCGCACTGGTGTTGCCGCACTTTCGCGCGGGGCGGCGTAATCTAATTGCGCCGCCAATTGGCGGCATTTTATCTATTTATAAGTGCCTCCGGCGGAGATATTTTGAAAAAGAGAAGTCACATGCCTCTTTTTCTTAGATATTCGATCATTTTGACCCCAAAAATAAAGAGGGAGGCCAACCTGGCCCCCCTTAGTTTCGCTGATCAGGCTCATTTTAGTGTACCGCCCGGTATTCTGCCTGCGGCCTGATCCGCGTCAAGGGCGAGCGCACCCGCCCCGGATTTCGAGGGCCATTGTTTCCTTGCGAAAACGCCAGCCCTCAGTCTTCAGCTACACCCGCTGGTCGCCCCGCAGGTGTTGCATTTCATGCAGGTGCCATTGCGCACCAGCGTGTAGTTTCCACATTCGCCGCAGGGATCGCCTTCGTAACCCTGCATCTTTGCCTGGGACCGTGGATCTATCGTCATCGCCGGGGCATCGGGTTCAGCGAACATATTGTCACTTTCCGTTGCCGCCACTTCCGAAGTTTCCGGTACCAGTGCTTGCAAAGTTGCCATTGGGTCTGGGGCAGTTTTCAATGCCGTGCCGCCCACGCCACCTTGCAATACCACCAATTCCTGCGGCACCCGTTTGCGCAAATACCCTGTCGACGAAATTTGCCGCAACACTTCCAGCGATTTGCTGGCTGCTTTTTCCGACACTGCATCAAAGTTACGCACGCCTTCCTGTTCACCACGTCCAAGATCATCAAAGCTTTCGCCGGTTGGTTTTACATGGGCAAGATCGGTACGATCGAGATAGGAAACCGCCAGCTCACGGAAAATATAATCCAGAATGGACGTGGCGTTTTTGATGCTGTCATTGCCCTGCACCATGCCGGCCGGTTCAAACCGGGTGAACGTAAAGGCGTCAACAAATTCTTCCAACGGCACGCCATATTGCAGCCCCACCGAAATGGCGATGGCGAAATTGTTCATCATCGCCCGAAAACCAGCACCTTCTTTGTGCATGTCGATGAAAATTTCGCCCAGATTTCCATCTTCGTATTCGCCAGTGCGCAGATAAACCTTATGGCCGCCAACCACAGCCTTTTGGGTATAGCCTTTGCGCCGCGCCGGCAGCTTTTCGCGGTGTGATTTCACCAATTCCTTGACGATGACTTTTTCGACGATTTTTTCCGCCAGAACCTTGGCCTTTTCCTGGGCAGATCCTGTGGCCAGAACTTCCTCGGCTTCTTCATCATCCTCAATCAATGCTGTCGCCAGTGGTTGGCTAAGCTTGGACCCATCGCGATACAGCGCATTTGCCTTGATCCCAAGCGACCAGCTTAGTTCATAGGCGGCCTGGCAGTCTTGGATTGTTGCGTTGTTTGGCATGTTGATTGTTTTGGAAATTGCGCCTGAAATAAATGACTGCGCGGCGGCCATCATGGTGATGTGGCTATTGACTGACAGGAACCGTTTGCCGCGTTTGCCGCAGGTATTTGCACAATCAAATATGCTGTAGTGCTCTTCCTTCAGATGTGGCGCACCTTCCAGTGTCATCGCGCCGCAAACGTGATCGTTGGCAAGTTCGATGTCCTTTTTGGAAAAACCCAAATGCTTCAAAAGATCAAACGTCGGATCGTTTAGTTTTTCTGCCGGAATGCCCAATGTACCGGTGCAAAATTCGGGCCCTAAAGTCCATTGATTAAAGACAAACCGAATATCAAAGGCGCTGGGCAGCGCGGTTTCCACCTTATCAATCTCGGCCTGGCCAAACCCGTGGCCAACCAATGACGTGTGGTTGATGCCGGGTGCATTGCCTAACGTTCCGTGGCCGACAGCATATGATATAATCTCTTCTATCAGGGAGGAGGAATATCCGAGACCTTCAAGTGCTGCCGGTACGGAGCGGTTGATAATCTTGAAATAACCACCACCGGCGAGTTTTTTGAATTTGACCAGCGCAAAATCAGGCTCGATCCCCGTCGTGTCGCAATCCATCACCAAACCGATTGTCCCGGTCGGTGCGATTACGGTGGTCTGCGCATTCCGATACCCGTGTTTTTTGCCCAGTGTCAGCGCCTCGTCCCAGGCGGCCTTGGCCAGTTCAACCAGTGTTTTGTCAGGGCAATTGGCCTGATCCAGCGCAACCGGGTTGATATTCAGCCCGTCGTATTCGCTGGCATGGCCATAGGCCGCGCTGCGGTGGTTGCTGATGACGCGCAGCATGTGTTTCTTATTTCGTTTGTAACCATTAAAAGGCCCCAGTTCACGGGCAATTTCGGCACTGGTGGCGTAGGATACACCCGTCATTAACGCCGTTAATGCGCCGCAAATCGCGCGGCCCTTATCAGAATCGTAGCTGTGTCCCATGTTCATCAGCAAGCCGCCAATATTGGCATATCCCAGACCCAAGGTGCGGAAATCATAGGACAATTGCGCGATTTCCTTGGACGGAAACTGCGCCATCATTACCGACACTTCCAACGTCAGCGTCCACAGCCGCGTGGCATGCATGTAATCTTCAGCCTGAAAAACACCATCCTTCAGGAATGTCAGCAAATTCATCGACGCCAAATTGCAGGCGGTATCATCCAGAAACATATATTCCGAACACGGGTTTGAACCGCGGATGGCACCGTCTTCCGGACAGGTGTGCCAGGCGTTTACGGTGTCGTGGTACTGAATGCCCGGATCCGCGCAGGCCCAGGCCGCGTGGCCAACATCATCCCACAAATCCCGTGCTTTAACGGTTTTTGAAATTTTGCCATCTGTGCGGTGTACCAATTCCCAGTCCGCATCGTCCTTGACCGCCTGCAAATAGGCGTCGGTAACCCGGACCGAGTTGTTCGAGTTTTGGCCGGAAACCGTTGAATAGGCTTCGGAATCCCAATCTGTGTCGTAGGTTGGGAATTCGATCGACGAATAACCCTGCCGCGCATAATCCAACACACGTTTTACATAGGTTTCGGGAATAGACACTTTTTTTGCAGCGCGAATTGCCGATTTCAGGCTGTCATTTTTGGCTGGGTCAACGGCGTCTTCGCCATGCCCATCCCAGTTCCGGATCGCTTCAAATATTTCATTCAACTGGCGTTCGTGCATTTTTGACCCAGCGACCAGCGACGCAACTTTTTGTTCTTCGATCACTTTCCAGTTCACGAATTCCTCAATATCCGGATGATCCATATCGCAGATCACCATTTTGGCTGCCCGCCGGGTGGTGCCACCAGACTTGATCGCGCCTGCCGCCCGATCGCCGATTTTGAGGAACCCCATCAGTCCAGATGAACTGCCACCGCCCGACAATTTTTCACCCGCCCCGCGCAAAGAACTGAAATTGGTACCAGTGCCAGAGCCGTATTTGAACAGCCGCGCCTCGCGCACCCAAAGATCCATAATACCGCCATCGGCAACAAGGTCATCCTTGATCGACTGGATAAAACAAGCATGTGGCTGCGGATGTTCATAAGAGGACGCCGACCGCGTTAATGCCTTGGTCTGATAGTCCACATAATAATGTCCCTGGCCCGGACCATCGATACCATAGGCCCAATGCAAACCTGTATTGAACCATTGTGGGCTGTTTGGCGCGGCGCGCTGTGTGGCGAGCATATAGCGCATTTCGTCAAAATAAGTCCGTGCATCAGATTCAATGCTGAAATAGCCGCCTTTCCAGCCCCAATAGGCCCACGTCCCGACAAGACGATCAAAAACTTGCTTAGCACTGTGTTCGCCGCCAATTCTTTGGTCTTCTGGCACATCAGCCAGTGTTTTTTCATCAACCACCGATCGCCACAAGAATTCAGGTACGCCCTTTTCTTTGACCTTTTTCAACGCCGCCGGAACACCAGCTTTGCGAAAATATTTTTGTGCAATGACATCGCAGGCGACCTGGCTCCAGCGCACAGGTACTTCCATGTTTTCCAGCCGGAATACGATTGTCCCGTCAGGATTACGAATTTCAGACGTCGTGTTGCTGAATTCAAGTTCTGCGTATGCGTCTTTACCTGCCTGGGTAAATTTTCTTTCGATCTTCATTTGGTATTATGTGCCCCGTGACTTTATCGTCTATGATCAGCGTTTCCGTCTTTGCGCGGAAAACACCGGTTTGTTGTGCCGAACGGTGCGATAGAAAGCAGACACATATCCAGTGCTTCTGATGCCAAAACGTACCCACCAGAGGCTCAATTAACTTGAAATACCATTTAATAGTGTCTTCGTGCTCCCACCGTGCCTACCACTAAACCTGGTGGTCGATCCGTCAGCCCCCACAACCTGACGTAGGAACCCCCCTTTGGTCAACGAGTTTATTTCACATTTTTTAAATTAATTATGTTGACCATCAGGCGCGAGTTTGAACCACGCAATTAACCAATGATTCATCCTCAACCATGTGCGCGGCATCTGTAACAGATTATTGCTTTTGATTGGCGGATTTAGACGAATATCCTAAACGCATGGATGAAGTTATCCACAGGCTGATACGATTATGTCGCTGCTGCCAAAACAGTGCGGCACCGATGCATCACCAGGTTCGCAATATGGCGCTGATGAAAAGCGGTTATTCGCATTAAATACTGTTAGATCCTTCTTCGTGAACGGAATTTGATGAAATCCAACGCCCGCAACAAAAATGCAATTTCAGCGGCGTCTCACCGTGATCAAATTTTCAAAACCGAATCGACCCATGATTTTGGGCCGCCAATACATTTAGCGACTGCCGATCTAACAGATGGCTACGAATACTAATTAATTGATGGTCGGGGCGCGCGGATTCGAACCGCGGACCTTCTGAACCCCATTCAGACGCGCTACCAGGCTGCGCTACGCCCCGACAGGCGTCCTTTACAGACAGTTTATGCCCTTGAAAAGACTTTACTGACTTTCGCAGGCCCAAAGTGCAAGATTTTGGTCAATTCCGGGGTGCTGGACCTGCGACCCGACGGAAATTCCAAATAAAGCAGCTATGCCACCATTTACCTCAAGAACAAATTGTACGCCCTGCCCGCCGGGAATCGGGGTTTCATCCAATGGAATCGCATTCTCATGAATGGCTAAAACCAACCCGGCCTGATCGACGAAAATCATGTCCAATGGAATTAAGGTGTTTCGCATCCAGAACGCCACCACCTGTGGTTGATCGTAGATAAACAACATACCGGCGTTTCGCGCCATCTGATCGCGGTTCATCAAACCCTGCGCACGTTCACCCGGATCGTCAGCAACTTCGATACTGAAATTCGCTTGGCCCCAATCTCCGCGCAATGCGACGACAGATCTGTCACAGCTGGATGCATGTGCTGTACCGGATGCCAGGGCAATTCCAAAAAGTGCACCGCTTGCTAAGTGTCGCGTTATTTTGATGCCGAATCCCATGATGTCACAGAAGATGCCATATGACCGCGCCGGCCCTCAACGACCTTTAAGCCAATCGCTTCGCCTGGCTGCAAATCTGCAAAACCGGAACGCCGCAAAATCTCGACATGAACGAAAATATCTTCGTCACGGCCAAATATATTGGCAAACCCAAATCCCTTGGTTTTGTCAAACCACTTTACGCGCGCCGGCTCAAAAGGAAGATCGCCATCGGCGAAATCGCCAAATTCCTCGATATCTTCCAGGCCTGATCCGGCCTGATCCTTTGGTGGTTCGACCGAGTGAACTTCGAGTGCTTGGACGCCGCGGGCTGTTTCCTGGATCGATAAATCGATCCCGGTGCCGTCAGCCACCGAACTTTGGCCAAAATTTCGTAGCACATTCGCGTGCAACAAAATATCCGGTCCGCCATGATCTGCCACAACAAACCCAAAACCTTTTACCGGATCGAACCATTTAACGTGGCCCTGAATCCTTTGTACTTCGATATCGTCTTCCATTATCCCCACATAGTGGCTATTATCCATTCCCGACTACCGGTTTGCGCCTAAATCGCCTTCAGGATCAAGTCTTTATATTTTACTAAGAATCCAAAGACTTGTTATTCACGATGCGTGAATGTCAGGGGTTAAGGCGTGTGATTTTCCAATTTTTTATGGGGCTCTGACGAGTCCATTTGTGTCTATCGTGCAATCGAAATGCTGCATCTGCCCAAAATTCAAATTCGTCGGGTGTGATCATAAAACCACCCCAATGTTCCGGTCGCGCAGGATTGACCCCATATTTCGAAGTTGCCGTAGCGACAGCTTTTACCAAATGGGCCTTAGAATTAAGCGGTTGTGACTGTTTGGACGCCCATGCACCAATCCGGCTGCCCAGTGGTCGAGATAGGTAATAATCGTCGGAATCAGTGGCATCTATTTTTTCAACGGTACCCCGTATGCGCACCTGTCGCCGCAGCGATTTCCAATGCAAATTCATTGCCGATTTGGACGATTGGGCAATCTCTTGACCCTTTTGACTGTTGTAATTGGTAAAAAATACAAAGCCGCTGTCGCTTATTTCCTTCAGCAGCACCACGCGAACATTGGGCAAGCCATCGGCGTCAACGGTCGCCAAAGCAGCGGCATTCGGATCGATAACTTCGCTTAGCGTTGCTTCGTGCAACCAGCTGCGTGCAAGTTCAAATGGATCATCCCCAGCAAATATTCCAGAACGATCGGGCACCAAAAACTCCTATCACACACGGGTGCTTATAACATATTTGGCAGCTGACCTCAACATTGATAGCGTCGTCTTGCTGCTGGGTTTGCTTTCGCTTAAACCGATACAAAGAACAACTACAGCTTTACGAGGGCGCAATGACATCAGAATTAATGGCCGGGAAACGCGGCTTGATCATGGGGCTGGCAAACGACAAGTCCATCGCGTGGGGCATTGCCAAAGCCTGCGCCGACGCCGGTGCAAAACTGGCATTTTCCTACCAGGGTGAAAATCTGAAAAAACGGGTGGATCCGCTGGCAGCACAGGTTGGATCAGACCTGGTAGTTGAATGTGATGTATCAGACGAAGCATCGCTGGACGCCCTGTTTGAACGCCTTAAAGTTGAATGGGGCAGTATAGATTTTGTTGTGCACGCCATTGGATTTTCCAACAAAGACGAATTGCGTGGCCGCTATATCGACACCAGCCGTGAAAATTTTAACATGACGATGGACATATCTGTCTTTTCTTTTACCGCCGTTTGTAAACGCGCCGCGGCAATGATGAACGATGGTGGTTCTCTTTTGACGCTGACCTATTATGGCGCCGAGAAGATCATGCCGCATTACAATGTAATGGGGTTGGCTAAGGCCGCGCTTGAATCTTCGGTTCAGTATATGGCGGAAGATTTGGGTAAAGATGGCATTCGGGTAAATGCAATTTCCGCAGGGCCCATTAAAACACTGGCCGCGTCAGGCATTGGTGATTTTCGTTATATAATGAAGTGGAACGAATATAACGCCCCGCTACGGCGCAATGTGACGATCCAAGACGTTGGTGGATCGGCGCTGTATCTATTGTCCGATCTTGGGTCCGGGGTGACGGGTGAAGTATTGCACGTTGATGCCGGTTACCACGTGGTCGGCATGAAAGCCGTTGATGCACCCGATTTCACCAAAAACGCCGAGAACGCAGACTTTCTGAAAAGGACTTAAGATGAACGACCGCCTGCCTCACGAAAAAGGATTTCATGTTAGCTGGGATCAGATCCACCGGGACAGCCGCGCGCTGGCTTGGCGTTTGGATGGTCAAGGCCCTGACGATGGCGCCTGGAAGGCCGTCGTTGCAATTACCCGTGGCGGTATGGCGCCGGCAATGATTGTGGCGCGCGAGTTAGACATTCGGATGGTCGACACCATTAGTGTAAAGTCTTACCAGCATCAGTCCCAGTCGGCCCCCACAGTGATCAAAACACCTGATAGCAGCGTTGTAGGCGACGGCACCGGCATTCTGGTGATCGATGATCTGGTGGATACCGGGCGCACCCTAGAGGCTGTGAAATCCTTGATGCCAAAGGCGCATATCGCAACGGTTTATGCAAAACCACTGGGTCGTCCAATGGTACAGACCTTCATCACCGAAGTCAGCCAGGACACTTGGATATTCTTCCCGTGGGACATGGCGCTGCAATATGTCGAACCCTTTCGCGGAACGGACTAGCGCGTCACTGCCTATCTAGTGAATTGCAGTTTGGCCGGTCCCATAGCTGATATGACAGGACCAGATGATGGCAACCCCGATCAACCCTGATTTTGTACGAACATTTGGTCCACCGGTTATGGCGGCGCGGCGCTGGATTGACGGCGTGACATTTCCACCCAATCGCCCGTTGCTAAATTTGTCACAGGCGGCACCTGTTGATCCACCGCCAGAACCGTTGCGACAGGCCATTGCAGATATTGCGTTAAACAACCCGTCGGCTCATTTGTATGGCCCAGTGCTTGGCCTGCCAGCACTGCGCGCCAATGTGGCGCAACACACCAGCGAATTTTATGCCGGATCAATCTGCGAAGATCAGGTCGCGATCACATCCGGTTGCAATCAGGCGTTTACTGCTGTGATGTCAACTTTGGCACAGGCCGGGGACGAAGTCATTCTACCAACGCCATGGTATTTCAATCATAAAATGCATTTAGACATGGCTGGTGTTCATTCCGTTACGCTGCAAACCGGACCAGACATGTTGCCCCATCCGGCAGATGCTGCACACCTGATCACGGCGAAAACAAAGGCCATCGTGCTGGTTGCGCCAAACAATCCGACAGGGGTTGAGTACCCGGCTGATCTGGTCGCCGCGTTTTATGAATTGGCAAATTCCCGGAAATTGGCGCTTGTGCTGGACGAAACCTACCGCGATTTTGACAGCCGGGTCGGGCCACCGCACGGCCTGTTTTCTGATCCGGACTGGGACCAAACGTTGATCCAGCTTTATTCTTTTTCCAAAGCCTACCGGTTGACCGGCCATCGGGTTGGCACACTTGTTGGTTCACCAACCCGTCTGAAACAGGTGGAAAAGTACCTTGATACAGTAACAATTTGTCCAAATCAGATTGCACAGCACGCCGCTCTTTGGGGGATGCAAAACCTTGGCAACTGGCTGGCATCCGAACGCCTTGAGATTCTTGATCGTCGGGCGGCCATTCATGAAAAATTCCCTGACCTTGAAGGGTGGAAATTGCTTGGACTTGGGGCATATTTTGCATATGTTGCGCACCCATATGGGGTTTCGTCGGCTGATTTGGCGCCAAAACTGGTGCGCGATGCGTCCCTGTTGATGCTGCCTGGAACAATGTTTCGGTCCGGTGACGATCCATTAGGGGCGCAAGAGTTTCGAATTGCCTTTGCGAATGCCAATCGCGCAGGTATTCACACCCTGTTCACGAGACTACAAAACCTGTCTCTCTGACCTTGCCCCACCCCCCTATCGCGCGTAGACATCGGCGCGGTGAAACAGATTAATATTGGATGGTACTGATATGGCGCGAAAAAAAGGCCAAATTTCCAAATTCTTTGTGGGCATCTTGCTGGTCATGTTGATGGTCGGGCTTGCAGGCTTTGGTGTAACAAATTTCGGTGGTCGTATCCGGTCAGTGGGTGAGGTTGGCACTGTTGAAATTGGCGTCAATCAATACGCACAGGCACTGAACGTTGAATTACGGAACCTTCAGCAGAATATTGGTCAGAATATTTCGCTGGAACAGGCCCGCCAGTTTGGTTTGGATGCACAGGTTATGGGCCGGCTGATCGCAACCGCCGCACTTGCGAATGAAACCAGCAGAATCGGCCTATCGGTCGGCGACGGCGAAGTTCAGCGTCAGCTATTGGCAACACAAGGGTTTCGCGGCCTTGACGGGCAATTTGATCGCAACGCTTACGAATTTGGGCTGGAACGAAACAACCTGACGCCAAAAGAATATGAGGTCCAAATCCGCAGCCAAACTGCCGGTTCAATATTGCAAAACGCGGTTAGTTCAGGGGTGTCGGCGCCGTCGACCTATAGCGATATTATTGTTGCTTATTTGGGTGAGAGACGCAGTTTTTCCTGGCTTGAGATCAATGCGGGTTCATTGGAGAACCCAGTTTCAGAACCCAACAATGCGGACCTGCGAGCCTATTTTGATGCAAACCCTGCGACATATGTATTGCCAGCGTCAAAACGTCTGACATACGCTTGGTTGTCGCCTGAATTTGTTATGGATCAGATCGATGTCAGCGAAGACGAGCTGCGGGCGATATATGATGCACGTAGTTCAGAATTTAATACGCCCGAGCGTCGGTTGGTCGAGCGCCTGGTTTTTGCCAATATGGCCGACGCTGAGACAGCACGCACCAGCATCGCGGCCGGAACCGCATCATTGGATGGCGCGGTTATTACCCGCGGCCTAACATTGGCAGACATCGACCTTGGCGATGTAACGCGTGCGTCACTTGGCAGCGCTGGTGATGCCGTGTTTTCCTTGGTCCAACCGGGCCTAACCGATGCAGTAGAAACCGATCTGGGGCCAGCGATTTTGCGCGTAAATGCGATCCTGTCAGCGCGAACGGTTTCATTTGCAGATGCGCGTGGTGGATTATTGAACGAGGTCGCCGCCGATAACGCACGCCGTTTGGTTGCTGACCAAACCGCAGAACTGGATGATCTATTGGCGGGTGGCGCAACGCTGGAAGAACTGGCCGACGAAACCGATATGCAGCTAAGTCAACTGGATTGGGTCCAGGGCGACAGTGATGGCATCGCCGCCTATGCCGCGTTTTCAAATGCTGCCCAACTTGCAACGCAAGATGATTTTCCCGCGATCGAAACGCTTGCGGACGGCGGCGTTTTCGCATTGCGGCTGGACGATCTAATTGACGAACGCCCCGACAGTTTTGAAAATGCCCAGGCGCAAGTTGCAATCGATTGGGCCGCAAGCGCCCTAAACGATGCCCTTAAAGCCGAAACCGATGCGTTGCTGGCCAACCTTGGCTCAGGCGCATCCCTTTCCAGTCTTGGGTTGCCGGTCGCCGTTGAAACCAATGCCAAACGCGATTCTGTCTATTTGGGAAAACCGCCCGGATTTTTGGAAGCCATTTTTGAATTGGAAACAGGCACCGCAACGTCGGTGACAAGCGCAACTGCTGCAATCATCATTCAGCTTAACAGCGTTTCAGGGGCCGATCCACATGACCCGGACCGAGCGGCACTACATCAAGCAATTATGGACGACACAGCCCAATCGATCGGTCAGGACGCCCTGTCAGCATTTTCAAACGCCTTGCAACAAGAAGCCGGAATATCATTGAATCAAACCGCCATTGCGGCTGTCCACGCCCAATTTTCAGGAACCGGCGGCGGCTTTGTCCCCACCAATAACCAAGGCGGTATGGGTGGCGGTCACAACTAATTTTGATGATTTTCGGTTCGGCTATGAACGTGGCGAAAATCAAGTCGTTTATACCCGCTTAGCCGCGGATCTGGACACGCCGGTTTCTTTGATGCTGAAACTGGCAGAAGCCCGGACGAATAGTTTTATTCTCGAAAGCGTAACCGGTGGCGAAATTCGCGGGCGCTATTCGATTATTGGATTGAAACCTGATCTGATCTGGCAATGTCTTGGCGATGTCTCTCAGATCAACCGCGATGCCCGGTTTGATGATGCCAATTTTCAGGATCAGGCAGGTGCACCGCTGGAAAATCTGCGGGCGCTGATTGCCGAAAGCCGTATCGAGCTACCTGTTGATTTGCCCGCCGCTGCTGCTGGGCTGTTTGGCTATCTGGGCTATGATATGATCCGGCTGGTTGAACATCTACCCAATATCAATCCTGATCCATTGGGCGTACCAGACGCGACATTGCTGCGCCCTTCGGTCGTGGCGGTGCTGGACGGTGTTAAGGGTGATGTAATCGTTGTTTCACCAGCTTGGGTTTCATCTGGCCTGTCGACAAAGGCCGCCTACGCGCAGGCTGCTGAACGGGTGATGGACGCTGTTCGCGACCTTGAACGCCAACCAAAAGGTACCGGGCATGATCTGGGCGAAGTGTTGCAAGACGCCGACCCGGTTTCGAATTTTTCCCGTCACGACTATTTGAGTGCCGTTGAAAAAGCCAAAGATTACATCCGCGCCGGCGATATTTTTCAGGTGGTGCCGTCCCAACGCTGGACACAGGAATTTACCCTGCCGCCCTTTGCGCTGTATCGCAGTTTGCGCCGCACCAACCCGTCGCCGTTCATGTTTTATTTCAACTTCGGCGAGTTCCAGGTCATTGGTGCCAGCCCGGAAATTCTGGTCCGTGTCTTTGATGGCGAAATAACTGTTCGCCCGATCGCCGGAACCCGGCCACGGGGCGCAACACCTCAAGAAGACAAAGCAAACGAAGCCAGCCTGTTGGCCGATGCCAAAGAACGTGCTGAACATTTGATGTTGCTGGATCTGGGCCGTAACGACGCTGGCCGAGTGTCAAAAATCGGCACGGTACATCCCACCGAGCAATTCATTATCGAACGCTACAGCCATGTTATGCACATCGTTTCCAACGTCGTCGGCGAATTGTCGGATGATCATGACGCATTGTCGGCCCTGTTGGCAGGCATGCCGGCCGGTACAGTTTCCGGTGCGCCAAAGGTTCGGGCGATGGAGATAATTGACGAACTGGAACCGGAAAAACGTGGTGTTTACGGGGGCGGGGTCGGCTATTTCGCCTCAAACGGTGACATGGATATGTGCATTGCGCTGCGAACAGCGGTTCTAAAGGACCAAAAATTGTATATTCAGGCCGGTGGCGGCGTGGTGTATGACAGTGATCCTGCGGCTGAATTTGACGAGACCGTGCATAAATCTAACGCCATCCGACGCGCCGCCGCGGATGCCGGGTTATTTGCAAATCGCGACTGGAACTAGTGGCAGCACTGGATTGGTCGCGGTATTATCCCAATTACTGATCCAACAGCACGACCGATAGTGGCGCCATCGCTACTGTACTGGCACGATTTCCCAACGCCCATTCAAGCAGTGCTGCTGTCGTTTCAGGGCGGTTGTGCCCGACCAGAACGACACCGGTCTGTTGCCCGGCCCGAAACGCTGCCTGATCCAAAAACCGCTTGATCGCAGCGCCGTCGCGATTGTTGTCATCAAACACCCGGAATACCAAAGCCGCCGGCACACCGGCGCGCTCTGCAACTTGGGTCGCAGAATTCAGGCCCCGTGAATAGGTGACCATACCATGCCCTGATGCTGCCAAAGCCTCGGCGACTTGAGTTGCCACGTCGCGCCCTGATTGGAACACGGCATTGGGTACGTCAAACACGGCCACGGCCTCCGGTACTGCTGACATGTAAGTTTGAAAGGCAAATTCAACATCTTTTGGCGCGGCGCCTTCCGGCAACGGCGTCAGCACAGCCACTTCATTTCCGGCGGCCCGAATGGCCAGCATGTTGGCATTTGCATCGTCTTTGCTGGCGTCAACGACATAACTTACCGGGAATGGTAGCGCTGGATCCAGTGAAGCGCTATTTTCGGAAGGCAGCAAGACGATGGCCATCAACGGTCGTCCTTCTGGATTTTCAAAGGCAACGGCATATCTTTCAATGGCAGGGCGACCGTCCAGCACTACATCAGCCGATGTTTCACCACCATCGCTGGCGATACCGTCATCCAACTCTGCACCAGTTTCATCAGCCGCCGAACTATTGCTGCGATCAACGACTGTGGCAGTGCCGGTTGCAGTTGGTTCGGAAATTGTTTCATCACCCTGGGCAACTACGCTCTCATCGCTGGGTGTGTCTGGGACAACATCAACCGGATCCGGCGTCGCGACGACTGTGGGTGTTGAAAAATTATTTTCGGGAACCGTGTCGGCAACCGGACTTTCCGGTTGTTCGGGTTGTTCTGCCAAGACCGGGTTTTCAGTCTCTGAGTCACCGATTTCCGTGTTGTCGTTAAGGACAACGGGCGCATCCGGTGTGACCGCACCCACAGTTTCCACTTGCGGGTTTGGTGATTGAACAACAGCTAACGGTAAATCCTCTTGCTTGGGGACAACCGGTGCTTGCGCCGCCATCCCAGCGACTGAAGCAGTTTCGCCCTTGGACTCTAGGTTTGGGGTATTATCCAGCTCTGGGCTGGGCTGGCCAGCGACAACATTAGACGCATCCGGCACCTGCGCCGATGCGGTATCCGCGGTTGGCGACGTGTCAGTGTTGGCCGCATTAAGGCCGGTGCCTTGGCGGGAAGGGTCGGTTGCCGGGCTGCTTTGGGTGTCCGGCGCTATCGGTGTTTCGGCTGAATTTGATACCGCGGCGGGCGTTGTCACATTGGGCGCAAGCACAGCAACATCCTTGGGTGGTTCGGACACCAGACCAACCAAGCCCATGATTTGCGACAGCAACCAAAGCGATAACACCGCAAGAAGTGAGCCCCAAAGCACACCTGAAAATAGCCCGCGCCCCATGGCCGCCTCCGAATAATAACCTGTTAACGCGCCGGTTGGCCTTGACCACCGGGCCTGCTTGCCGCCAAGTATACCGTGATAGATGCCCATGGGCACCCCTTTTACAAGAGACATGTGGTATGTTGCTGCTGATCGACAATTACGACAGTTTTACCTACAATCTTGTCCACTATTTGGGCGAGCTTGGGGCAGAAGTTCAGGTGCATCGCAATGATGCACTGGACGTACAAGCCGCCATGGCTTTGGGGGCTGATGCCATTTTACTGTCACCCGGCCCTTGCGACCCAGATCAGGCTGGGATTTGCCTGGCCCTAACATTGGCCTCTGCTGAAACTGGCACTCCACTGTTGGGTGTGTGTCTTGGACACCAGTCGATCGGACAGGCCTTTGGCGGCGATATTGTGCGATGCCATGAAATAGTACACGGTAAATTGGGCCAGATCATACACTCCGGCAGCGGAATATTTCAGAACATCCCAACCCCGTTTGAAGCGACCCGATATCATTCGCTGGTGGTTGATCCCACAACCCTGCCCGATTGCCTGAAAGTCACCGCAACATTAGAAGATGGGACGATCATGGGGTTAGCACATAAAACGCTGCCCATTCATGGTGTGCAATTTCACCCGGAATCCATTGCATCCCAACATGGCCACGCGATTTTGAAAAACTTTCTGAACCTGGTCCGGGTCCCCGCATGAGCGATAGTCTGAAGCCGCTGATCGACGCCGCTGCAGATCGCCCGTTGACAAAACCCGAGGCAATGCGCGCCTTTGCGATACTTTTTGAAGGCAATGCCACACCCAGCCAAATCGGTGGATTTTTGATGGCGTTACGTACGCGCGGTGAAACAATCGGCGAATACGCTGCTGCCGCCACCGTTATGCGGTCCAAATGTCTGGCGGTTGCTGCCCCCCCGGATGCAATGGACATTGTCGGAACAGGCGGAACTGGCAAGCCAACGTTACAGATTTCAACCGCCACTGCATTCACGGTCGCAGGCGCAGGCGTCCCTGTGGCCAAGCACGGCAACCGAAAGCTGTCGTCAAATTCAGGTGCAGCCGATGCCCTGGGTATGAACGGCATTGACGTAATGGTCGGCCACAAAGTGGTTGAACGCGCGCTGGCTGAGATTGGGATTGGCTTCATGATGGCGCCAATGCACCATCCAGCAATCAAGCACGTCATGCCAACCCGGATGGAACTGGGGACACGAACCATATTCAACATCTTAGGCCCACTGACAAACCCGGCAGGCGTTAAGCGGCAATTGACCGGCGCTTTTTCGCGTGATTTGATCCGGCCAATGGCGGAAACACTGTTGGAACTGGGCAGCGAAGCCGCTTGGCTGGTGCATGGTTCAGACGGTACAGACGAATTGACCATCACCGGCCCAAGTTGGGTGGCAGTTCTCGAAAATGGTACGGTCCAAGATCGTGAGATACATCCAGAGGATGCAGGCCTGCCTGTGCACAATTTTGCGGCGATTATTGGCGGCACGCCTAAGGACAATGGCCACGCATTGGCGGCAGTATTGGGTGGCGCCAAAAGCGCCTATCGTGACGCTGTACTTTTGAATGCGGCGGCGGCATTGCATATCGCCGGCCGGGCTACGTCGTTGACAGAGGGCGTTGAAATTGCGGCGGCCAGTATTGATGGTGGACATGCGGCCAAGAAACTATTGGGTTTAGCGCGCATTACGTCGGCAAGCTAAAGCTACCGTGGGCCGACCCCATACCTTCACATCACCCACCACAACAGGTATTCCGATTGCATGACCACGATATTAGAAAAAATCAAAGCATATAAGCTTGAAGAAATCGCTGCTGACAAAGCCGCGCTGCCCCTTAGCGATCTGGAAAGCCAAGCAAATACCGCTGGCGCCGTTCGCGGTTTTACCGCCGCGCTGCAGGTGGCGGCGAAAACCGGTTATGGCCTGATTGCAGAAATCAAAAAGGCCAGCCCGTCAAAAGGACTAATCCGTGCCGATTTTGATCCTGTAGCACTGGCAACAGCGTATGAATTAGGCGGTGCAGCTTGCCTGTCGGTTTTAACCGATACGCCTAGCTTTCAGGGTGCCCCGGAATTCCTGATCAAGGCGCGCAGGTCGGTGGAATTGCCGGTTCTACGCAAAGATTTCATGTTTGACACCTATCAGGTTACGCAGGCCCGGGCTTGGGGCGCAGACTGTATTTTGATTATCATGGCGGCGGTATCGGATACACAGGCCACTGAACTTGAGGATGCAGCACTGCTATTGGGCATGGACGTTCTGGTCGAGGTCCATGACGAAGATGAATTAGACCGCACCCATGCATTGAAATCACCGCTATTGGGCATAAACAATCGCAATCTGAAAACCTTTGAAACCGATCTGGATACAACCCGGCGTTTGTCCAAACTGGCCGCCCCTGAAAAAAATCTTGTGGCTGAAAGTGGCCTGTCAAATCCTGCCGATCTGGCCGATTTGGCCCGTTACGGTGCGCGCGCTTTCCTGATCGGCGAAAGCCTGATGCGCCAGGAAGATGTTACAACGGCCACCCGCAATTTATTGGCCAATCCACTGATCGCCCCTGGGGGAAACTGATGGCAGAACTGACGCATTTTGATAATTCCGGCGCGGCCCATATGGTCGATGTTTCAGATAAGGCCGTAACCGCGCGCATTGCTGTGGCAACTGGGCATATTACGATGTCGTCGGAAACACTTGGCATGATCATCCAAGGCAGCACAAAAAAAGGTGACATCCTGGGTGTTGCCAGACTTGCCGGTATTATGGCCGCAAAGAAAACCGCTGATCTGATCCCGTTATGTCACCCACTGCCAATAGCCAAAGTCGCGCTGGAACTGAGGCCAGACGCTGATCTGCCGGGAATACGGGTAATGGCGACAGTCAAGACCACCGGCCAAACCGGCGTCGAAATGGAAGCCCTGACTGCCGTGTCGATTGCCTGCTTGACGGTTCATGATATGGTGAAGGCTGTTCAGAAGGATATGGTGATTGGTGGTATTCAAGTTTCGCTGAAAGATGGTGGTAAATCTGGCCGTTACGAGGCTTAGATAATGTTAACTGTTGAGCAAGCGCTGGCGCAAATTTTTGATCTGGTGACGCCGTTACCGGCCGAACAAGTCAAACTGATTGACGCATTTGGCCGGGTCTTAGCCGAACCTGCTATCGCGCACCGAAAGCAACCACCCTTTGCCGGCTCGTCTATGGATGGGTATGCAATCAAAAAACGCGACGCGGTGGCCAATAAGACACTGACAGTTGTCGGCGAATCTGCTGCTGGGCATCGGTATCATGGTCAGGTTGCCGAAAACCAGGCGGTGCGAATATTCACCGGTGCCCCCATGCCTTCAGGCGCCGATCACGTTGTCATCCAGGAAAATGTAATCCGTGATGGCGACCAGGTAACTTTGAACGCAGCGCCTGGCACTGCGGCCAATATCCGCGAAATGGGTGCCGATTTTCAAATAGGCGACACCTTGGACGCACCACGATTGTTGGGGCCAAGTGATTTGGCGCTGCTGGCGGCCATGAATATTGCAAATGTCACCGTCACCCGTCGCCCTGTCGTCGCGTTGATCGCCACGGGTGACGAATTGGTCATGCCTGGCGAAGAACCGGGCGAGGATCAGATCATCGCGTCCAACAGTTTCGGACTAAACGCACTGATCCAATCAAATGGCGCCCAGGCACGCCTGTTGCCCATAGCGCGCGACAACGCAGCATCTCTTAAAACGGCCTTTTCATTGGCCAGTGATGCCGATCTTGTTGTGACAATTGGTGGCGCATCGGTGGGCGACTACGATATCGTAGGCGACGTTACCAAAAGCTTGGGTCTGCAGCGTGGATTTTACAAAGTTGCCATGCGACCAGGCAAACCCTTAATGGCGGGCCGTTTGGGTACCTCGATACATCTTGGATTGCCGGGGAACCCTGTTTCCTCAATGGTTTGCGGCCATGTGTTTTTGGTACCACTGTTATACGCAATGCAAGGATTACCTGCACTGGCTGCGGTTCGCCAGACCGCTACGTTGTCAGATGCGTTGCCAAAAAATGGTTCGCGTGAACACTACATGCGGGCGCAGGTGACAGATGGCATCATCACACCATTTGCAAAACAAGACAGCGGGCTATTGGGAATCCTGTCGCAAGCAAACGCATTACTTATTCGGCCCGTTGAAGCGCCACCCCTGAAAACTGGTTCAGCTGTCCAATATATCCCTATCTAGCCTGACATTGTTGACACATAACGAGAACATGCATAGAACATATGTTGAACACCCTGCCAAAGGGTGATGCAATTAATGCAGAGGATCGGGCAAAATGTTAACCAGAAAACAACTAGATCTGTTGAATTTTATTCATCGGCGCGTGCAACGCGAAGGCGTGCCGCCATCGTTTGACGAAATGAAAGAAGCACTGAACTTGCGGTCAAAATCCGGCATTCATCGCCTGATCACTGCATTGGAAGAACGTGGCTTTATCCGCCGCTTGGCACATCGGGCCCGCGCGATCGAGATTATTAAGCTACCTGACACGATGGTCAAGTCCACGGGGTTTACACCGCGCGTGATCGAGGGCGACAAATCTGACCCCCCTGCCGAGGCAATGACCATTTCGCCTGTTGATGCCACCGAATTACCGCTGATGGGCCGTATCGCCGCCGGTGTCCCGATCGAGGCGATTGCTGATGGGGCTGAAAACATTGCTGTGCCGGGAACAATGCTGCAAGGAAATGGCAGCCATTACGCCCTTGAGGTCAAAGGTGACTCGATGATCGACGCTGGCATCAATGATGGTGATGTTGTGGTGATCCGCGAAGGTGCGGTTGCAGATAACGGCGACATCGTTGTCGCCATTGTAGAGGGTCACGAAGCAACTTTGAAAAAGTTTCGCCGTAAGGGCAATTCGATCGCGCTCGAGGCGGCAAACGACGCCTATGAAACCCGTGTGTTCCGGGATGACCAAATCAAAGTTCAGGGCAAATTGGTTGGCTTGATCCGCACCTATTAACGTGGATTGCAAATACCTGTAACATCGTGCCCCGGACTTGATCCGGGGATATTTTTCGCACAGCTGGTCCCAGTTCAAGCCCGGGAAGTTGACCAATAATATCAGGTACTTACCGTGTTGTACTAGCTGTTGGATATTCTACGCGGAACAGCTGGCGCCACCTAAAACGCAAAATTTTGAACAATGGGGATGGTTCAGAGCCACGTCTTTTTCGGCATCAGCCAACGTTGGCCCCATCTCAAATTCCGGTGAATATGGCAGCAATGTACAGGCCAACACCGCAGGTTGTTCGCTGCCTTTGCGTTTGACCACCATGCGGGATGACGAACACATCACATCGCTGGGGGATTTATCCAGAATGTGCCAGCAGGCCGTTGTGATATCGGGAACATCAACAGCACCGTCCATTTCCGGAAACAATACCGTCTCGGCCGGATTGTCCGGATCAATCATAAACCCGTGTCGGGCAAATAGCTTCGCAAAACCAACCCGTGACTGCGCGTCAGTTTCGCCCCAAATTGTGCGCCCGGCGATGGTCATACGTATGTTATTATCATGCAACCAGCACATGCCTTTTAGGGTTTTTTCAAACGCCCCTGCCCCGCGCTCAGAATCATGGTTTTCCTGCTGATAGTGATCAACAGAAACCCGCAGTGTCAGTTTGTCACCAAATTCTTTTTGCAAGCTTTTCAATCCCAGTTGCATTTTCTTCCGCATCATTGGCCGCATGGCGTTCGACAGGATTAGCACCTGGTACCCTGCTGCCAGTGAAGCCCGCGCCATTGCGATCATTTCCGGGTTCATGAACGGTTCACCACCGGTAAACCCGATCTCTGTAATCGGCCATTTGCGTTCGACGATCTGGTCCAGAAAATCGCGCAAGTCGGCTTCGGAAAAATAGACAAGCCGATCATTTGTTGGCGAACTTTCGATGTAGCACCGTTTACAGGTGATGTTACATACTGTGCCTGTGTTGAACCAAAGAGTTTCCGGATTGCTAAGCGAAACTCGTGCCCGTTGTTCACCCAATGCTGTAATCTGTGCATGTTCAAACTTTGCATATTGTTCGGTCACAAGCGTCTGATGTTTCATGTCATTTTATTCCTGGTAAGTGTTGGCAACAGCTATATCGGGAAATTTCTGCAATAATACCCCTCATCATATTCCTGACGTGGTTGTGAACCGTAGCAGGGCTGCTAGACTTTGTGGCGATGTATGGGTAGGAATATCCGTTAGCGCTAACTTAACAATTTCTGAAAGGCATTCCAATGGTTTCTAGGGTGATACCGGTTGATCCGTTTGATCTTGTAATTTTCGGCGGAACTGGTGATTTGGCGCGTCGCAAAATACTGCCGGGGTTACATCGTCGGTTTCTGGCGGGACAACTGCCAGAAAACCCACAAATTATCGGATGTGCCCGAACTGATATCGATGCGAATCAATACCGCGATATGGTACGCAAAGCGTTGGAAGAATTTGGCGAGCCCTCGGATTTTGAAAACGATGGGTTGGACACTTTTCTCGGATTTCTGCAATATGTCCCGATCGACGCTATGGGCGAAAAAGGCTGGCGAGAACTGGCAAAGCTGATGCGCCCCGATACGGTTCACGCACATTACTTTTCCGTCGGTCCCGGCCTTTTCGGAGAATTAGCCAGTCGGCTACACAAATACGGGATCGCGAATAAAAATAGCAGGATCGTTGTCGAAAAACCCTTTGGCCGCGACCTAAACAGCGCACGCGACTTAAACAAGAATTTGGCCGCCCATTTTGACGAAAAACAGATTTATCGTATTGATCATTATTTGGGCAAGGAAACGGTTCAAAACCTGATGGCAATCAGGTTCGGCAATGTATTGTTTGAACCACTTTGGAATGCGCAATATGTCGATCACATCCAGATAACTGTGGCCGAAACCGTTGGTGTTGGCGGACGCGCCGCCTATTATAACAAATCGGGCGCAATGCGTGACATGGTGCAAAACCACCTGATGCAACTGTTGTGCCTGATCGCGATGGAACCCCCCAGCCGATTTGATCCGGATTCGGTCCGCGATGAAAAGCTAAAAGTAATTCGTGCCATTGAACCCGTCCCACCGCACCACATTGTCCGTGGCCAATATGCAAGCACACCGACAGAACCTTCGTTTCGCGACGATGCCGGCGACGATCGCAGCTTGACTGAAAGCTTCATCGCCTTGAAATGCGAGATTTCCAATTGGCGCTGGTCGGGAACCCCATTTTACTTGCGTACCGGCAAAAAGCTAAAGGCCCGTGCCAGCGAAATTGCCGTGGTATTCAAAGAAACCCCGCACATGATATTTGATCAGGACGGTAGCAATCATTGCAATATTTTGTCGATCCGCCTGCAGCCCAATGAAGGCATCACCTTATCGGTCACAATCAAAGACCCCGGCCCCGGCGGTATGCGGTTGATTGATGTGCCTCTGGATATGACGTTTGCTGACGCCCTGGGTGATCAGATTGCGGACGTTCCGGATGCCTACGAACGTCTGATTATGGATGTCATGCGCGGGAACCAAACATTGTTTATGCGCGGCGATGAGGTAGAGGCAGCCTGGTCCTGGACGGATCCAATAATTGAGGGTTGGGAAAGCCGTGGCGATGTGCCCAAACCTTACGATGTCAGCAGCGTCGGGCCAGAAGACGCCCAAATGTTAATGCATCGTGATGGCCGCCGTTGGCGCGAGGTTAAAGAATGAAATTCATCGAATATGCCGATCGAGATATGATGATGATCGATCTGGCGACTTTGCTGGCAGAAGCGTTGAACGATGCGTTACACCTTTCAGACTGGGTAACTTTAGCAGTGCCGGGTGGCACAACACCGGGGCCAATATTTGATTATTTGTCTGCAATTGACCTCGAATGGAACCAGGTAAATGTTGTTCTAAGCGACGAGCGCTGGCTGCCCGAAAGCTCAGAACGCTCAAACACTCGGTTGCTTCGGGAACGGTTGTTAACCGGGCATGCCGCAGCGGCCTGTCTTATCCCGCTATACACCGAAACCAAAGAACCGGAAGACAAGCTTGATCTTTTGACTGCCAATCTAGATCCTCACCTCCCCATTGACGTTTTATTGCTTGGCATGGGCAACGATATGCACACCGCCTCGCTTTTCCCGGGCGCGGATCAACTGGCCGCCGCACTCGCACCTGACGCGCCATCAATGATGGCCATGCGTGCCCCCGGTGCCCCAGAACCGCGCATGACCTTGACAGCCCAAGTGCTTGACGCTGCAATTGACAAACATGTGGTCATTATAGGCGCTGATAAGCGGGCTGCGCTTGACAAAGCCAAGGCCACCCATGACCCAATGTTAGCGCCAATTAGCGCCGTTTGGTCCGGCGCAACAATCCATTGGGCGGCCTAAAGGTGAACCTGAAAAGCGTCCGCACATATTTTGAGACAATCAAAGATCGTCGGATAATTGATCTATTCGATGCGACCCGCGCGGCTGACTTTTCGGTGCAATCTGGCGGCATGCTATTTGATTATTCAAAGACCAATATCGACGAAAAATCCCGTGGGTTGTTGCTGGATTTAGCCAGTTCTAACGGGGTTGAAGACAAACGCGACGCGATGTTTGCCGGTGAAAAGATCAACGAAACCGAAGGCCGGGCGGTACTGCACACGGCCCTGCGCAATTTGGATGGCGGCCCGGCGACAGTCGATGGTGGTGACGTGATGCCGGGCGTTCTGCAAACGCTTGCAAGGATGCGCAGTTTCGCCACGCGGCTTCGCGATGGCGCATTCAAAACGGCCAGCGGCGGCAGTTTCACCGACGTTGTCAATATCGGCATTGGCGGTTCAGATTTGGGGCCGGCAATGGCTTGCCTGGCGCTGGCGCCCTATCACGACGGCCCCAAATGTCATTTCGTGTCAAATGTTGATGGTGCGCATATCAGTGACACATTGAAAAATTTAAACCCTGCTACCACGTTAATTGTCGTCGCCTCTAAAACTTTCACCACCATCGAAACGATGACCAATGCCCAGACCGCCAAGGACTGGTTGGGTTCGGCCATTGAGGCAAACGATATCGGCAAACACGTTGTCGCTTTGTCCTCAGCAACAGACAAAACTGCCGACTGGGGCATCCCCTCGGATCAGGTATTTGGTTTTGATGACTGGGTCGGCGGACGTTATTCACTTTGGGGGCCAATTGGGTTGTCGATCATGTTGGCCATTGGGCCACAAAAATTTGACGAATTTTTGCGTGGCGCACAGGCGATGGATCAGCACTTTGTAACAACGCCCTTGGCCAAAAATATGCCCGTAATGCTGGCCCTTACCGGTATCTGGCACAACCAGATTTGCGGATATGCCACCCGGGCTGTTCTGCCCTATGATCAACGCCTGACGCGTCTGCCCGCTTATTTTCAGCAACTTGAAATGGAAAGCAACGGCAAGCTGGTGTCGATGGACGGCCACGACTTGCCCAACCATTCCGGCCCGGTTGTCTGGGGTGAACCAGGTACCAACGGACAGCACGCGTTCTATCAACTAATTCATCAGGGCACACGGGTTATCCCGTGCGAATTTATGATTGCAGCCGAGGGCCACGAACCCGAACTTGCCAAACAGCACGAACTATTAATCGCCAATTGTCTGGCCCAATCCGAGGCTTTGATGCTGGGCCGTTCATTCGGGCAGACCAGCGATCTGATGGCCGCCAAAGGTTTGACCGGTGCCGAGCGCGATCGCCAAGCGCGCCACCGTGTATTCCCCGGCAATCGGCCCAGTACAACCCTGGTTTACCCAAAGTTAACACCCGAAACGCTTGGCCAAATCATTGCGCTATACGAGCACCGGGTTTTTGTCGAAGGCGTGATCCTTGGCATTAATTCGTTTGATCAATGGGGGGTTGAGCTGGGCAAAGAACTGGCCGTTGCGCTACAGCCGATTGTCGCCGGTGAACAAAAGGCTGATGCTAAGGATGGATCAACACAGGCATTGGTCAGTTTTTTGCAAAACCAAAAGGACTAAAGACTTGGAGCGGGTGAAGGGAGTTAAACTCTCGTATTCAGCTTGGGAAGCTGCTGCTCTACCATTGTGCTGCACTCGCTTCGTCGCACTGACTACTAAGCGCATGATTGTTGGTCAAGCGTCAGGACTTTAACTGCGCCTGCGTCGCCTGCGGCCAATTTCATCCCCACCGCCCGTGTTAAAGTTGACATTAGGTAATTTCACCAGGGAATTCAGGATCGGAAATGGCTCTACTGCATTGGGTATATTAGAGGCGTTTACAAAGTGTTCTTGAAATCGCGGCTCGATCGCCGTTTCGATCTTGTGGATTTCCTGCACGATTTGTTCGATCTCGCGCCGGGCGTCGGAATTCAGCAACGCAATGCGCGCGCCCGTTCCGGCAGCATTGCCCGCTGATGTTACTTTTTCCAGTGGTGCGTCAGGGATCATGCCCAGCACCATCGCGTGTTTGGGCGATATATGGGCCCCAAATGCCCCGGCCAGTACAATTCGATCGACCTTATCGACGTCAAATTTATCCATCAGCAATCGCGCCCCGGAATATAGCGCCGCCTTAGCCATTTGAATTTCACGAATGTCCCGGTTGGTAACCGTGATTTTTGGTCCACCGCTCGCGGTCCCATCCCAAACCAGATATGAATGGGTGCGGCCATCCAGAAAACACCGGTCCGTTCCGGTTTGCTGTGGGGACCCGATCAGACCGGGGCCATCGACCAACCCAGCAAGGCGCATTTCGGCCACCAGTTCAATAATACCGGAACCGCAAATGCCAGTGATACCGCTGTTTTGGATCACCTGATCAAAGCCGTCCTCGTCCGACCAAAGGTCCGAACCGATCACTTGAAACCGGGGTTCTTTGGTGTCGGGGTCAATGGTAAGATGTTCAATTGCGCCAGGTGCTGCGCGCTGCCCGGAAGATATTTGTGCGCCTTCAAAGGCCGGCCCAGTGGGCGATGAACAGGCCAGAACCTTTTCTTTGTTGCCCAGCAGTATCTCGGCATTTGTGCCAACATCGACGACAAGCACCAGATCCTCGGACGTATTCGGGCTTTCGGACAAGGCAACGGCTGCCGCATCTGCACCGACATGGCCCGCGATGCAGGGCAGCAAATATATGCGCGCCGCAGGGTGGATCGTTAGATCAAGTTCAGCTGCGCATAGATTAAGCGCGTTGGATGTCGCTAAAGCAAAAGGTGCCTGCCCCAACTCAAACGGATCAATCCCCAGAAACAAATGATGCATAACCGGATTACAGACGAACACGGCATCAACAATCAATTCTTTATCAATATCAGCATCCGTTGCGATCTGATCAAACAATTGGTTCATGCCTTCGCGCACAGCAGTTGTCATTTCTTCAGCACCGCCAGCGTTCATCATCGAATAGCTGACCCGGCTCATCAAATCTTCGCCATACCGGATTTGTGGGTTCATGATGCCAGATGACGCGATAACTTCCCCGGTTTGCAAATCACACAAATGGGCAGCAATTGTTGTTGACCCAAGATCAACGGCCAGACCGTATAAGGTACCATCGTAAAACCCCGGCCAGATTTGCATAATGCGGGCCGGGTTTTCACCGTCACCAAGATGAACGGCACACGTAACTTTCCAGTCGCCTTTTCGCAAAATCGGCTGCAATACATGCAAAATGGACAAGTCAGCGCGCACCTCTGCTAACTGCCATTGCGCCTCTAATGCGCTGACCAACCGTTCCATATCGCCCGATGGTTCGTGCATGTCGGGCTCTTCAACTTCGACGTAAAACAATTTGACGGATGGGTTCATCACGATATCGCGGGCTTCGGCACGCTTGCGAACCACTTGTTTATGGACCTGGCTTTCGGGGGGCACATCAATCACGATGTCGCGTTGCACGGTGGCTTGACAGCCTAGCCGCCGCCCAGATTTCAAACCCCGGATGCGGTCATACCGGGCCTCGACTTCATTAAATTCCGAAAGCGCGTCTTGGGCGACGGTCACGCCATGTTTTGGGAATTCGCCGTATCCGGGGCTAATTTGGCACTTTGAACAAATGCCCCGGCCACCACATACGCTGTCCAAATCGACGCCCAACTGGCGCGCCGCCGTCAGCACCGGTGTCCCGATTGCAAACCGGCCACGTTTGCCGGACGGTGTGAATATTACCAGTGGGTTATCCGCCATAGCGACCGTCCGTATTGTTTAGGGGGACAATACCCATTTGCGTCAGATGCGAAAGCCAGGTTGCGGCAATTATTTGGTGTGTCGCGTCACTTACTGCCCAAAATACCGGCACCGTAAAGCCAAACCAAAAAGGGAACAGGTGAAACGGCCACCGCGATTGTCAATATAACCAACCAAGGCGTGAACAATCGCGACAGGCCCGCAAGCAGGCAAATTCCACCGCCGCCACCAACTAAAGAATTTCCGGGCATATTTATCAATAACCCAATCGCTACATATCGAAATTTTACGGCAATCCCACTTAACCAGGGCGGCAGCCCGGCGCGCAACATGTCCAATCGTTGGTTGCGGGACAGGTTTTTTGTACGTTCTAAAAACCGACCCGCGCGTCGCAATCGAAGATCAATAAATAGG
>CAXMPY010000007.1:0-28208 GCA_964195275.1 uncultured Paracoccaceae bacterium
TTCTGAGCATCGCGATCAGGTCGTTTGTGTGAACACTTTGTGAGAACGGTGTCGGATCGTTTTCCTTGTCTGGTCCGAAATCTCGTTGGGTAACTGCCATGAAATCGTGTGACGTTGAAATTTTCTGCCACAGGCCGCACCAGATGCGTAGGTCAGACCACCCGCCATGCACAAACAGAACCGGCGCGCCACTTCCGGCAGAAACCAAAGGGTGACTGCGATCTGCAGCGTCTAATCGCTTTGGCGCCGGCATGCCCAGCATATCTGTCAAACTCGTTGAACGGGACATGGGGAGTATCGTATCATGTATGAGGAAAAGCGCCAATTCACACATCACGGGGCGACTGGTTGGCTTACTCAATTATGGTGCAAAGCGGACGTTTGGTTCACCCCCTTGCACCATCCGCCCACATCCCCTGTACGCCCTTGGTGGCGCGCAACATACCGCTCGAAATAACTGTACACGCCGCGGTTGGCCGCCCCCGTCGCTGGGGGTCATATCCGGCATAGCAAGCCCAGGGTGGGGTTTCACCACACCGCCTGCTGCAATTCTGAAAATAGCTTGGGAAAAATTTTGACAGTTAAAAACTGCGAAATGAACCAGCATCTGGCATTAGTATTGGTTGTTTTAGCGCCAGAACAAGATACCCTCTGGGTAAATAAATGGGCGATCACAGTAATCAACAAGAGATAGTCAGATGAAAACCAAAACCCCGAGCCTAACTGAAATGGGCGTTCTTCACCCAGAGCATATCATTGGGTATACAGTCGTGCACGTCGACGAAGATATGGACGTTTTGAAGATCAATTACCAACGCCCGAAGAACTCATTCCTGCCCAAGCGGCGGCGATATGAGTTCAAGCGCATTAGCAAGCCGATGCCAGGTTCCGAATTGCGCGGAAACGAGGCGATCCGTTATGACATTTCACCGATACTGAGGCGCGCCATTGCCGAGCTGGATTCCATTTTGGCCAATGACAAACAAATGACCGCCACCAAGCAAAGCCTCAAGGATGAGCTGAAAGAGTTGGGCGTTGAGCTAAATGAACGGATCGCGCATTTGTCCGAAATGATTGATGCGCTGGATTGATGCTTGCCCCACACCCTACACCCGTCTATATGCCTCCGGTGGTGCCACTGTAGCCCACAGAATCAACTGAAAACGCCGTGGTTGGCCGCTCCCGTCGCTGGGGGTCATATCCGGCAAAAGGAGAAGCGACATGAAACTGAATGAATTGCACGATAATCCAGGCGCAACCAAGCCACGTAAACGCGTCGGCCGTGGCCCTGGCTCTGGCACCGGTAAAATGGGTGGCCGCGGCATCAAGGGCCAAAAGTCCCGTTCGGGTGTGGCGATCAAAGGCTACGAGGGCGGTCAAATGCCATTGTACCAACGCCTGCCAAAGCGTGGTTTTAACAGCCGGAACAAGAAAAGCTTTGCGGTTGTTAACCTGGGCCTTTTGCAGAAATTTATTGACGCTAAAAAATTGGACGTCAAGGCCGACATTACCGAAGATGTGCTGCTGGAAACTGGTATTATCCGGCGCAAGCTGGACGGTGTTCGGGTGCTGGCCAAAGGTGAATTGACCGCAAAGATTAAGCTGTCAGTAACCGGCGCGTCCAAGTCCGCGATTGCTGCCGTCGAAAAAGCCGGTGGTTCACTGTCGGTCACATCTACGGTTGCGGCTGAATAAACTCTTGTTTAGCGGCCCCGGCCTGCCTAAATCTAAGTAAGTTTTCCAAACGCCGCTGACACCGGGAAATCGGCGCAGCGGCGTTTTTGATAAATCAGGGAGCCAACGAATGGCATCAGCAGCAGAACAAATGGCCGCCAACATGAGTTGGGGCGCGTTCGGCAAAGCGACCGAACTGCGCAGCCGGATTATATTCGCTCTTGCCCTGCTCTGTGTATACCGCCTTGGCACCTATATCCCGGTTCCCGGCATCGATGGCAACGCACTGCGTGATTTCATGGAACAGGCCGCAACCGGTATTGGCGGCATCCTGAATATGTTCACCGGTGGTGCGATCTCTCGTATGGGTATTTTTGCGCTTGGCATCATGCCCTATATTTCGGCCTCGATCATCATTCAGCTGATGACCGCGATGGTGCCGCAACTGGCACAATTGAAAAAAGAGGGCGAACAGGGCCGCAAGAAAATCAACCAATACACCCGCTATGGTACGGTTATTCTGGCCACAGCGCAGGCCTTTGCGCTTGCGGCCAGTCTGGAAGCAGGCGGCCTGGCATCCGATCCGGGACTATTTTTCAAAGCTTCAACCGTTATCACGTTGGTCGGCGGCACCATGTTCCTGATGTGGCTGGGCGAACAGATTACCGCGCGTGGCATCGGCAACGGCATCTCGTTAATCATTTTCGTGGGCATAGTTGCTGAACTTCCCAGCGCTCTGGCACAATTCTTTGTCTCGGGCCGCTCAGGTGCGCTATCGCCCGCGGTCATCATCGGCGTGATGATCATGGTGGTTGTGGTTATTGCCTTCGTTGTGTTCATGGAACGCGCCCTGCGTAAGATCCACATTCAATATCCGCGCCGTCAGGTTGGCATGAAAGTCTATGATGGTGGTTCCTCGCATCTGCCCGTCAAAGTGAACCCGGCTGGCGTTATCCCGGCGATCTTCGCATCATCTTTGCTGTTGTTGCCCACCACATTGGCCACATTTTCGGGCAGCCAAACCGGCCCAATCATGGCGACGATCCTGGCCTATTTCGGTCCTGGCCAACCGCTGTACCTTCTGTTCTTTGCTGGCATGGTGATCTTTTTCACGTTTTTCTACACGTTCAACGTGTCATTCAAAACCGACGAAGTTGCCGACAACCTGAAAAATCAAAACGGTTTTGTCCCCGGCATTCGCCCCGGTAAAAAGACCGAAGAATACCTGGATTATGTCGTCACGCGGTTGCTGGTGCTTGGCTCGCTCTATCTGGCCGCCGTTGTGCTGTTGCCGGAAATCCTGCGCACGCAGCTTGCCATTCCGTTCTACTTTGGCGGCACCTCGATTTTGATTGTTGTTTCTGTAACGATGGATACAATCAATCAGGTTCAGTCCCACTTACTGGCCCACCAGTACGAAGGCTTGATCGAAAAATCGCAACTTCGCGGCAAACGCCGTGGTAAAAAGGCACCCGCGCGCAGATGAACATGATCCTTCTCGGACCACCGGGCGCTGGCAAGGGCACCCAAGCCCGCCGCTTGGTGGACACACGCAACATGATCCAACTGTCTACTGGTGACATGCTGCGCGCGGCCCGGACTTCGGGCACTGAAATGGGTAAGATCGTCGCCGATGTCATGGATCGCGGCGATCTGGTCACCGACGAAATCGTCATTGGCTTGATTGAAGAACAATTGGGTGGCGAACAGGGCGGCGGATTTATCTTTGACGGCTTTCCCCGAACACTGGCACAGGCCGACGCACTTGGCGATCTACTGGAACGCGCGGGCCAGAACCTGGATGCAGTTATCGAAATGCAGGTTGACGACGACGCGCTGGTCGCCCGGATCACGGCACGCTCGACCTGTGGCAACTGCGGTGAAGGTTACAATGACGTTGCCAAACCAATCCCGGCGGGTGGCAAATGTTCAAATTGCGGCGCGTCCGATTTTCAACGCCGGGCTGACGACAACGCCGAAAGCCTGAAACAACGGCTGATGGAATATTACAAAAAGACTTCGCCTTTGCTGGGTTATTACTACGCCAAGGGTGATCTGAAATCGGTCGATGGATTGGCCGATATCGATGAAGTCGCCGCCGCTATTGCTGCCCAACTCGTCTAAGCTTCTCCGTTCCAAAATTATCCCCGCCAGAGGCATCGCTCGACCTGCAGGGGCGACCAAAAATAACGGTGCATTCGCACCCCAATTTAAAACCGTGCGAACCATTGACGCCACATTAATAACCCCGTAAAGCAGCCCATCCCACACGGGAATCGGTAGGAAATTAAGGGATCGCCCCCCAATTCTGCCAAACCAAAACGTCAGCGAAGCCCGCAGGTCAAAAATCGGCGGGCTTATGTTGTGAAAAAAGGTTCCGGCATTACGGAACCGCAACGAAAAGGAAACCATCACGTGGCACGTATTGCCGGCGTAAATATCCCGACTGCAAAGCGGGTTCCAATCGCCCTTACCTACATCACCGGAATTGGCCCATCTTCGGCTAAATCCATCTGCGAAGCTGTTGGCATCGACGCCACCCGCCGCGTTAACGAATTGTCAGACGCCGAAGTGCTCGCCATCCGCGAAAACATCGACGCCAACCACATGGTCGAAGGCGATTTGCGTCGTGATACGCAGATGAACATCAAACGCCTGATGGACCTGGGGTGTTACCGTGGCCTGCGCCACCGTCGCAATTTGCCGGTACGCGGTCAGCGCACCCATACCAACGCACGCACCCGCAAAGGCCCCGCAAAGGCCATTGCCGGTAAGAAGAAATAGGGGGCTGAACAATGGCTCGCGAAGCAAAACGTACAAAGAAAAAAGTTCGCAAGAATATCGCCGCAGGTGTGGCCCATGTGAATTCTTCTTTCAACAACACAAAAATCCTGATTTCCGACGTGCAAGGCAACGCCATTGCCTGGTCGTCAGCCGGTACTATGGGCTTTAAGGGATCGCGTAAATCGACACCTTATGCGGCGCAAATGGCTGCTGAAGATGCCGGAAAAAAGGCACAGGAACACGGCGTCAAAACTTTGGAAGTCGAAGTTCAAGGTCCCGGTGGCGGTCGCGAAAGCGCGCTGCGTGCCTTAGCGGCTGTTGGCTTTAACATCACCTCGATCCGTGATGTGACGCCGATGGCCCATAACGGCTGTCGTCCGCCAAAACGCCGCCGCGTCTAAGCGAATTTTCTTCGCCCGGCGTGCGTAATTTCGCGCGTTGGGTTCGTCATTTTAACCTCGGGTGTTTCGCTGACCAGATCATGGGTCACAGAAACAGGAATTGAGGAGACAACCATGATCCATAAGAACTGGGCCGAACTGATAAAGCCAACCCAACTGGAAGTGAAACCAGGCAACGAACCTGCGCGCCAGGCAACCGTTATTGCCGAACCGCTGGAACGCGGCTTTGGTCTGACAATGGGCAACGCCCTGCGTCGTGTATTGATGAGCAGCCTGCAAGGCGCAGCGATCACATCCGTGCAAATCGACAACGTGCTGCACGAATTTTCTAGCATTGCTGGCGTGCGCGAAGATGTCACCGACATCGTGTTGAACCTAAAGGGTGTCGCGATCCGTATGGAAGTGGAAGGTCCCAAGCGGCTGTCCATTTCGGCAAAGGGTCCAGCGGTTGTAACAGCCGGTGATATTTCTGAAAGTGCGGGCATCGAAATTCTGAACAAAGATCATATGATCTGCCATTTGGATGAAGGTGCTGATCTTTACATCGAACTGACGGTTGAAACCGGCAAGGGCTATGTCTCTGCTGATAAAAACCGCCCGGAAGACGCGCCGATTGGCCTGATCCCGGTTGATGCGATTTTCTCGCCGGTCAAAAAAGTGTCTTACGACGTTCAGCCGACCCGAGAAGGTCAGGTTTTGGATTATGATAAACTGACACTGAAACTGGAAACTGACGGCTCGATCACGCCTGATGATGCGGTGGCCTATGCTGCCCGGATTCTGCAAGATCAGCTGTCGATCTTTGTGAACTTTGACGAACCGGAAAGTGCCAGCCGTCAGGAAGAAGATGACGGCCTGGAATTCAACCCGCTGCTGCTTAAGAAAGTTGACGAGCTGGAATTGTCGGTACGTTCGGCAAATTGCCTGAAGAACGACAACATCGTTTACATTGGCGATCTCATTCAAAAGACCGAAGCAGAAATGCTGCGCACGCCGAATTTCGGGCGCAAGTCGCTGAACGAAATCAAAGAGGTTCTGTCAGGCATGGGTCTGCATCTGGGAATGGATGTCGACGAATGGCCGCCTGAAAACATCGAAGATCTGGCTAAGAAATTTGAAGATCAGTTCTGATTATTAGGGGTACCGTTCGTACAAGTTCGGTACCCCGCACCCTTACGAAACGTACAAAATCGGTCACCCGACACGTACATTTCACACGACTGGGCACCCGCCCCAAGGTGAGCGATCTGCACGCACGGATCGCCGGACAAAGTATAAAAATATAAAAGGACTAAACCCATGCGCCACGCCCGCGGATACCGCCGCCTAAATCGCACACACGAGCATCGAAAGGCCCTGTTTTCCAACATGGCCGGATCGCTTATTGAACATGAACAGATCAAGACCACTTTGCCCAAGGCAAAGGAACTGCGTCCGATCATCGAAAAGCTGATAACGCTTGGAAAACGTGGCGATTTGCACGCCCGTCGCCAGGCTGCATCCCAGTTGAAACAGGATGCTTATGTAGCCAAGCTGTTCGACGTACTGGGCCCACGCTACAAAGATCGCCAGGGCGGATATGTCCGGGTTCTAAAGGCCGGTTTTCGCTACGGCGACATGGCGCCAATGGCGATCATCGAATTCGTCGAACGTGACGTTGATGCCAAAGGCGCCGGTGACAAAGCCCGTGTCGCTGCCGAGGACGCAGTTACAGAGTAACCTGCTGAAAAATAACAGTTATTTCATCTCCGCCGGCACCGCTGGCGGGGATATTTTTTTGGACCTTCCGGGCAATCTTGCGAATTTCCTTTGCTAGACCATCCCAGACAACTACTTTGAACCAATGCCAGACCTGTTCGATTCCACACAACCGGAAAACCCGATATCTGCGCCGCGCCCCTTGGCAGATAAGTTGCGGCCAAAGACTTTGGCGCAGGTTGTTGGGCAGGATGATGTGCTTGGCCCGCAGGGACCATTGGGCACCATGTTATCTTCCGGCAGCCTGTCATCACTGGTATTTTGGGGACCGCCCGGCGTCGGTAAAACCACAATCGCACGCCTGTTAGCAGCTGAAACCGATCTGCATTTCATTCAGATCAGCGCAATTTTTACCGGGATCGCTGACCTTAAAAGAGTGTTCGAAGCCGCCAAGTTCCGCCGCCAAAACGGCAAAGGTACATTGCTATTTGTTGATGAAATCCATCGATTTAATAAGGCACAGCAGGATGGATTTCTGCCCCATATGGAAGATGGGACAATATTGTTGGTTGGGGCCACAACGGAAAACCCAAGCTTTGAGCTGAATGCGGCTCTGTTGTCGCGTTCGCAAGTATTGGTTTTGAAACGCCTCACACTTGCTGATTTAGAACTGTTGACGCAGCGAGCGGAAAAAGAACTGGGCAAAGCCCTGCCAATTACGGCGCAAGCACGAGACGCATTGCAGGAAATGGCAGATGGTGACGGCCGTGCGGTTTTGAACTTGATTGAACAGGTGGCCGCCTGGACCGTTAAGGAAAAGATCGACACCGAGGCCCTGACCACCCGCTTGATGCGACGGGCCACCAAATACGACAAATCAGGCGATGAACACTATAACCTTATATCAGCGCTGCATAAATCCGTGCGCGGTTCGGACCCCGATGCAGCCTTGTATTGGCTGGCCCGGATGCTAACCGGCGGCGAAGACCCGCGCTATCTGGCCCGCCGGATCACACGAATGGCTGTGGAAGATATCGGGCTTGCAGACCTTCAGGCGCAACATATCTGCCTTCAGGCCTGGCAAACCTTTGAACGACTTGGATCACCAGAAGGCGAACTGGCACTGGCGCAGGCGGTGACTTATCTGGCACTGGCACCAAAATCAAACGCCACTTTCGCCGCTTACAGAAACGCCATGTCTGCCGCCCGGAAATTTGGATCAGAACCGCCGCCCAAACATATGTTGAACGCACCAACGCAATTGATGAAAGATCAGGGATATGGCGAAGGATACGCCTATGACCATGATTCCGAAGATGGGTTTTCCGGGCAAAATTATTTCCCTGATGGCATGAAACGTGGGGTCTATTATCAACCCGTCGAACGGGGCTTTGAACGCGAGTTGAAAAAACGCCTCGACTTCTTCGTAAAAAAACGTTCCCAGCACGACGCCGGTTGACAAGTGGCCCCAGTCCCTAAAAAGAAAGCGTCATGATTTCAACAATTTTACATGTGGCAATCGGCGGCGCAATCGGTGCATCAGCGCGGTATCTTGTAGGCTTGTCGGTGGCGTTTCCACTTGGCACATTGGCTGTGAACGTGGTCGGTTCGTTTTTAATGGGGCTGGCATTTGTTGCATTGGCAGAAAAAGGATTGGAACGGTGGATGCCGCTTGTCTTGACCGGTATATTAGGTGGTTTCACAACGTTTTCGGCATTTTCACTGGATGTTCTAAAATTGTATGAAGCTGGAAAAATTGGCGCTGCTGGCGGGTATATACTTGCATCCGTCATTCTTAGTGTATTGGCGCTGTTTCTGGCCGTGACGATTATGCGCGGTTTGCAGGCATGAGCCGCGTTCAACTTATCACAGTTGGGGTGGACGAATCTGAACAGCGGCTTGACCGTTGGTTCCGCAGGCATTTCCCGCAGGTTGGTCAGGGGCGCGTGGAAAAGCTGTGCCGCAAAGGTGACATCCGGGTTGATAAAGGGCGGGTCAAGGCATCTACCCGCGTTAAGCCGGGCCAGGAAATCCGTGTGCCGCCACTGCCAGAAAATGCAGCACCAATCCACGCTGCGACACCGCGCATATCCAATGACGATGCAGCGATGATCCAGGGCGCGGTGCTGTTTCGTGACGAACACCTGATCGTGCTAAACAAACCTGCCGGGCTGGCCAGTCAGGGCGGCAGCGGACAAGCCCGGCATGTGGACGGGCTGGCCGAAGCATTGAAATTCGGTTTTGACGAAAAACCGCGCCTGGTGCACCGGTTGGACAAAGACACATCAGGTATCTTGGTTCTTGCGCGCACCCAACGAATGGCGACCGCGCTGACGACGGCATTTAGACATCGCGAAACGCGTAAAATTTATTGGGCCGCAGTTGGCGGCGTGCCACACCCTCGTCAGGCAACAATAAAATTTGGCCTATTTAAATCTGGCGGTGCCGGGGTAGGCGGCGAAAAAATGCGCTGCGTTCATCCTGATGAAGTTGCAGACACACCCAATGCAAAACGTGCCACAACGGATTATGCGGTTTTGGCATCACTTGGGCGGCGGTTGTCTTGGGTCGCACTGGCACCAATTACCGGACGCACGCACCAGTTGCGCGCCCACTTGGCAGAAATTGGCCATCCGATCATCGGCGACGGGAAATACGGCGGTTCTGGTCAGGAAAACCTAGGTGACGGTTGGGGCGCGCAATTGGGCGGTGATCACAGCAAAAAGCTGCACCTACATGCGCGATCCCTGCAATTCGAACACCCGGTTAGCCTTGGGGTCATGAATTTTACGGCGCCATTGCCTGAACACATGGCAAAGACTTGGCAATCCGTCGAATGGCAGATTGATGATGTCGTACCTGATCCGTTTCAAGATCGGTTGTGAAAATGGCGCAATGTACGTCTGCAACAGTTTGATATGACATTTCATAAACCCAAGCGGGTCTGGGACCAGGTTTCGACCGGTGAAGATGGTAACGGTTTTGCGGTGTTCCTGGATGGGCGAACCCTGCGAACGCCCGCTAGGTCACCTTTGGTTACGCCAACCCAGGCATTGGCCGCGGCGATTGCCGCTGAATGGGATGCGCAGTCTGGTGTTATTGATCCGCTGACGATGCCGTTAACCCGAACAGCGAACTCGGCAATCGACAAAGTGGCTGTGCAGAAATCTGAAGTTGCCAGCGCAATCGCGGCCTACGGGGATTCTGATTTACTGTGCTACCGGGCAGAAACACCGGCTGCTTTGGTGACGCGGCAAGTTGATGCATGGGATCCGATCTTGGATTGGGCGGATCGCGCACTTGGGGCTCGCCTGATACCCCGAAACGGCATCATCCATATCCCCCAATCATCTGCTGCGCTGACCCAGCTTGCAGACCATGTGAACGACTTTTCAGTTTTCGAACTTGCTGGGTTTCACGATTTGGTTGCGTTGACCGGTTCGCTTATCCTTGGGTTCGCGGTCGTCAAAGGGCACCAGACTGCCGATCAGATATGGGCAACGTCCAGGATCGACGAACATTGGCAAACCCAAGAATGGGGGGCGGATGAACTGGCAACCGCGCAGGAAGATATCAAAAGAGTGTCGTTTTTTGACGCAGAAATGTTCGTTCGGCTGTCCCAGAAAAAGGCTTGATATTCTAATATCTTAGCGTTGAACCCTGATTTTGCTTGTTACGCAGGGTCAACCATCGGGTTTCGTGATCAAACACTTGACGATTCGCAATGAATCCTAGAAATATGAGCGCTATCGAGGGGTACAATCCCTTGAAACTATCGCCCCGGCCTAACATGGCCGATCTTACTGTCCATAAAGGACAGAAAATCAGGAAGAGGTAAACATGATAAAAACGACATTTATTGGCGCTCTGACATTTGCAGGTCTTGCAGCTGGGATGGCGTCGGCTGCTACACTTGACGATGTGAAAGCAAAAGGCGAACTAGCCTGCGGCATCACAACAGGTGTTGCTGGTTTCGCGTCACCAGACGCAAACGGAAACTGGGTTGGCTTTGACGTAGACGTTTGTCGCGCTGTTGCTGCTGCAGTTCTTGGCGACGGCGATGCTGTTCGTTACGTACCACTAACAAGCAAAGTACGCTTTACGGCGCTTGCATCAGGTGAAGTCGACATGCTGTCCCGTCTGACAACATGGACATTTTCACGCGATGTGGACCTGAAGTTTACATTTGCCGGTGTTAACTATTACGATGGTCAAGGCTTCATGGTTCCCAAGGAACTGGGTGTCACATCCGCCAAAGAGCTTGACGGTGCAACAGTCTGCATTCAAACTGGTACAACGACTGAACTGAACTTGGCCGATTACTTCCGTGCAAACGGCATGAGCTATGAGCCTGTTCCAGTTGAAACAGCTGCAGAAAGCCAGCAGAACTATCTGGCCGGCGCTTGCGATGTTTACACAACAGACGCATCTGCACTTGCGGCATCACGTGCCACATTTGAAGCTCCGGACGATCACATCGTTCTGCCAGAGATCATTTCGAAAGAACCTCTGGGTCCACTCGTACGCCACGGCGACGATCAATGGGCGGATATCGTCCGCTGGTCATTGAACGCGTTGATTGCGGCCGAGGAACTGGGTGTTACATCTGCAAACCTCGCAGAGTTGTCTAATGGCTCTGAAAACCCAGAAATCAACCGTCTTCTGGGTACAGCAGGTGAGCTGGGCGCGATGCTTGGTCTGGACGCTGGTTGGGCAAAAAATATTATCGCTGTTAACGGCAACTACGGTGAAATATTTGAAAAGCACATCGGTGAATCTACTGCGATTGGGCTTGCACGTGGTCTGAACGCACAGTGGAAAGACGGCGGTCTTCAGTATTCCCCGCCATTCCGTTGATCTGATAAACTACTGGGGCGCCCCATTGGTGCGCCCCTTTCTACATCTACAACAACAGAATCTTGGTTGGCGATGAAAGCGCGCAGAAACGGGCAAACCGTTTCACAGAAAGACGCTTCACACCGATAACCAAAAACAGGGGAAACGCCATGGCTATGGCCGACCAAGTGGCATCACAACAGTCGTTTCGACTGAGCATGCTAATTTATGACTCACGCTATCGATCAATGACGATCCAAGTTGTGGCGCTTATGTTGTTCATGCTTGCTGTGGCCTGGTTGCTTAGCAACGCGGCAAGCAACCTTGCAGCATTGGGTAAACCCCTCGGGTTTGGATTTCTTTCGCAACCCGCCGGATACGACATTAACCAGCGGCTGATTGAATATACCAGCCAAAGCACACACGCACGGGCTGCACTTGTTGGTTTGCTAAACACCCTGTTGGTGGCCGTTATGGGCTGCCTATTGGCAACTTTCCTGGGCGTGGGCGCGGGCGTTTTACGCCTGTCCAACAACTGGATCGTGGCCAGGTTGATGACGGTTTACATCGAAAGTTTCCGGAACGTACCTGTTCTGCTTTGGATATTGCTGACGTTGGCAATTATGGTCGAAAGCCTTCCGACCCCCAAGATGTTCCGCGGCGAAGACGCCGAGGCGACCTTGAAATTATTCGACTCGGTGGCTGTCACCAATCGTGGCATCTACATTCCAAAACCGCTGTTCTTGGATGGCTCTATGCCACTAATAATTGTGTTTTTTCTGTCAATCGCAGCGATTTTCCTGTTCGGCCGCTGGGCCAAAAAACGGCAGGATGAAACGGGTGCCATACTACCAACATTCTGGATCAAACTGGGCATATTGATTGTGCCGGCGTTGCTGATATTTTTCGTCACCGGACAGCCAATGGCGTTGGAATACCCAGAGCTGAAGGGATTTAACTTCAAGGGCGGTTTCCACATGCGAAACTCGCTTATCGCGCTGTGGCTGGCGCTGTCGTTTTATACTGGTGCATTTATCGCAGAAGCGGTGCGTGCGGGTATTCAGGCAGTTTCCCACGGTCAGTCAGAGGCGGCGTTTGCATTGGGGTTACGACCCAACCGCACGATGTCACTTATTGTTCTGCCGCAGGCTTTGCGGGTGATCATCCCACCATTAATTTCGCAATATCTCAATCTGACCAAGAACTCTTCATTGGCCATCGCAGTGGGCTACATGGATATCACCGGGACATTAGGTGGGATTACGTTGAATCAAACCGGGCGTGAAATGGAAACCCTGATGTTATTGATGGCTGCTTATTTGACAATCTCGATTACCGTTTCGGTCGGGATGAACTGGTACAATGAATCAATCAAAATGAGGGAGCGGTGATATGAGCGATCTATCCTATGTCCGCACCGAAATGCTGGACGAACGCGAGCCGCCAGGCGGCGAGACCGGGTTTGTCAAATGGGTGCGCGAGAACCTGTTTTCCGGCATCGGCAGCGGAATTCTAACGATATTGGCTGTGTTCTTTATCTATAAAGTTCTGGCCGGTATTTTACCCTGGACGTTTCAATCCAGCTGGACGGCAAGTTCGCTTACTGAATGTCGCGAAGTGATTGCACATGCCTATGGTGAAGGAACTGACGGGGCCTGTTGGTCGGTGATTACCGAACGCTACAAACAATTGTTGTTCGGGTTTTATCCCAAAGAATTGTACTGGCGACCAATACTTGCCTTTATATTGCTGGGTGCTGCGATAGCCCCGGTACTGTTCGATAAAATCCCACGCAAAATGCTGATCTTTTCAGCGATCTACCCGTTTCTGGGTTTCTGGCTCGTATGGGGTGGTTCTGTCTGGTTCCCAATCTGCGTGATGCTTGCGTTCGTAATCGGCTACTATTCGTCGGTGATGTTGCCTGCAATTATTGGTTCACTGGGCGCGGTAATTGCAGCGATGATATTACCTCTAATCTGGTGGCTATTCTTTGCCGGACCGGTCTCAGAAATGCTGCACGCAATTGTGCCGATTGGATTGACACAGGTGGCAAGTCATCAACTTGGCGGCTTTATGCTGTCGATATTGATCGGTATTGTCGGCGTTTCGCTTTCGCTGCCGATTGGCATCCTGTTGGCATTGGGACGACAGTCATCTTTGTTTGTGGTGAAAACCATCTGCGTTGGGTTTATCGAGTTTATACGCGGTGTGCCCCTGATCACGCTCTTGTTTGTGGCGTCGACATTGCTGAACTACTTTCTGCCCCCAGGCACCAATTTTGACCTCGTTTTGCGAGTGATGATTATGGTGACGCTGTTTGCTTCAGCCTATATGGCCGAGGTGATCCGCGGTGGCCTAGCCGCCATCCCAACTGGTCAGTACGAAGCGGCAGCAGCTCTGGGTCTGGATTTCTGGAAATCCACCCGGTTGATCATCATGCCACAGGCACTGAAAATTTCGATCCCAAATATCGTAAGTAACTTTATCGGACTTTTCAAAGATACCACGCTTGTGTCGATTATCGGCCTTTTGGATCCGTTGGGTCTGTCGACCGGTATTCGCGCCAATCAGGAATGGAATGGTATTGTCTGGGAACTATATGCGTTTATCGCGCTGATGTTCTGGATCATCTGTTTTTCGATGTCACGTTATTCCATGTATCTTGAGCGCAAGCTTAAGACCGGACACTAAAGTTTAAGGAGCACAAAAATGTCTCAAGCAGAAACAATTGACCGATCACAAATGAAGGTGTCCGACGAGGTTGCCATTCAGATCACCGGTATGAACAAATGGTACGGTGCCTTTCACGTGTTGAAAGACATCAATTTGACGGTGAACCAGGGCGAACGGATCGTGGTATGCGGACCTTCGGGTTCTGGTAAGTCCACGTTGATCCGGTGCGTCAACGCAATGGAAGAGCCCCACGAAGGCCAGATCATCGTTGATGGCACTGAATTGTCATCAGATCTGAAAAACATCGACACGATCCGGTCAGAGGTTGGCATGTGCTTTCAGCACTTTAACCTATTCCCGCATCTTTCGATCCTGGAAAACTGCACGCTGGCCCCAATTTGGGTTCGCAAAGTACCCAAAAAGGAAGCCGAAGAAACGGCGATGCATTTCCTTGAAAAGGTGAAGATCCCTGAACAGGCCGATAAGTATCCGGGCCAGTTGTCCGGTGGTCAGCAACAGCGTGTGGCGATTGCCCGTTCGCTGTGCATGCAGCCGCGGATTATGCTGTTTGACGAACCAACGTCGGCGCTTGATCCGGAAATGATCAAAGAAGTTCTGGATACCATGATCGAACTTGCCGAAGAAGGCATGACCATGATCTGTGTGACCCACGAAATGGGTTTTGCGCGCCAAGTTGCGAACCGGGTTATCTTTATGGATGCCGGCCAGATTGTTGAACAAAACGAACCGGAAGAGTTCTTTAACAATCCGAAATCGGAACGTACGCAATTGTTCCTCAGCCAGATTTTGGGCCACTAGAAATACCAATGTGAATTAGGGGCGCCCAAATTTCAGGGCGCCCTTTTTTTGTGGCCTACCCTAAGGTTGGCATGTTTGCGTTTGGCTCAAACCAAATCCCGTGGGACAACAAAATCAACTACATGGCCAGTACCCGGCCTGATTGAACCCCAATCATTCATTGGAAATTCGAACACCGCCGTCGCGGCGGTCGGATAATCGTCAAAACGGCTGTGGGCGGGTGCGCCATCTGCCAAGGCATTGGCCAATATCGCGGAACCAGGATTGTGCGCGATCATCAACACCGGGTTCTCTGTTGAAAGTTGGCAAATTTCCTGAAACATCTGATCCGGCGAGGCAAGATATAGCGCATGCTGAACATTGACTGTTGGTTCCCCCCCCAGTTCAGCGCTGACCAGATGCCAGGTTTCTTGGGTGCGCGTCGCCGCCGAGCATAGGACAGTTTCGGGATTGTATCCGTTTGTCGCCAGCCATTTCCCTATTGCGGTTGCTGAACGTCGGCCGCGCTTGTTTAAAGTGCGTTCAAAGTCACCGCCTGCGGGTGTGTCCCAATCAGATTTCGCATGACGCATGAGGATCAGTTGCAAACTCATTTGTGGAATGCTTTCATATGGTGGGCGGATTGGATCGGCAGGCGTTCATAGGTTTGTGACACCGGGCAGGCGCGCCGAGCGGCGCAGCCAATTTCCATACAGTCGCGTCCTGGCGACGTGTCCAGATACTGATGGCAACTTTCCAAGTTATATCCATCGGCACTAAGTGCGCCAACCGGGCAAGCGGTTAGGCAGGCACGCGTGGCACAGGTTTTGCAGGGCTTCTCAGACGTTGGGGGATCGGTGATCGCAGCTGGCAGACAAATGGCCCCACGCAACGAAATAAGCAAGCCGGCAACATCATGCACCAACATGCCAATCGGTGAAGGCCAAGCACGCCCAGAACGTATGGCCCAAGCAATAAACGGCGCATAAGGCGGCGGCCCAAACGGGAAAACGGCGGTACCGCCAAGTTCGGTTGCCAGCGCGGACATTGTCCGCATAGACCAGCGATCAACCGGGTCAGGATGGTTATCGTGAAACTCTGGCTGAGCAGTCACATGCGCCCAATAACCCGGTTCTTTTGGCCCCAATAGCACAATTGATTGCGTACCGTCAGGAACCGGATCGTCTGGGTTCGTTCGCGCAATGCCAACGATATCCAAATGATATTTCCCGGTGGCAGCGCGTAGGGTGGCCAAATTTGATTTAGGCAACGTCATCGTCCCAGACTGCCTGCATTCCGTCACGGGTGAAAGTCCCCAGTCTACTTATTTCGAAACGGCAATATCAATGCCCAACCCAACTTGTTTGGCGCTTCGTTCTGCCATTGCAATCCGACGTTGATGGTTTCGTCGCCCCCTTTGGCATCGCCGATATAGGTACCGAACAGGCGATCCCAAAGGCTGATCGAAAACCCATAATTGCTGTCATGTTCTTCGCGTTTTGAAGAATGGTGAATGCGGTGCATGTCGGGCGTCACTAAGACCCGCCTGACCGCCCGATCAAGACCGGGCGACAGTTTGATATTCGCGTGGTTAAATAGGGCGGTTCCGTTCAAAATTATCTCGAACACCACAACTGCCCAGGCCGCCGGACCAATTGCGTAGACCAACCCAATTTTCAGTGCCATTGAGAGCAGTATTTCAACGGGGTGAAATCTGATCGCCGTAGTAACGTCCATGTCACGATCAGAATGATGTACGCGATGCAATCGCCAAAGTATGGGAACCTTATGGGTGATTAAATGCTGTAGCCAGATGGCAAGATCTAGGATCGATATTGCAATTGCCGCTTCGATCCAGGGGTTCCACGCTAAAACATTGAAAATTCCAACTTGGCTTTGCCCTGCGTCAATGGCCGCACCAACAGCCAAAAGTGGCAGTAGTAACGCCAACGCCCGCAAGGCAAATGAATCGATGACAACAAGCGCCCAGTTGGTGATCCACCGTCGCGCCCGCGGCTGGGTACGGGCCCGTTTGGGCCACAAAGTTTCTAGCGCTGCGAACAGCAAAAATAACCCGATAAAGAATCCGATTCGGTAAGCAATTTCATTATTCATGGTAAAAAACTACTGCCGAAAATGCAAATCAACAAGCCTGTCGACGAAACCGTGATCTAAGTTCGGATAAGTGAACCGGCACCATGTTCAGTAAACAGTTCTAGCAAGCAGGCGTTGGGGGCCCGACCGTCCAGAATGACAGCAGCACGCACACCACCGGCTAGCGCCGACAGGGCGGTTTCTGTTTTGGGGATCATCCCGCCCTTAATCGTACCATTTTTCGTTAATTCACGAATTTGGTCTGCTGTCAGGTCTGTCAACACTTTGCCGTCGGGCCCCGTCACGCCGGACACATCTGTCAACAGCAACAAACGATCGGCCCGCAGCGCCGCCGCAATGGCACCCGCAGCGGTGTCACCGTTCACATTGAACGTTTCGCCATTCTTGCCGTAGCCAATGGGCGCAATAACCGGGATGATCTGTGCATCGGCAAGATTACCCAGGAAATCAGCGCTAATTTTCGTCGGTACGCCAACAAAGCCCATGGTTTTACCGACAAAGTCACATTGCATCAGATCAGCGTCTTTGCCAGACAAGCCAATCGCCTTACCACCCTGGGCGTTGACCGCCTGCACAATCCGCTTGTTAACCGTGCCCGACAGCACCATTTCAACAACTTCCATTGTTGCTGCGTCAGTTACCCGTTTGCCGTCGACAAATTCTGATGTGATACTCAGTTTTTCCAGCATGGCGGTGATCATCGGGCCGCCGCCGTGGATAATCACCGGGTTCAGCCCAACCTGCTGCATCAACACGACATCGCGGGCAAAGCTTTCCATCGCCTGGTTGCTGCCCATAGCGTGCCCGCCCAGTTTGATCACCACCGTCGCCCCATCATAGCGCTGCAAATAGGGCAGGGCCTGTGAAAGCGTTCGGGCAGTGGCGATCCAATCGCGGTTCATTGTACTTTGATCTTTCAAGGTTAACCTTCGGCGGCTCTAGGTAGCCTGAACGATGTGGTCTGCCAAGGGGCAGGTGATGATGCGGCGGCGCTTGCAGCGCCATTTTTATCTGCACTTCGTGCGAAATGCCTCTGGCGGGGATATTTGAAGAACATAGATAGTCGGTCCAACCCTAATTCAGGTCGGAAATAATGCCCCTTAAGTCGGCAATCCCGTCGCCGTTATCTGAAGATGTTAGCACGATTTCCGGGAACGCTGTGGGATGTTTTGCCAAAGCGGAACGCACCTGAGTTAAAACCTGTTCGCGGTCGGTTTGTTTGGCTTTGTCAGTTTTGGTCAGCACGGCCTGAAACGTAACGGCAGCTTTGTCCAAAAGATCCATGATTTCTTCATCGACTTTTTTGATACCGTGGCGCGCATCAATCAGCACAAATGCCCGGCGTAGTGTCTGGCGACCTGCAAGATAGCTTTTGAGCAATCTCTGCCATTTCTCGACGACTTTTACCGGTGCATTTGCGTAGCCATAGCCTGGTAGATCAACGACAAACAGATTATCGGAAGCTACAAAAAAGTTGATCTCTTGGGTGCGGCCCGGCGTGTTTGAAGCACGCGCCAAACCTTTGCGCCCGGTCAGGGCGTTGATCAGGCTGGATTTGCCAACGTTGGATCGACCGGCAAAACACACTTCGATACGGTCCGCCGGTGGTAGCCCGTCCATGGCGACGACACCTTTCAAGAAGGTAGTCCCATGGGCAAAAAGCAAGCGACCGGCTTCAACCGATTGTTCAGATACTTGTGCGATTGGGAATGGCAGGGCCATGTCAGATCAGCTCCACAGTGTCGCCTTGGCGGATCTTGCCAGATTTGATGACGACGCCATAGATGCCCATCTGCTGATGGCCAAACTGGCTGTTAAGCGTTCCCAAGATATCGGCGTCTCTTTCGCCTGTGCTGGTATTGGCATTGGTCGCGGTACAACGGGTAATGGGTTCGCGTATCTCAAGTTCGGCTTGGCCCACGCGGACCCGTTTGCCGACCCAGTTAAATTCAGCCCAAGCGTCCAGCCCGTGCAAAATTATATTTCCGCGCCAGCGTAAATGGGAAATATCCCGTCCAACGTGATCGGCAACGGTTGCGTGACTATTCAGATTGATCAGTGAAATGGACGGATAGTCTGTATCTGTCAGACTTCGGTTGGGTGCCTGGACCAATCCGGCCGGCAGCGCGCGATCGGTTGGGCTAATCGGCATGACCCATTGAATAAATGCAGCCTTATCTGCCGTGTTTTCGGGGTCAATTGTCAAGGTTTTCAGGTCTGGATGGCTTAAGGTCATCTTTTGATTTGGCAAACCCGAACGTGCGGTGATGGCTTGAAGCAGTGGCGCCTTAGCGCCGCGCGAAAAGTTTTGGCAAGAAACCCAACCGGGTGCGTTTGGATCAAATTTTGATAATTCATGCGCAACCGCCCACTGCCGGTCCCAGGGCATGCCGTGACCTTCACTAAGTGAAACCTGGGTGATTTCCTCGCGCCCATGGGCTTTGATAGGATGCCGCCATATCTGAGAAAGAGTTGCCACTATTTGTTCTCAGATTTCGGCTTTCGCTTAAAGCTTTTGAGGATGTTTCCAAACACATCTGGCTTGGCACCGTGGGTGCGCATGATGATATACTGCTGGGTGAATGTGATAGTATTATTCGCGATCCAGTACAGCACCAGACCACTGGCAAAACGCCCCAGCATGAACATAAATACCCAAGGCATCCAAGCAAATATCATCGCCTGGGTTGCATCAGTAGGTGTTGGGTTCAGCTTTTGTTGCAACCACATCGAGATGCCCAAAATTATCGGCATAACACCAAGTGAAATGATGAACAGCAATGAATTCGGATCGGGTGTGTTGTAGGGCAGCAGGCCGAACAGGTTCAGAATTGATGATGGGTCTGGTGCGGACAAATCTTGTATCCAGCCAATCCACGGGGCGTGGCGCAATTCAAGGGTGACAAATATTACTTTGTAGAGCGAAAAGAAGATTGGAATTTGTAGCAAGATCGGCAAACAACCCGAGGCAGGGTTAACTTTGTTGGTCTTGTAAAGCTCCATCATGCCCTTTTGCATTTTCTGCTTATCGTCGCCGGCCTTTTCCTTAAGCTTTTCCATTTCTGGCTGAAGCTCTTTCATTTTGGCCATTGAAACGTAGGATTTATAGGCCAGTGGGAACAAAATTGCCTTGATCACCAGTGTCAGCGCGATAATGGACCAACCCATGTTTCCGATGATGCCATTCAGCCAGTGAAGCACGGCGAAGATGGGTTTTGTCAGGAAAAAGAACCAACCCCAGTCGATGGAATCCAGGAATTTGAAAATGCCGTTTTGGGTTTCGTAATTTCGAATAGTCTCCCATTCTTTTGCACCGGCAAAAACTTGCGTTTGGACCGATACAGTTTGCCCCGGCGCCACCCTTTGGGTTTCAAGGCGGGCAATGGCTTTGTAAATGTCATTGCCTTCACCATATTGCAGCACGGCCTCAAACGGCTGATCGGCAGCCGGAATTAGTGTTGTCATCCAATAGTGATCGGTGAACCCTATCCAGCCATTCTGCGACGCGTTCACGACATCTGAACTTTGTCCCCAGCGGGAGTCGGGGTCAAATCCACGCAGGTCGCCATAGTCGTATTCTTGCAATTCTTCGCCAGATTGGCGAATTGCGCCTTCATGGATGATGAAGAAACCCATCTGATCGCTAGGTTCACCCTGACGCACCAGTTCGGCATAGGGGGCCATACGCACGGTTGCTGAACCGGTATTCTCAACTTCTTGGGAAACGGAGAACAAATAATTTTCGTCGACGCTGATGGTTCGCCGAAATACCAGCCCTTTGGTGTTATCCCATTTCATTGAGATCGGTGAGTTTACCGAAAGTGTGGTTCCACTGACCAATTCCCAGATTGTGTTGGCGCCGGGAACTTCGGATGCATCTTGATCAACACCCTGTGCCCAGCCAAACAATGCGTAATACGCTTCGTCGACGCCCACAGGTTTTAGCAGCGTGACATTCTTGCTGCCGGGTTCTAGCGTTTCTTTGTAGCGGGTCAGCGAAAGATCATCGATCCGACCGCCCGCCAGCGAAATACTGCCGGTAAGTCGTGGTGTTTGGATCGCAATGCGCGAAGCCGTCGCAACCGGTGTTTGTTCGGCTGCGCTGGTCTGGGTGGTTGAGCCTGCGGTATCTTGCGGTGTGGCTGCGGCGGGGGCATTGTGAGAAGTGTCGGCCGGTGTATTGGGGTCGGTTACCGGCTGTTCTGGTGGGAACAGCACAAACCAAACCAGAATAACCAAAACACTTAGGACTGTTGCAAGGATAAGATTCTTATTCTGATCGTCCATAAAGACCCACTACCTGTCGATTTTTGCGTCAGGTTGTTCAACAGTCCAAGGGCGAAAAGGTCAAGCGGTTTTAGGCAGGCAGGTGTGGCTTCAACTGACCTTTCGGCCAACTTTTCCAATATCTGGCAATCTACCAAGATATTGCGTGATCCAAGTGTTTGTCTCGGCAAGCGGCATTGGCTTTGCAACGCTGAAACCTTGAACATGTCCGCAAGCCAGTTGCGCCAAAATTTTGTGTGTTCACCAATGGTTTCAACACCCTCGGCAACTGTATCGATTTCCAGAAGCTCGGCCATTGTCAAAATTGTTGACACCATATTTTGCTGATCACGGTCCTGATCTACGCGGGTTATAAAGCTGCGGTCAATTTTGATGCGGTTCACTGAAAATCGCCTGATATTCGCAATCGAGGCATGGCCGGTACCAAAATCATCCAAATCTACCGAACAGCTAAATTCAGCCATTGCCTGAATGTTGCGCACGATCACGTCGTCTTTGGAAACAGCGGTGACGTCCTCAAGAATTTCGATATTCAGCCGATTTTGGGCAAGGTTAAATCGATCCAGCTCCCATTTCAGCCGATCAATCAGTTTGGGGTTTGACAGTTCTTGGCTCGGGAAATTTACCGATACAGTTGGAATTTCAAATCCTTCGCCATCCCAGTGCTGTAATGCCGATAATGATCTAGATAGTACCACCTCGCAAAGTTGTTCCAACAATACCATTTCTTCAAGCGCGGGCAGAAAATCGCTTGGTGGGATGGCTGCGCCGTCAGGTTGGACTTATCGCGCCAGCGCTTCAAACCCGGTAATTTGCCCGGTATGTGTTGAAACCTGAGGCTGAAAACAGGGCTGAATATGCCCCTTTTCCAACGCTTCGGCCACATCGTCATGGGCGATTTCAGTAGTCACATTACGCTTCTTATCGCCTTGGGCGGCGGCTCGAATTGAACCACCGCCATTTGCCCGCGCAGTTGCCAAGGCCTTTTCTGCTAAATCCAGTAGGACTGGTCCGGATGGTTTCGGCGTTTGGCTTGCAAAGCAGAACCCCACCGAGGCGGTAATAAAAAACCCGAGTGGCATCAACTGATATTGGTTCTGCAATCGTGGTCTGAAGGCGGGCGGAAAGTTGTATCAGCACTTCCAGGTCCGCGCGTCGAACTTCGCCCAAAGCAATTCCATATTGTTGTTTGATCTTGGGAAATTCATCGATCGTGATGGCGATTGCAGCGGTGGTTTTGCCCGTGGTTTTACCGGATTTCAAAATATCACCAAGCATTAGTTCTGCAGCGGTTCTTTGTCGCGGGCTTGCGACCAAGCCGGGCCGGTGCCCGAAAACAATCCCGTTATCGCGAACGCACCGGGAAATACCAAGGCAACGTAAAGCAACATTGCTTCCCCGCCAAACCAGTAGCCGCCCAAAGTTAGTGCGGGTAGAAAACCAGTGTTTGGGGGCCGATCAGCGCGGCGCGCAATTGTTTACTATGGTCGAGAATTTTCGTCGGTATACCGTATGACATTGGCGTTGCCTTTGGTGACATCAGCGGGCAGCCCGCCAGTCTCGCCAACGGTAAGGCGGGTTGGTTATTGGTTGAGTTAACGGTTCAGAAGAACTTGCAAAGCATTTTCATAAACCCCCCCATAGTTTTTGCTTTATTTTTGGTGATCTGGCTTTACGTCTGGCACTGGATCAAACCCGTCGCTGCCAAGTGGGTGGCACCGCCCGACGCGCCGAATAGTCAAATAAACGCCTTTAATCGGGCCGTGCTTTTCCAGGGCTTCCAGCGCATAGGCTGAACAGGTCGGTTGAAATCTGCAACTTTTGCCAACCATTGGTGAAAACACAAATCGGTAGGCGCGGACGGGCAGGGCAAAGATGTGGGCAAGCGGCGTCATGGTTGATCCTGATGCAGTTTGGCTAACGCCGATTTCAAATCGGTACACATTTCATCAAAAGGATAACTGGCGGTAACGTTTGCCCGGCCGATCAGCACGTAGTCCCAGCCCCATTTGCCAATTTCGGGTAGCACCCGGCGCGCAACGGCGCGCAGACGGCGCTTGGCACGGTTTCGAGCCACAGCGTTGCCAACTTTTTTGGAACAGGTGTAGCCAACGTAAATACCGGTTCGGTCTTCGTCGGTTTCCCGATTACGGGCCTGGACATGAATGCTTTTGGTGGACCGGCGCAATGCTTTTGCCGCCCGCAAGAAATCGGCGCGCTTGCGCAAAACGTTTAGACAAATGGAAACCGCCGGTGGCCCAATGTCAGCCGCGGCGATATTGCCTGCTGATGGTGCCACCGGCGGTTTCATTTTAGATGCCTTTCGGCGAACGCCTATGCGCTGAGTTTTTTGCGGCCCTTAGCACGTCGAGCATTCAATATGTTGCGGCCAGCTTTTGTCGCCATACGAGAGCGAAAGCCGTGGCGCCGCTTGCGAACTAGGTTCGAGGGTTGGAATGTGCGCTTCATCGCGAAATCTCCGTCATGTTCAGCCCAAATCCATCAGAGATTCGAAGGCCGGTATATTCGAAGTCCGTGCTTTAGGGGGTCGCGGCGTTCGTGTCAATTCGCAACAGGCAGCAAAACTGCAACAAACCGCTGTTTATTTGACCGAATAATGTTTCAGAACACCCCCCGGACACGGATATTTTGAAACATGTCCTCAAAATTGATCAACCGCGCGTGATCGGGCTGTTTCACCGCCGCCAGTAAGGTCATGTTAGTTGAAATTTCGCATGCTCATGCAGGAAAACAAAATGACCGATTTACCCAGTAAGACTCCAAAAAGCAGAATCGCGCGGCTTATCCCTTTGATCGCAGTAATAATCGTCGGTGTTATCGGCTATTTTACGTTACACGATTACCTTTCATTCGATGCTTTGCGCGACAACCGGGAAGCGCTGATTGCATTTCGCGATAGCAACTATTTGATAACGGTACTAATATTTATGGCCGCCTATATCGGTATTGTGGCCTTCTCACTGCCGGGGGCAACAATTGTCACTTTGACCGGCGGCTTTCTGTTCTCAACTTTCCCGGGTGCTTTGTTTAATGTGACAGCAGCGACCGTGGGTGCAACGTTGATCTTTTTGGCCGCTAAGTGGGGTTTAGGCGAACGTTTGGCCGCAAAGATGGAAAGCTCCGAAGGCGCGGTCAAGAAAGTCAAAGACGGTATCGACCAAAATCAATGGTCTGTTCTGTTCCTAATGCGCCTTGTTCCGGCTGTGCCATTTTTTGTCGCCAATATCATCCCGGCCCTGGTTGGCGTCAGCCTGTGGCGGTTCGCAGTCACAACCTTTTTTGGCATCATACCGGGCGGCGTTGTCTATACGTCTGTTGGCGCTGGTTTGGGCGAAGTTTTTGAACGCGGTGAAAGCCCGAACCTTGGCATTATTTTTGAACCACAAATACTATTTCCCATACTTGGCATTAGCGCGCTTGCGGCACTGCCGATCTTGCTAAAGGCATTTCGCAAAAAACCTACCTTGTAATACTGGCTGAATTGGATCGCTGAATTATGAATACGATCAAAACAGACATCTGTGTCATCGGCGGCGGCTCTGGCGGGTTGTCGGTCGCGGCTGGCGCGGTTCAAATGGGCGCAAAAGTTGTTCTTCTGGAAGCCAAACTGATGGGCGGCGACTGCTTGAATTTCGGCTGCGTGCCGTCCAAGGCTTTGATTGCGGCCGGTAAACACGCTCATGATATGCAAACCGGCGCCGATTTTGGTGTTACACCGGTCAAACCCAAAGTCAGCTATTCAGCGGCCAAAGACCATGTGAAAAGGGTGATCGAAACGATTGCACCGGTTGATAGCCAGGAACGTTTCGAGGGGCTGGGCGTTCATGTGATCCGCGAATGCGGTCAATTTATTTCCCCAACCGAAGTACAGGCGGGCGATACCGTGATCAAAGCCCGGCGCTTTGTGATTGCGACGGGATCATCGCCGCTGATACCGCCCATTCCGGGACTCAACAAAGTGCCGCACGAAACCAACGAAACCATTTTCGATTTGCGCGAACGGCCCAAACATCTTTTGATCGTGGGTGGCGGACCGATTGGCATGGAAATGGCTCAGGCCCATGTGCGTTTGGGCAGCAAGGTCACCGTCATTGAAGGTATGAAAGCACTGGGCAAAAATGACCCAGAGCTGGCGGCAATCGTGCTGGACCGACTGCGTGGCGAAGGCATTGAAATTGCCGAAGACGCCTTTGCAATAGAGATACGCGGCAAAGCCGGTGCAATTGAAATCGAGGCTGAAGATGGCCGGATTTTCAAAGGCTCGCACCTGTTGATGGCCGTCGGGCGGAAAGCAAACATTAACAATATGGGGCTCGAGGCGGCCGGTGTGCAGTTTGAGCATTCCATTCAGGTTGATGCCGGCCTTCGGACAACCAACAAAAAGATTTACGCCATTGGCGATGTCGCCGGCAGCCAGCATTTCACCCATGTCGCCGGATATCATGCGGGTGTCGTCATCAGATCTATATTGTTTGGTCTGCGGGCAAAGGTCCGTACAGATCATATTCCTTGGGCGACGTACACCGACCCTGAATTGGCCCAAGTTGGCCTTACCGAAGCCCAGGCGCGTGACATTCATGGTGAGAAATTAGAAGTGGTGCGCTTTGACTATAATGAAAATGACCGGGCTATCGCGTCTGGCCAGACCATTGGAATGATCAAGGTCATGATTGTAAAAGGCCGCCCCGTTGGCGCCAGCATTGCGGGCGCAGCGGCGGGCGAACTGATTGGGATTTGGGCGCTGGTCATCGCGAATAAACTGAAAATGTCAGCTGTCGCCACGATGGTGGCGCCGTACCCGACGCTTGGGGAAATCAACAAGCGCGCCGCAGGGGCCTATTTCTCACCACGATTGTTTGATAGTCCTATGGTCAAACGAATTGTTGGGTTTGTGCAAAATGTGCTTCCCTGACAGCCAACACTCGCGAGTTTGATATGTTTCTGAATACGCTTTCAGGCCGTTTCCTGATTTTGACCACCGTGTTCGTAATGTTGGCGGAAATATTGATATTTGTGCCATCGGTGGCTCGTTTTCGCGAAGATTATCTATTGTTGCGGCTTGAACGGGCGCAAATCGCTTCGTTGGTCCTGTTGGCAAGTGACATGATCGAAGAAGACCTGGAAGCGGAATTGCTGAAGAATGCGGGCGTGTTTAATGTGGTTCTGGCCCGCGACGAAGTAAGACAGCTGATGCTTTCCTCAAAGATGCCTTCAGCAATTTCCAAGACATTTGATTTACGCGACCCAAGTTCCTGGGCGCTGATTATGGATGCAATAGACCGCCTGCTGGATACCGAAAACCAGGTTATCAGGGTGATCGGCGTACCGGTTCAAGAGGCTGGGTTGTTGATCGAAGTTACGATGGAAAGCGGGCCGCTGCGTTCCGCGATGATCGACTATGGATTACGCATATTGGCGCTGTCGGCTGTCATTTCGGTTCTGACCGCGTTTCTGCTATTTTTTGCGGTGCGTTATTTCATTGTGCGCCCGATAAAGGGCGTTGTCGAAGCGATGAAATCCTATGCCACTTCGCCAGAAGATGCGCGTCGGATCATCGAACCTTCGGCCGGTGTCATTGAAATCCGGCAGGCGGAAACTGCGTTGCAATCAATGCAGATGCAGCTGACCAGTGCGGTGTTCCAAAAAGAACGGTTGGCGCAACTTGGAGGTGCGGTTGCAAAAATTAGCCATGATTTGCGAAATATATTGACCACGGCGCAATTGTTTACTGACCGAATGGAAAATAGCGAGGACCCATATGTCAAACGTACGGTACCGAAATTGCTTAACTCGATTTCCCGCGCCGTGAACCTGTGTGAATCAACGCTTGCATTTGGTAAGGCCGAAGAACCGGCCCCAACGCTTGATCGTGTCAGATTTGCGGATATCGTCAACGGTGTTTTTGAAAGCGAACGCCTGGCAATCGGTGATTATGACATTGAATATTCTCAGGACATAACTGGTGACATGGCGGTTCGGGCTGATGCCGAACAATTGTATCGCGTGCTTTCAAACCTTGTAGGCAACGCCCGTCAGGCGATCGTAACCAGTGGCAATGCCGGAACAATATCAGTTTCCGGCTCCGAAGATGATCTGAATTGGATGATACAGGTTACAGATAACGGGCCCGGACTGCCGGGCAAAGCGTTGGATCATTTGTTTCAGCCGTTTCAAGGTGGTGCGCGCAAGGGCGGCACCGGTCTTGGGCTGGCGATTGCTGCTGAACTTGTGCGGGGTCATGGCGGACGCCTTGAATTGGTTCGCAGTGACGATCAGGGCACCCGTTTCGCGATCTCTTTGCCCAAATCCATTATCGTGTTGGATGCAGCGGCCGAATAAATCTACGCTTGCATTGGCATTGCGGTGTCGCTACATCCCGCCTGTCCGCGCGCTGGTAGCTCAGTTGGATAGAGTACTTGACTACGAATCAAGGGGTCGGGGGTTCGAATCCTCCCCAGCGCGCCAATAATATCAATATAAGCAGAGACTTAAGGGAGACTATCTCAACCCTGACAGAGAAAGTTTGAGTTGTGTCCGCCTCATGTCCGTATTTTCGCGCAAATCTCTGAATATTTTACCTTAGGCCACCTTTTTACACTGGAGTGGATGGCTATCTCTCGCGAGGTTTGGAGAAAATAGGACCAGGTCGAGGCAGTGGCGGCAGGGTCATCACCATTGACTACCGCCAACCCATTAAAATCAGCAGCTATCAATCCCAATCTGCTTCCGGTTCCAAATCCACGGTTTGACCCGATCCATATTCATCGGTGCGCGGAACAAATGCCGTTATGAGACCCGCCGCCTTTGCCGCATGCAGATCGTTGTTGTGGGCTGCAACCATACTGCACAGCGTGTCCAAGACGCTTGATCGGGGCACAAAACAGAGACATTACCATACGGTGACGCAACATTTGACGTGGT
>CAXMPY010000008.1:0-27761 GCA_964195275.1 uncultured Paracoccaceae bacterium
AAAGTTTGTCAGTAACGTCGCCAGGCATGCAAAATCATCTCGACATCATCTTCGCAGCCCTCGCCGACCCAACCCGGCGCGCCATTCTGACCATGCTGCTCGAAGACGACATGGCCGTCTCGGACGTCGCCGAACCCTTCGCAATGTCGCTGGCAGCAATCTCCAAACACCTGACCATCCTGGCGCGCGCGCACCTGATCACCCAGGAAAAACGCGGGCGCGTGACATGGTGCAAACTTGACCCCGACGCGATGAAATCCGCCTCGGTCTGGATGCAGGGCTTCGGCCAGTTTGAACCAGTAAATCTTGACGACTTCGAACGGTTTCTGGAATCCGAACTGGGCGAATGATCACCAACTCTCATCTTCTTCTTTTCAGAAATATCCCCGCCGGAGGCACCCGACCCAGATTTTTCGACAAAACACCATCACGCCTCTGCCAACAACTGCCACAACGCCACGATGGTCAGCCCAACACCCCCCAAAACCAGCGCGCTTGGCACGCCATGCCCAAGTGAAATCTCCCACAGTATTACCCAGCTTGGCGTCAGATACGCATAGGCCATGACTTTCGCTGACGGCAGCCGCAATGTTGCGTATTGAACCAGCCAAAATGACAGCGCCGTGGCAAAGATTGTGGTGTATGCAATCGTCACCCAGACAATCGGTGCCAGCGTGTTCCAATCCGTCGCCCGGATTGCCGGCCAACCATAGACCGTTAGCACAAGTGATCCACCAACCAATGTCCCAAAAGTGAAAACTACCGGCGTCTCGCCACGGTTCAGCCGTCGCACCAGGGGCGTATACAACGCGTGGCCAATACAGCCTGCGAAAAATATCAATTCGCCCCGCCCAACCTGGAACGCCAGCAAAGCACGCAAATCAGCCTTGAAAATCACCCATAACGCCCCGGCCATGCCAATGGCCAGCGCGCCGGCCATGCGCCCGGTCAGCACCTGTCGCAACAACACCCAGCTAAACCCGGCTGCCAGTATTGGTGTCAGTGTGAACACCGCCGCCGAAGACACCGGTAGTGCCGTCTTTAAGCCTTCAAACATCATCACGAAATAAAACGCAAAAATGCCGCCAAGAACGATATAGCGCCACGGTGCGGTCCAGGTAGATCGCGGCACGCCCACGCTAACAACTGCCACGGCACCCACCAATCCAGCCGCTAACACGAACCGTACCGCAATTATCGCCGCTGGCGCGATCTGGTTGGCCACCAGCGACCCCAACGAGAACGACCCGGCAACAGCGGCCGAAAACGTCAGCATCGCCAAATGACCGCGCATAGGTTGTGATACCCCAGCACTCATTCGCTTGGCCACGCGCGCGCTGCTTCCCTTACCGCTTTCCAAATCGCTTGCACCTTGGCGGTGCGGTGCAGGTCCACATGGGTCACCAGCCAAAGATCCGATTGCCAGGCGTCACAGCGGTCCATGACAACCTTTAAGTCCAGATTGGCCGCCGATATCATATTGGTGACAAATCCAATGCCAACGCCTTGGCGAACTGCCGCCTCTTGGGCCAGTCTTTCAGTCGCGCGAAAAACGATATTTTCCGCCGGTATGTTTTCACTAAGCCACCGTTCGGTTGGCACCCGCAGTTTAGGTTCGCCGGGACCAATGAACCTGTGCAACCCAAATTCCTTGGGCCCCGCCGGCAGCCCGTGTTTCTCAGCGTATTCGTAGGACGCACACAGCCGCGGGGAAAACCTGGCCAAATGCTGCACTACATTATCGGGTTCATCCGGCTTGGGCCCGGCGCGAATGGCAATATGTGCCTCGCCATATTCCAATCTGAACAGACGGCTCGCGGAAAGGTAACGTATCTTGATATCCGGATGTTCAAACTGAAATCGCGTCAAAATTGGCGTCACAATAGCCGAAAAACCGCTAACGGTTGTGATCACCAATTCACCGCTCACCGCATTTTTTCGGCCCTTGATCCGGCCCACCAGCTGGCTAAGTTGCTCGTCAGTTGCGGTGGCAACCTTTAGCAGATCTTGGCCGGCCTCGGTGGTGGTGTAGCCGCGCGCGTGGCGCTGGAACAGTTTCACCCCCAATCGCTGTTCCAGCGCATCGATATGACGGATCACAGTTGCATGATGCACCCCCAGTTCGGCCGCCGCTGCGCTGACCGTGCCCATACGCGCCACATGCAGCGCGGTCCGGAATTCATCCCAGTTTTCGGTGCCCATGTGGTGCATCCTTGTATTGTGCGTAAATGCACAGTTCATGTTTATTATTCACTCTTGCGTTCTTTTTTGCAAGTCCCATCTTAGCCCGGAACAAACAAATCTTTGGAGACTTCAAATGACCAATACAATTCTGCGCATCGATGCATCCGCCCGCCACCAAGGGTCGGTAACCCGTGATCTGACCGATCGTGTCATCAACCGCACGCCGGACGCAACGGTGATCACCCGCGATCTGGCAACCGCCCTGCCACAATTGGATGAAAACTGGGTCAACGCCAACTTTACGCCAGCCGCCGACCGCACCGACGATCAGCGTACACGTCTGGCCCAGTCTGACGAACTGATCGCCGAATTGCGCGCCGCCGACACCCTTGTCATCGGCATACCGATCTATAATTTCGGGGTCCCGGCAGCGTTCAAAGCGTGGGTCGATCTTATTGCCCGGGTTGGCGAAACGTTCCAATATTCCGAAACCGGCCCGGTTGGCCTGCTGACTGGAAAACGCGCCATTGTTGCTATCGCCTCGGGCGGCACTGAACTGGGGTCAAACATCGAATTTGCCTCAAACTATGTGCGCCACCTTTTAGGGTTCATCGGCATCAGCGATGTCAGCTTTGTTGCCGCAGATCAGCTGGCAATTGACGCGGATGCCAGCCTCACATCCGCCCACAGCGCCATTGATACTTTGAATATTGCTGCCTGAAACCAATACGCCTCGAAAGGATAAACCATGATTTCCAATCTCAACAAATACGCGCTCACAGCGATCAAACTGCTCGTCACTTTCGCGTTCGTTGCCGCTGGCATTGCCAAACTTGCCGGTGTCGACATGATGGTGGCCACCTATGATACCATCGGCGTTGGCCAATGGTTCCGCTACGTCACTGGTGTAATCGAAGTCACCGCCGCTGTCCTGCTTTGGGTGCCTGGTAAGCAGGTCATTGGCGCAAGCTTGCTAGCGGCCACCATGATTGGTGCCGTCCTGGCCCACATCGTGATCCTTGGCACCGACACGATGTTGCCTGCGATTGTACTGGGTCTTTTGGCGGTGGTACTTGCCTATACCCATCGCGATCAGTTGACCCACACCTAAGCAAAATTTCCCGAGCGCCTGACACACGGGCGCTCGGCCCCATTCTTTTCAGTCAAAATATCTCCGCGGGAGGCAAACCAAATCTCTGCCACGTCCCCTGCGGCTATTGACTCGGGCAAGCCACCATTTTAAATGCCCCCAACATCCGGAAGTCACAAATACTTCCGGTCCCGGGCCTGATCCGGGATCGCCACCAGTCAGCGCGTCGCGCCCACTGGTGTGTTTTGCGTTTGAACCGTCGCTTACCTATGTAAGGGGCACCTGAATTATCCGGCGAAGGGGCCGCACAATGTTTGAGAACCTATCCGAACGCCTTGGCGGCGTCTTTGACCGGCTGACCAAACAGGGCGCTTTGTCCGAAGACGACGTCAAAACAGCCCTGCGCGAAGTTCGGGTTGCCTTGCTTGAGGCCGACGTTTCCCTGCCCGTCGCCCGCGATTTCGTCAAAGCGATCCAAGAAAAGGCTTCGGGCCAATCCGTCACCAAATCCGTCACCCCCGGCCAACAGGTCGTCAAAATTGTGCATGATGAATTGGTGCATGTACTGGCGGGTGACAATAAAGACCCCGGTGAACTTAAGATCGACAACCCGCCTGCCCCTATCTTGATGGTTGGCCTGCAAGGTGGCGGTAAAACCACCACCACCGGCAAGCTGGCAAAACGCCTGACGGAAAAAAACGGCAAACGTGTACTGATGGCCAGCCTGGATATTTACCGCCCCGCTGCGATGGATCAACTGGCGATCCTGGGCACACAAATCGGTGTTGACACGCTGCCGATTGTCAAGGGCCAAACCCCGGTGCAAATTGCCAAACGCGCCAAACAACAGGCGACGATGGGGGGCTATGATGTCTATATGCTGGACACAGCGGGCCGTCTGCATATCGATGAAACGTTGATGCAAGAGGTCGAAGACGTCTCAAATATTGTCAACCCACGCGAGACCCTGCTGGTTGTTGATGGCCTTACCGGTCAGGTCGCCGTCGAAGTTGCTGAAGAATTTGACGCCAAAATAGGCATCACTGGTGTTGTCCTGACACGAATGGACGGCGATGGTCGCGGCGGCGCAGCCCTGTCAATGCGCGCTGTCACTGGCAAGCCGATCAAATTCGTCGGTCTTGGCGAAAAGATGGACGCGCTGGAGGAATTCCACCCAGACCGCATCGCCGGGCGCATCTTGGGCATGGGCGACATCGTATCGCTGGTGGAAAAGGCCCAGGAAACCATCGAGGCTGAACAGGCCGAACGCATGATGCGCCGGTTCCAAAAGGGTCAGTTCAACATGAACGATTTGCGCGGCCAATTGGAACAAATGCAAAAAATGGGCGGCATGGAAGGCATCATGGGGATGATGCCCGGCATGAAAAAAATGGCCGCGCAGGCGGAAAAATCTGGCTTTGACGACAGTGTTTTCCGCCGTCAAATCGCCCTGATCCAATCCATGACCAAACGTGAACGGGCCAATCCGCAGTTGTTGCAGGCATCGCGCAAAAAACGCATTGCCAAGGGCGCAGGCCTAGAAGTTTCGCAACTTAACCAGTTGATGAAAATGCACCGGCAAATGTCGGACATGATGAAAAAGATGGGTAAAATGGGCAAAGGCGGCATGCTGAAACAGGCGATGAAAGGCATGATGGGCAAGGGCGGTATGCCAGATATGAACGATCCCGCGGCTGTAGAAGCGGCAGCAAAACAACTGGGCCAAATGCCTGGCGGCCTGCCCGGGCTGGGCGGTGGTGGATTGCCACCAGGGCTATCCGGGTTTGGGAGAAAAAAATGAACCAAACTCGATCTGCCGATTTTTCGCCTAAAAATCACGTCGTCGTTGCGAAGACGAAAACCGGAGGTGTTCTATGACCAATATACCAATAGACTGGCTTTACGGCCTGGGCGGCGGCTTGATGATCGGGCTGGCGGCGGCAATGTTTTTGCTTATCAATGGACGTATCATGGGGGCCAGCGGCATCCTTGGCGGCATGGTAGATGGCTCAGGCCGGGCCAATCTGTCTGAGCGCGCGGCATTTGTTGCAGGCACGATCGGTGCCCCGGCCCTGATCGCCATTTTTGCCAACGCCCCGTCAACCAACGTTACCGGCAACATCGCTGTCCTGATTATCGGCGGCGTGGTTGTCGGCATCGGCACCCGCATGGCCAATGGCTGCACGTCCGGGCATGGCGTTTGCGGCATATCCAGGTTTTCACAGCGCGGCATCGTCGCGACGCTGATTTACCTGCTGTTTGGCGGTCTGGTGATGCTGGTGCTGCGCCACGGTTTGGGGGTGATCTGATGCGGCTATTATTTTCCCTGCTTTCAGGCTCTGTGTTCGGCATCGGCCTGCTAATTTCAGGCATGACCGACACCACAAAGGTACAAGGCTGGCTTGATGTTTTTGGCGCCTGGGACCCGACATTGGCGTTCGTTTTGGGGGGCGCGATCATCCCAATGGCCATCGCCTGGCAGCTGACTAAATCGCGTACAACAGCGGTACTTGGCACACCAATCCCAACACCGGTCGACCCGGTGCTTGATCGTCGTCTAATTGTTGGTTCAGCCCTTTTTGGCATTGGTTGGGCCCTGTCTGGGTTTTGCCCAGGCCCTGCTTTGGCATCCCTAAGCTATGGCGGTTTGGGCGGCTTGATCTTTATGGCAGCTTTGCTTGTAGGCATGTATATTGAACCACGCCTGTCATTCGGCACGCCCACGCCAGACGCCGCATGACAACTGTTCCGACCATATCCACTGACCGCCTTTCACTGCGCGCGCATTCTGCGCATGACTTTGAACAGGTCGCGACCTTCTTTGCCGATGCCGCCCATTCCGGTGGTTACGGCGGGCCGCTAACGCGCAACGCGGCGTGGCGCTGGTTTGCGTCGTCCATCGGACACTGGCAGCTGCGTGGCTTTGGCCTGTGGACAGTTGATTTGCGCGCCGACCAGCGCCCCTGTGGCATTGTTGGTCTGTGGAAACCCGAAGGGCTGCAAGAACCTGAACTTAGCTGGATGTTGTTCCAAGGTTTTCAGGGCAAAAATATTGCCTACGAGGCGGCTTTGGCCGCCCGTGCTTACGCCTTTGATACGCTCGGCTTCAATTCTCTGACCAGCAACATCACACCGGGCAATCCGCGGTCGGTGAAACTTGCCGAACGCCTGGGCGCGACTTTTGACAGCAAGTATTTTGCAAGTGACGACAGCGAAATCCTGGTCTACCGCCACCCTGCCACCGGGGCGCTGAAATGACTGCAACAACCATAACCACCGATCGTCTGACCTTGCGGGCCCCGGCCGCGTCCGATCTGGCGGCCTATGTTTCGTTTTATGCGGTCTCGGATACCAAGGTTGAAAAATATCGGTACCGAACCTCCGCCGCTGAAATTCAGGCAATTCTTGATCAAGATATCGCCCACTGGTCCAAAGGCTTTGGCATGTGGCTAATCACGTTGTCCGGTGATGCCACTGTCGTCGGTGGCGCGGGTATCTGCCACCCGGATGATTGGCCAAGCCATGAACTGACCTGGTGGCTGATGCCCGATCAACGCGGCCACGGATACGCAACCGAAGCCAACCGCGCCGTCATCAGTTTTGCCTACGACAATTTGGGTTGGCCAATGCTTGAAACCCATTTCCGCGATGAAAATACCGCGGCCCGCAAGCTGGCGACCCGCCTAGGTGGTGCAAAAATCCGTCGAGATCAATTCCCCGACAATGTGTGGCGCGACGTTTACGCCCTGCCAAAACACCAAAGCGGGCCACAGCCATGAACGCCCATACCCTAACAACCGACCGTCTGACCCTGCGCCGTCCGGAACCTAACGACTGGGATGTCTGCCGTGATATTTTTAAGATTGCGCCTGTCAATGCTCGCTCAATCGCGTTGGCCGAACGCCTTGGCGTGGTTCTTGATCTTCGCGCATCACAATCGGACCCGTATGACCTGTGCCTCGTCTATCGCCACACCGAGCCAGCAACGTTAAGAACGACCGACGGTACGGGGGTTTCACCGTGAACCTTGATATCGCAAATATCGAAACTGACCGGCTGGTTCTACGCGCACCCGTTGCCGATGACGTCGGCGGTTTTGTCAATTTTTTCACATCTGATCGCGCCAAATATACCGGCGGTTCAGCTGATGCAAACCAAGGCTGGTCAGAATTGTCTGAAAGGATCGGACATTGGATTTTGCGTGGTTTTGGCAGCTACGTCATTACCCGCAAAGATACCGGCACAGCCATCGGCCATGTCGGGGGCGTGCAACCGCCCAGCTGGCCTGAATGCGAAATTGGCTGGTCGCTTTGGCAGGCAGAGGACGAAGGTTCAGGCTATGCGTCCGAAGCCGCGCGTGCGGTCATTAGGCATGTGTTCATTGATCTGGGTTGGGACACCGCCGTTAGTTATATTGCACCTGACAATGCTGCCTCAATCACCATGACGAAACGTCTTGGGGCAACGCAAGATCAGCAGGCCAAGACCCCAGCAGGTCTGCGTTGCCTGGTCTATCGCCACCCCCATCCGGAGAACTTAAAATGACCTATACCGCCGCACTTTTGAAAGAACACCGCGACAGTATTGATCGCCTTGACGCCGTGCTTGTTTATACGTTGGCAGAACGGTTCGCACAGACACAGGCCGTCGGAAAACTAAAAGCAGAATACGATCTGCCACCGTCAGATCTGACACGGGAAGCCGAACAGATCGAACGCTTGCAAACAATGGCACTAGAGGCCGACTTAGACCCTGAATTCGCTAAGAAATTTCTTAATTTCGTCATCGACGAAGTTATCCAACACCACAAGAAACATAAAGAATGACTAGGGGCTAACCCCTTATCTAATGTACATGAAATAGGAGAAATACATCATGGCAATCAAGATCAGACTGGCTCGCGGCGGTTCCAAGAAGCGCCCGTTCTACCGCATCGTCGCTGCCGACAGCCGGATGCCGCGCGATGGTCGTTTCATCGAGAAACTGGGCACTTATAACCCGTTGCTGCCAAAAGACAGTGAAGAACGCGTGAAAATGGACCTAGACCGTATCAAACATTGGCTGGGTGAAGGCGCGCAGCCGACAGATCGGATTTCCCGCATGTTGGAAGCCGCCGGCGTCATCGACAAAAAAGACCGCAACAACCCGAACAAAGGCGAACCACACGCAAAAACCAAAGACCGCGTGCAACAAAAAGCTGACAAAACGACTGCCGCGGCAGAAGCATCAGCTGCGGCCGTAGAGGAACCAGTTGTCGAAGAAGCAGTTGCTGAAGAAGCGCCCGTATCGGAAGAAACTGCGGCAGCCGACGTTTCCGAAGAGAAAACCGAAGAAAAAGCAGAAGAAAAAACTGAGTAGTCTGTTAGACTTGATCAGTAACCGATTGATTGCGCAGGGTAAGCTACGCTGCGCAATCACCGTCCAAAAAGGATCATGATGGCGAATGATCAGATCTGCGTTGGGGCAATAGCCGGTGCCTTTGGGGTAACCGGAGAGGTGCGCCTAAAATCCTTTTGCTCGGACCCGGCGGCGATTGCAGACTATGGGCGGTTAAAGACAGAAACAGGTTCGACTGAATTTGACGTCAAGATTCTACGGGCCGTCAAAGGCGGTTTCGCGGCCCGCTTGTCTGGCGTGGACAGCAAAGAACAGGCCGACGCTCTGCGCGGTACTGAACTGTTTGTAGACCGTGAAAATTTCCCGAACTTGCCCGACGACGAATTTTATCACGCTGATTTGGTTGGGCTATTGGCACTTGATACCGGCGGCACTGAACTGGGCCGCATCAAGGCTGTTCAAAACCATGGCGCTGGGGATTTGCTGGAATTACAATTGCCCAGCACATCTGCCACCACGCTTTTGCCGTTCACGCGGCATACAGTGCCAACCGTTGATCTGTTGGCCGGCCGGGTGATCATTGATCCACCCGAAGGTGCATTTTGACATGACGCGCATCATCGTCCATGCCGGGTTTCACAAAACCGCCACCGGCAGTTTGCAGGATTTCCTGCACCAAAATCGCGAAAACCTAAAACCCTATTTTGACTATTACGGTAAAATCGATTTTTCGTCGGCAGGCCTAAAAACCCGCCGGTTTGGCCAACGCCCGTTTCCCTGGCGTCGCTTGCAATTTCGCCGCGCGTTTCGGGCGTTTCTGGCCCAAATACCGGATGCGGATACCATCGTTTTGTCGCGCGAAACCTTTTCCGGCGTTATGCCGGGGCATCGCGATGTGTTTGGCCGTATGGTGACCAACTATGCCGAAACCGCCATTCCGTTGGCGCAGGTCATTTCCAGTGAATTGATCTCGCGCTTTGGCCCCACTGCCGACATCAGGTTTTTGTATACCACCCGCGATCAAGATACCTGGCTGCGCAGCGTCTATGGCCACCTGCTGCGGTCCATTCACCTGCGCGACAGCTTTGAAACATTTTGCGCCAAATTCGAATGGCCGCCAAACCCGGAACATGACACCCAGTTCATCGCGCGCGCCCTGGCCCCGATACCGGTGTATATTGCCCGGCTCGAGGATTTTTCAGACCTACCAAGCGGCCCGGCTGATGCAATTTTGGACCTTGCAGATGTACCGGATCAGGTGCGCCAAAGTCTGACCTTGGCCAAGCGCAGCAACCAGGGCCAAAACCACGATATCGAGCAGGAATTCCTGAATTTAAATCGCAGCGTCCAAAGCAAGAAAACCCTGAGAACCGTGAAAGACCGGATCCAGAAATCCGGCACCCTGCTTTGAAAAATTTTGAAAAATCCCATGGCCGCAAGGCGATATCCGCAAACCGGAAACCTACAGGTCTGATATCAAACCGCCCGGATTTGGCCGGGGCCTGGAAAGCCAAGATTATCACACTGCACCCAAATGGCTTTCCCGGCATCCTAGGGGAATCTGTGATTGGCAAAGCGCTTGACCAGGGGCTTTGGCAGTTTGAAACGGTTGACCTGCGCCGATTTGGCCAGGGCAAGCATCAGAATGTCGATGATACGCCGGCAGGTGGCGGTGCGGGCATGGTGCTGCGGGCGGATATAGTTGGTAAGGCGCTTGACCACGCGGCCAAAGGCACACCAAAGAATTCGACAAATTGGCCGGTTATCTACCTGTCACCGCGCGGCAAACCGCTGACACAAGACTTGGTTCAAAGTTATGCGCAGGCTGATGGCATCACTTTGCTTTGTGGGCGTTTTGAGGGCGTGGACGAACGTGTGTTGGAAGAATTCAATGTACAGGAAATCAGCCTTGGCGACTTTGTTCTGACCGGTGGCGAAATCGCCGCGCAGGCCTTGATTGATGCAACAGTCCGTCTTATACCGCGCGTTCTTGGGAATCAGGCGTCGGTGCAAGAAGAATCTTTCTCGCACGGTTTGCTTGAACACCCGCACTATACCAAACCCGCCACCTGGCAGGGCCGCGACATTCCTGACATTCTTCTGTCCGGACACCACGGCCAAATAGCTGACTGGCGACGGGCAATGGCCAAAAGGCTGACAAAGCAACGACGACCTGACCTCTGGCGGGCATATTGTGAAACCCACAATATGAACCCGATCGAAGACACAGAGCAATGAGGACGCGCCAAAACTTCGCGGAACAACCGTGAGCATATTTAAGGAGAAGGTCAGATGAACCTGATCGCTGAACTGGAAGCCGAGCAAATCGCCGCCCTTGGCGCCGAATTGCCGGACTTTAAAGCGGGTGATAGCATCCGCGTTGGTTACAAAGTCACTGAAGGCACACGCAGCCGGGTACAGAATTACGAAGGTGTCTGCATCGCTCGCAACAACGGCAAAGGCATTGCTGGGTCGTTCACCGTGCGTAAGATTTCTTTTGGCGAAGGCGTGGAACGGGTATTCCCGCTGCATTCGACCAATATTGACAACATCACCGTGATCCGCCGGGGCCGTGTGCGCCGCGCCAAACTGTATTATCTGCGCACCCGTCGCGGAAAATCTGCGCGCATCGCCGAAGACACAACTTACAAGCCGCTGAAAAGCGCGAAATAGGAGCAGTACCCATGAAAACTGACCTGCATCCCGAATATCACACGATCAACGTCAAAATGACCAATGGCGACATGATCGAAATGAAATCCACCTGGGGCAAAGAGGGCGACACACTGGCGCTGGACGTTGACCCCACCGTGCACCCCGCCTGGACTGGCGGCGGCGCGCGTCTGCTGGACACCGGCGGCCGGGTTTCCAAGTTTAAGAAAAAATACGAAGGTCTGGGGTTTTAAGAAAACCCTCGATTTTTCGGACGATTTATCTGCGCTGCTCCTCAAAAGGGGGCGGCGTTCCTTTTGTATTTCGAACACCAGCAACAAATGCAAATACATCCAACGATCGAACATCTGACAATTTAGATATCTCGCGCCGCCGCAACACTTAACCAAATCTGAGAAACTTTTTAATCCCTTGGGTGCGCGGTTCGAAACCGTCACCATATAGTACGCCACCCCTTACCGCTGATTTCTCATATTTTTGCCAGCGAACCGGCTTTAATCTCGGCTTGCATCTAAGATGAAAAGCAGGGATCGTTGGCCCTGGGGTCGCTACCGCGCGCCAAATACAAAGTAGCGCATTAGTCATGACGATCCAAAAGCGTGGCGCGTGTGTTATTTTGCCCAACGCCTGGACAGCGGGACAATACAAACATCCGATACTTCTTTGATCGTTCTTCGTGAACTGTGGTAAGATGTGTGTGTCTGAGGGGGATGGGAAATGCCCAAGACTGCACTCATTACTGGTGCCTCGAGCGGTATAGGGCGTGGGGTCGCTGTCCGACTTGCTGCAGAAGGTTGGCACATTCTGGCGCATGGACGTCGCGAGGACGCGCTTTCAGAAACACTTGCTTTGATCAGAGAGGCCGGTGGTTCAGGCGAGATGTTCACTGCCGAAATGGGTGACATGTCAGCCATAGCAGGCCTTGCAGATTGGGCCACATCTGGTGACAGCCTGAACGCGCTTGTCCACTGTGCAGCCAAATTCACTTACGGCACAGTTTCGACTGAACGCTTTGCTGACTGGGATAGGTCGATCGACGAAGTGCTCAGGGCGACAATTCGGCTAACCGCACATATTTTGCCTGACATTCAGAAATCAGAAGGTGCCTTCGTTTACATCTGTGGTCCGACATCATGGCTTGGTTGGAAAAACCACGCCATACACTGCGCGCTACGACACGCTCAAGCCGGTTTTGCGAAGGCTCTTTTTGAAGACGTCCGAGAACACGGCGTCAGGGTCACACTGGTTCACCCCGGTTTTGTGAATACACCTTCTGTCGCCGATGAGGGCAAAGACCGTTCACGCATGATCCAACTTGCTGACATATCGACGATGATCTCGACTGCCATTAATTTACCCAACACCAGTTGCGTGACAGAACTGACACTTAGACCACAACGATCGCCCTATGAATGACCTTCTTTTCTGTGGCTTTCGCCGACCAACGGCGAACCTAAAAGTTAGTCAAAGCATGTCTTGACAGGGCTCAAGCCGGTCATTGAAGTATGTCCGATTTCCCGTCCAAAAATCTGCGCATCTTCCTCTCCACCGCGCACAAGATTAACCACGCCAAATGCGTGAAATTGGGTCCTACAAAAGTTTGATGGAATTCCAATCGCCACAAATCACCCAAGATCAAAGTGTTAACAGCGATTTCATGCAATCAACCGGCCACACCACATCCACCACTTTCTATTCCTCACAACACCACATATAATCCGGCAAAAGTTGCTTAGCAGGCAAATTACCGGCAGCAGGGGCAGGCCAATGGCGCATATTATCGTCGTCGGAAATGAAAAAGGCGGGGCTGGAAAATCCACCGTTTCAATGCATGTCGCAACGGCGCTGGCGCGCATGGGGTACCGCGTGGGCGCGCTGGATTTAGACCTGCGCCAAAAGACGTTTTCACGCTATCTGGAAAATCGGGTTACTTTTTGTAAACGCCACGAAATCAGCCTGCTAACCCCGGAATATCACGAATTGCCGGCGGTTGACCGATCAACATTGGCCGAGGGGGAAAACCCCTACGATCACCGGCTGTCGATGGCCGTGGCGGCGTTGGAAAAAACCAGTGATTTCATTCTGATCGACTGCCCCGGTTCCCACACCCGACTTAGCCAGGTTGCCCATTCGCTGGCCGACACATTGGTCACGCCGATGAATGACAGCTTTGTTGATTTTGACCTTTTGGCCCATGTTGACGGCGAAACTAACCGCATCCTTGGCCCGTCTGTTTATTCAGAAATGGTGTGGAATGCCAGACAGTTACGATCCAAAGCCGGGTTGAAACCAGTTGACTGGGTCGTGGTTCGCAACCGCATGGGCGCCCAGAACATGCACAACAAAAAGAAGATCGGCGAAGCGTTGGATGACCTGGCCCAACGGATTGGTTTCCGGGTGTCACCGGGCTTTGGCGAACGGGTGATTTTTCGCGAACTGTTTCCCCGTGGCCTGACGCTGTTGGACCTAAAAGATATCGGTGTTCTTGGCCAAATGAACATTTCAAACGTCGCCGCGCGTCAGGAATTGCGCGACCTTATTAAGGGCCTTAAATTGCCGGGCGTCACCGTTGAATTTTGAGGTAAATGTCTAACCATTCTATTAAATTGACTGCGAAGTTTTAGAATTTTGGGTGCGAATACAGGCTGATTTATGTCGTCCCAGATATTGAAAGTTTCTGACATGCATTTCATGAAAGTTCGAAATGATGCCAAGCCAACGTGTTGCAGATCGTCGATTGTTGGATGCTATAATTTTGCCTGCCCGACGTCGCTCCACTTAATGAAAGCGTTAACCCATGACAATCACCGCAAACTGGTCTTACCCAACCGCAATCCGATTTGGTGCAGGTCGAATTTCTGAAATCGCCGATGCATGCCGTGCCGCGGGAATTTCAAAACCGCTGCTTGTCACCGACAAGGGGTTGGCGAACATGGATATCACCACCGGCACCCTGGACCACATTGAAGCCGCAGGTCTTGGCCGGGGTCTGTTTTCCGAGGTTGATCCCAACCCGAATGAGATAAACGCTGCCGAAGGTTTGCGCGTTTATCGCGAAGGTGGCTATGACGGCGTTATCGCGTTTGGTGGTGGTTCCGGTCTTGATCTGGCCAAAGTCATCGCCTTCATGGCCGGGCAAACCCGGCCTTTGTGGGATTTTGAAGATATCGGTGACTGGTGGACGCGCGCTGATGCAGACGCAATCGCCCCTATCGTCGCGGTGCCGACCACGGCCGGAACCGGTTCCGAAGTTGGCCGTGCCAGCGTCATCACCAATTCTGACACCCACGAAAAGAAAATAATCTTCCACCCAAAAATGCTGCCGACCGTGGTAATTTGCGACCCTGAACTGACTGTCGGCATGCCCAAATTCATCACCGCCGGCACCGGATTAGATGCCTTTGCCCATTGTGTCGAAGCCTACAGCAGCCCGCATTACCACCCGATGAGCCAGGGCATCGCGCTGGAAGCGATGCGGCTGGTCAAAGACAACCTGCGCGCCGCATACACGGACCCCAACAACATAAGCGCGCGCGCAAATATGATGAGCGCGGCGGCTATGGGGTCAACCGCATTCCAGAAAGGGCTGGGCGCGATCCACGCCCTTAGCCATCCAGTCGGCGCTGTCCACCACACCCATCACGGCACCACCAATGCCGTCTTTATGCCGGCGGTATTGCAGTTCAACCGCCCGGCAATCGAAGATTCGATGGTCAAAGCGGCGTCATATCTTGGTATTGAAGATGGGTTTGATGGATTCTGTTGCTATGTTGATGACTTGAACGCATCGCTTGGTATCCCAAAAACACTTGGCGATCTTGGCGTCAAAAACGCCGATCTGGATGCTTTGACAGCCTCGGCGTTGAAGGACCCTAGCACGGGGGGAAACCCTGTTGAAATGACAGCTGAAAACACGCGCGCACTGTATGAAGTTACCCTGTGAGTCGCCCGCGTTAGATCAATTTATTTGAGCCGTGAAAGCCGTTTTAAAAAGGGGTCATTTTCGATATTGCGGGATTTTCCGGCAAAGAACATTGACCCCTTGCTGGCATTTGGCTGCGCAGACGTGTTGGCCGTCGGGTCGTTGGCTTGGGCTTTCTTCTTCAACGCATATATTTTTGCCACAGGAACCGACCTGTCAGGCTGAGGCAATGAAGAAAAACCAGCCCTGGGTAAACTGGCAGGGCGTACTGTGTGGTGAACCTGTGCTGACTTGGCCATAATATTCCCGCTTTCCCGTACAGCATATACAACAAAATTGGCAAAAATTTGGCCGCGTAGATGCAGCCATCTAACCCCACGCCTTTGGGTTTTTCCGCAGTATCCAGCTTGGTCAGAAAATAGGTTCGATCAAGCTGCCAATTTTGCCCGTTCGATCAGGGCCGACTCCGGTGGGGCGGCGTGATCTACGCCCAGTTCCTTTAACGACATTTCGGCCGCCGAAACGACCTGGCCCATCACATCGGCATCCATTTGACCAATACAGCCAATCCGGAAACTTTCAGCGACCGTCAGTTTGCCGGGATAGATAATAAAGCCCTTGGATTTCATAAGTTCGTAAAACCGCGTAAAATCAAAGCAGTCATGTGCCGGGCAAAAAAACGTGACGATAATCGGCGACAGCCACCGGTCTTTTAGCAAAGTTTCAAATCCGAGGTTACGCATACCGGCAATAAGGGCATCGCGATTTTCGCCATAACGACCACCGCGTCCCAAAACCCCACCTTCCGCTTTATGGGCGTGTAGCGCCGCTAAGAACGCGACCACAACATGGGTTGGCGGCGTAAACCGCCACTGCCCAGTTTTGTTCATATGTAACCACTGTGCATGAGTATCCAATGACAATGAATGGCTGCGGCCCGCCGACATTTCCAATTCATCTTTGCGCGCGATAATGAAACCAAAACCGGGCACACCCTCGATGCATTTGTTCGCAGATGAAACCATTGCCGCATATTTAAGTTCGTTCACATCCAGCGGGATCGCGCCAAAGGCGCTCATTGAGTCGATCAGCAGCTTGCGGTCATGTTTGTAAACAGCCTGCGAAATTTCGACGATGGGATTTAGGATTCCAGAACTTGTTTCGCAGTGCACAACAACAACATGGGTAATCGTGGTGTCCGCAGCCAAAGCAGTCGAAACTTCTTCACCACGGGGCGGCATGTAATCACCTTTATCGATCACGACGTGATCACGCCCCAAATATTCCAGAGTTTGCACCAAACGCTTGCCGTATGCACCATTTGACAACACCAGTACTTTTCCGTCGCGGGGCAAAAATGAGCTTAGCATGGCCTCTACTGCAAACGTACCGCTGCCTTGCATTGGCACACAATCAAGCACGCCCTGCATGTCGCCCGTTAAATCCAACAGCATCTGGCGGATTTCAGCAGTAACGGCGCGAAAATCGCCATCCCAACTGCCCCAATCGCGCAGCATCGCCCGTTTAACCGCATAAGACGTTGTCAGCGGACCCGGCGTCAGCAAGTAGGGCTCGCCTAGATGGGGTGGTTCTACTTTTGACGAAATGTTTGGCATTGCAGACCCTCTGGCTGGAATATCTGAGCTTGATTTGATCCTGTTTATTCCATATGTAAAATTGTATATTCATATCATTCGATAAGTTTTACCTATGGGTAAAGGTCTTCTCCTAAATGCGTCAAAGTCAGTTATTTGCCTTTCATAACGTGGCACTGCACGGCGGCTTTTCGCGCGCGGCCGAGGCGATGTTGATCAGCCAACCCGCCGTATCTGAACAAATCCGCAAACTTGAACAGGCACATGATGTTCTTTTGTTTCACCGTGAACGGAAAACCGTGCGGCTTAGCAAAGATGGCGAAGGTTTGTTTTTACTTACAAAACAACTGTTTGAGGTCGAAGATCAAATTAAAGATTACATGACTGAAACCCGTTCAGCGGCAGATGGGGTTTTGCGGATCATTGTGGATTCTGCGCATCATATCACCGGCATTCTCAGCGAATTTCGGCGTTCTTATCCTAAAATCCTGGTGTCACTTCGCACCGGAAATTCCGAGGATGTGCTAAACGCGTTGCGCAACTACGACGCCGAAGTGGGCGTGGTCGGGTCATTGAACCCCGGGAAAGATATGGAACCGTTCGATCTCGGTTCATCTGCAATCGTGGCATTCGCTGCCAAAGGGTTTCTAAGCGATGATCGCCGTGAAATTTCTTTGCCGGATCTGGCCAACATGTCTTTGGTATTCCGCGAGAAAAGTTCAAAAACCCGTCAGAAATTGGAAGCAGCAGCTGATGGGCTTGGTGTCAAACTGCAACCGGTCATCGAAGCCGAGGGGCGCGAAGCGGTGCGCGAGATCGTGGCATCAGGCGCAGGTGTCGGATTTGTTTCACTAACAGAATTCGGCAACGACGACCGGGTCAGAAAACTGGGCATAGCGGGCTGTGACCTGCGCATGAACGAAACCATGATTTATCTTCGGCAACGTCGCGACCTGCGCGTTATCCGGCTGTTCATGGAATTTGCAATCAACCATACCAGCACGCAGAACTCAGTAATCGCTTGAGACCATATCGCGAATGATGATATTCATTTTTTAACAAATCGACTGATAGTTATTCCCATGATTCAATAGCTGGGCAATATGCGTACTGACATAGCAATCGCTTACCATCTTGGGGCACCTCAAACCGATAACGAACAACTGTTCCGTTCCCTGCGCAAGGATCCAGAACTGTTGAGCAAAAATGGGGTTCTTGTCCGGCGCCCAAAAGAATATCGCCGTCTTTTAAACCAAGCGATTGAGAAGAACAGCACCCAAGAAGTATCGCACGAAGAGCGGGAATTGTTACTTTCAACGCTGACAAATCAGCAACCCGTGGGTCGGCTGATATTGACAAATAGCAAATTTTTGGGCGTGCCATCATGGATGTTCAACCAAGGATTATTTTTTGAAAATGCATCGCTTCGAACGAACGAATTGCGCAACCTTTTTCCAGACAACCCTTGCGAATTTTTTCTGGCGATCAAAAACCTGGCAACATTTGTACCCGAGGCGTTTGCCGCACAAAAAGCCAAGAACTACAAAGATTTTATTAGCGGCATCGACCTTGGAAAAATATACTGGTCTGACGTTGTAGAACGCATCCAACAGGCTAATCCCGATTGCCCAATTACAGTTTGGTGCAACGAGGACACGCCGATAATATGGTCAACGGTTCTAAGCAATGTCGCAGCCGTTGATCAAGCAACGGAATTTAATGGTGATCTGGATATCATTCAGGGGATTATCACCGCAGAAGGTGCAGAAATGCTGGATCAGTATCTGACAGAACGCCCGACATTAACCGATATGCAACGTCGGCGGGTTAAATCGGTATTTCTTGAAAAATTCGTTCTGGACGAAGCTGTTGAAATTGAAATCGACCTGCCCGGCTGGACAGATCATGTGGTCGAAAAGCTGACCGAACTATATGAAGATAATATCGCAAAAATTGCGCGAATGCCGGGTGTAAATTTTATCACGCCTTAGCTTCTAATAAGAAATATTTAGTTTACTTGCGTCGTGATTGCACCGTCTTTCGCAATGGTCGCAAGGCAGTTCAGCAACGTCTGCCGCCGACAACGTCTTGGAACGGCAAGCATAACGCGGCGCACGGGTGCGGGCGTTCCCAGTGACCGACAGCGTAAAATATTTTCAAGCGGTGGCGCCAACAACCGCTGCGGTAAAATCGATACGCCAAATCCTTCGGCCACCAGATGTTCGATGGCGTCAATCGAATCCAGCTCGATGTCAGGTTCTAAAAGTAAGCCACGCTGCGCCAGATGGCTGGCGATCTGTTCACCCAGCCAAGTGCTGCGATTGAAGGATATAAAGGGATTTTGCCGCAATATGTCGGCGACCTTGGCCTGGCTTGTATCGTTTTTTGGGGTCACCAGGTACAACGGCTCTGACCCAATTTCGAACATCCGAACCATCGGATTCTCCAGAACCGGCCCAGACAAATAGGCAAAGTCGATTTTATGGTCTTGGACTGCTTTGGCCAATTGGCCCGATAACCCAGAATGCACCGATACCTGCAGGTCTGGAAAATCGTTGCGAATGCGATCCAATACAACCGGCAACAGTGTTTGCAACGTGGTTGAAACAAATCCAAGCGTGATTTTACCCGCCACGTCATCCGTTTTTGCATGGGATTTCAGATCATCCAATCGATCCACAATCTCGCGCGCCTTTTCCGAAATTTCCTGTCCAAGCGCCGTAAGCACGGCAGGCCTGCGGTTCTTTTCAAACAGCGGTGCCCCCAACTGTTGTTCAAATTGCTTCATCTGAATGCTGACGGCAGAATGGCTAAGATTGATATAGGCCGCCGCAGCCGAAAAGCTGCCGGTTGATTTGATTGCCAAAAGCGTGCGCAGGTGGGCGGTTTGCATGACTTAGGTTGTTAAATTAATTCACAACAATTGTGAAATCCTTTCGTTATCTTTTGCAAATTGAACACTGTATCGTTCAGCATTTGACAGATTCGAGGGGATGAATATTAGTGCCGAACCCAAGCACAACAGCGCCCGGCCCCCTTAGCGGATTGCGTGTTTTAGATTTAACGCGAATATTGGCAGGCCCGACCTGTACACAGCTTTTGGGCGATTATGGTGCTGACGTAATCAAAGTCGAAAAACCCGGCATTGGCGACGATACGCGTGGTTGGGGCCCACCCTATGTTCAACAATCTGACGGCCAAGCCAGCCAGGAAAGCGCCTACTACCTTTCAACAAACCGCAATAAACGATCAATCGCCGTTGATATTGCGACCAAAGAAGGCGCTGCAACAGTGCGCGCACTTGCAAGCCAGTGCGATATTCTTATCGAAAACTTCAAAGTTGGTGGTTTGGCCAAATACGGGCTGGACTACAAAACTCTAAACGCCGAAATGCCGTCCCTGATCTACTGTTCAATCACCGGCTTTGGCCAAACAGGACCGAACGCCAAACGTCCCGGCTACGATTTGATGGCCCAAGGATTTGGCGGCATCATGAGCCTGACGGGCGAAGCAGACGGCGCGCCGATGAAAGTTGGCGTCGGTGTAACCGACATTCTGTGCGGCATGTATGCGGCCACAGCCATCCTGGCGGCGTTAAATCACCGGAATAATACCGGTGGAGGGCAGTATATTGATATCGGCTTGGTGGACACACAAGTGGCCTGGCTGGCCAACGAAGGCGTAAATTATCTAACTTCCGGAATTGTGCCCAAAAGGCGCGGCAATCAACACCCCAACATCGTGCCCTATCAGGTTTTCCAGGTCTCTGACGGCCATGTGATCGTTGCCGTTGGCAATGACACCCAGTTTGCCCGATTTTGCGGTGTGATTGGGCAGGACACCTTGTCCAGCAATCCGGATTATAGCACAAATATTGCACGCGTCACCAACCGTGATGCGCTGTTGGCGATCCTGACACCTGTGGTGCAAATCCTGTCAAAATCGTATCTTTTGCAAGCGCTTGAAAAGGCGGGCGTGCCGTCTGGCCCAATCAACAATCTTCAGGAAGTTTTTTACAGCGATCAGGTAGACGCACGCGGCATGAAAATTCGCATGGCACACCCAGCGGCGAGTTCTGGTTCGGTTGACCTGATCGGGAACCCGGTGAAATTTTCGGCAACGCCCGTCACCTACCGACATGCGCCACCAACCTGTGGCGCCGACACTGCAGAAATATTAGCCGAATTGCTGCGTTCATCTGCCCAACACGGTCGGCCGACAATATGATGTTCGATCTGAACCAGGATCAACGCAAATTGCAGGACGCCGCGCGTGACCTTGCCCAAGGGCCAATCAAATCCCGCGCCGCCAAGATTGACCGTACCGAAGAATACCCCTGGGACAACGTTGAACAGCTGACCAAAGACGGCTTTATGGGCATGGCCATACCAAAAGAACATGGTGGCCTGGGATTGAATTATCTGGACGTCGTGCTGGTTGTCGAAGAAATGGCCAAGGCGTGCGGCGTCACTGGGCGCATCGTGGTTGAAGGAAACATGGGCGCAATTGGCGCGATTTGTGCCTATGGGTCAATGGCCCAAATAAACCGGGTCGCGCCATTGGTTCTGGCGGGCGACAAACCGGCGATCTGCATTACCGAACCAGGTTCGGGTTCAGCCGCGACCCAGATGACGACGACGGCGGTTAAAAAGGGCGACAAATACGTCCTGAACGGCCAGAAACACTGGATCACTGGTGGTGGCGTGTCCAAGGCCCACTTGATATTCGCGCAGGTCGAAGAGAATGGCGAAAAACTTGGTATTGCTGGCTTTGTCGCCGTGTTGGGCGAAGATGATGGCTTAAGCATCGGCCAACGTGAACCTGCAATGGGTCTGCGCGGCATTCCAGAAACCGAGGTAATTTTCACCGATCTTGAGATCGACGAAAACATGGCACTAATCCCGCCAGCAGGTTTGAAACGTGGCTTTGCTGGTTTAATGAACGCCTATAATGGCCAGCGTGTTGGCGCTGGAACAGTGGCCCTGGGCATCGCTGCCGGGGCCTACGACGAAGCCCGAAAATATTTGAAAAACCGCGAACAGTTTGGCCGCCCGATAGCAGAATTTCAGGGCTTGCAGTGGATGGTCGCTGATATGAATGTTGCCATTGATGCGGCGCGGATGATGCTTTGGCGCGCCGCCGTCAGTGCGCAAACTACCGCCAGCGGCTTTCCAGACCCTCTGATGGCCGCACAGGCGAAACTGATTGCCTCCGAAATGGCGGTAAAAGTAACCAACGACGCGCTGCAAATGCACGGTGCTGCAGGTTATTCACGCAATTTGCCAATTGAACGAATGGTGCGTGATGCACGTATGTTCACCATCGGCGGCGGTACGGCGCAAATGCTGCGTAACCTGATCGCCGGGCAAGTTTTGGATATGAAACTACCCCAGACCCGCGACGGGTATGCGCAATTGGCCACGCGATGAAGGACGTTAGCGTAACCACCACCGCGGCGCGCGCAATTGCCAATGGATTGGCGGATGCAGGATGCCAACATGCCTTTGGAATGCCGGGTGGTGAAGTGTTGGTTCTGTTGGATGCGCTGGATCAGGTTGGGATCAATTTCACCCTGTGCAAACACGAAAACGCGGCCGGTTTTATGGCTGAGGGCAGCTGGCAAGCTACTGGTGCACCCGGAATATTGCTAACTACGATTGGGCCGGGCTTGGCAAATGGGGTAAATTCCATTGCCAACGCATTTCAGGAACAAGTGCCGTTGATCGTGTTGTCAGGCTGCATCGCACCCGCGCAAGCGGCCCAGTTTACCCACCAAGTCATCGATCAATCTGCACTGTTGGCCCCAATAACCAAGGCCCAGTTCCAGGTTGCCCCAGGCACGGCGGAAAGCATCATAAACCAGGCGTTGGCCATTGCCTGCGCTGACCCACCCGGCCCGGTGCATATCGATTTGCCAGATACATTTGCGCAAGACACCACACCGATGCACAAGAACGCCACCCCAGAAATAACCCGGTCCATACCGGGCGTGAATGACCCGGAACTGGCCCAAGCGATTAGCCGCCTGAAACGTGCAAAACGCCCGATAATTTTGGCGGGAATTGGCGCTGTTTTGCATGACGCCGGGCCTGATATTCTGGCGCTGAGTGATGCCCATAACATTCCAGTTCTGACCACCTACAAAGCCAAAGGCGTCGTTCCGGAAAATCACCCAAATTGCCTGGGTGGTCACGGCCTTTCGCCACTGTCAGACAAAACAATATTGCCGCTTTTGCGCGATGCCGACTGTATATTGCTTTTGGGCTACGACCCGATCGAAATGCGATCTGCTTGGATCCGCCCCTGGCCGGCACAGGCCGCGTTGGATTTCTGCCATGCCCAGATTGATCATGGCATGCACGGGTGCGATGTTCATGTTGTCGGCGATGTGGGCGCTGCAGCGCGCGCAATAAATGCTGGCCTATGGGCAAAACTGACGGACATCTGGCCAAACCAAGAACCCGCCAAGGCGCGCGCAGAACTTTCGATGGCATTCGCGCCGCGCCGCGAATGGGGTGCGCATTCCATTTTCGCGACACTGGATAACGAATTGCCAAGCGCGGCGGTTGTAACCGCTGACAGCGGGGCGCACCGTATTTTATTGACCCAGATGTGGCACAGCAACCGCGCCGGACACTTGCTGCAATCCGCAGCGTTCTGCACGATGGGTGTCGCGGTACCTTTGGCCATTGGCTATAAACGCGCCGCGCCCAACACACCCTTGGTCGCGGTAGTCGGTGATGCCGGACTGGACATGGGCCCCGGTGATCTGGCGACATTGCGCGATATGAAATTGCCCATCACCATTGTCGTTCTCGTCGACGATGCGCTGACGCTGATTGGTCGCAAACAGGCCGCCATGCAACTGCCCGAAATTGGTGTGGGTTTTGGCGCCACAAATTTCCCCGCACTTGCAAGGGCCTACGGAGGGTATGGTGAAACCATAAACGATTCGAAACAATTTTGTTTGGCGCTGAAATCGGCCCAAAAACGCGAGGAATTTTCGATACTTGCCTGTAAAATTGCAAAAAGTGACTACGATAATGCGTTTTAACTTTTCATACGACCGCCGGTTCACAAATTGGCGGAATAGGTTATCGTAATGAGTAATTCAGTATATAATCACGAAACTTCAAAAGGGAGAAAATAATGAAGTTTACGAAAATAGCAGCTGCAACCGCGGCGCTGGTTCTGTCCACCCAAACCGGGTTTGCCCAGGATTTTGTTTCAATCGGCACCGGTGGTGTCACCGGGGTGTATTATCCAACAGGTGGCGCAATTTGTCGTCTGGTGAATAAGGACCGTAAAGACCACGGCTTTCGTTGTTCGGTGGAATCCACTGCTGGGTCGATCTACAACATCAACACAATTCGTTCCGGCGAATTGGAATTTGGTGTGGCCCAGTCCGATTGGCAGTTCCATGCCTATCACGGCACATCCAAGTTCGAAGATGCGGGTCCGTTTGACGACCTGCGTGCCGTATTCTCTGTGCACCCAGAGCCGGTGACAATTCTGGCGCGCCGCGACAGTGGTATCGACAATGTCACTGACATTCCTGGCAAGCGCTTTAACATCGGTAACCCTGGTTCCGGTACACTTGGCACCTGGGAAGTTCTCGAAGGTATCATGGGCTGGGAGCGTGGCGATCTTGCACTTGCCGCACAGATGAAATCGTCTGAAACCGGTGGCGCGATGTGCGACAATACAATCGACGGATACTTTTGGCTGGTTGGCCACCCGTCCGGTCTGACCGCTGAATCAGTTGCATCATGCGATGCCAAACTTGTGTCGGCTGTGTCGCCTGAGATCACCGCGCTGGTTGCAGAAAAGCCTTACTACCGCATGGCCACCATTCCAGGCGGCATGTATCCGGGCAACCCTGACGACATCCAGACTTTTGGTGTTGGGGCAACGTTCGTAACCCGCGCTGATGTGCCCGAAGAAGCCGTGTACCGCGTCGCGATTGCGGTTCTTGGTAACCTGGATGATTTCCGCAAACTGCACCCTGCATTTGCAAACCTGAAAGCCGAGGAAATGATCAGAGACTCATTGTCTGCGCCTCTGCACCCAGGTGCAATCCGAGCCTACAAAGAACTGGGCCTGATGGAATAATACAAAACCGCGGCGGGGGCTTTGGTTCCCGCCGCGAACCATTCTGACAAAAAAAACAAGAAATCGATCTCGATCCAGACCGGCACAGGGGACCCACATGACAACCGAACCAAACGAAAACATGAGTTCTGCGTCAGATGCAGAAGCATTTGTCGCCGATTTAGATGTTGGTGCGCGCAACCCGGATGGCTGGCAGGGCCAGTTTATTGCCGGTGTCGCATTGCTTTGGGCTTTCTTGCAAGTGTTCAACGCCTCGCCGGTCCCCGCCGCAATCGCGCAATGGACCGGGCAAAACTGGATCTATATTCCGTCTGACGTTTCGCGCATCATTCACCTTTCTTTCGGTTTGTTGCTGGCCACCGTCGCCTTTCCGCTATTCAAGAAATCATCCCGCACAGAAATCCCCTGGTATGACTGGGTTTTGGTCGTGGCCGGGGTTGGCGCGACCATGTATCTTGTTGCCAATGCCAGCGCTATTGCCGACCGTTCTGGCCTGCCGACGACCGCCGATTTGATCGCATCCGCCTTTGGTATCACCGTCGTTTTAATCGCGACTTTCCGCGCCCTTGGGCTGCCGATGGTCATCGTCGCCACGTTCTTTTTAATGTACGTATTCTTTGGCGATGCCTCGTTCTGGCCCGATGCTATGCGCTGGAAAGGCGCGAGCTTTGGCAAAGCCATGTGGCATTTCTGGATGCAAACCGAAGGCGTGTTCGGTCTGGCACTTGGGGTTTCGGCCTCGATGGTCTTTTTGTTCGTTCTTTTCGGCTCGCTTTTGGAAAAAGCCGGCGCCGGTAACTACTTTATTAAACTGGCGTTTGCCATGATGGGCCACCTGAAAGGCGGACCTGCCAAGGCCGCCGTTGTTGCATCTGCGGCAACCGGCCTAATTTCGGGATCTTCCATTGCCAACACCGTAACCACCGGCACATTCACCATCCCGTTGATGAAACGGGTTGGGTTTTCCGCTGAAAAGGCTGGCGCTGTCGAAGTTGCTTCATCCACCAATGGCCAATTGACGCCACCAGTCATGGGCGCCGCTGCATTCCTGATGGTTGAATTTGTCGGCATCACCTATCTAGAGGTGGTCAAACACGCCTTCTTGCCAGCTATTATTTCCTACATCGCACTGGTCTACATCGTGCATCTAGAGGCCTGTAAGATGGGCCTTGAAGGTCTAGAACGGGCAGGCGTTAAAAAAACCGCAACCCAAAAATTGATGAGTTTTACACTGGGTGTCGCCATATTCTGTGGTCTTGCCCTTGGAGTCTATTACGGGTTGGGTTGGCTGAAACCTTTGTTTGGCGAATATTCCCTGCTGGGCATGGCAGTATTATTTGCCATCGCTTATCTCGTGCTGATCAAATGGGCATCTGGATATCCCGATCTGGAAATCGATGATCCGGACGCACCGTTTGTATCCCTGCCGGAACCCGGACCGGTTGCCAAGACAGGTTATTACTACATCCTGCCCGTGGTGGTACTGATTTGGAACCTGATGATCGAACGACTATCACCCGGTCTATCAGCTTTCTGGGCCACCATCGCGATGATCTTTGTCATGCTGACCCAGCATCCGCTTAAGGCCATGTTCCGTGGCACAAGCGGCAGTGAGAACACATTCAAAATGGGTTGGGACCAATTCCTTGACGGCATGTCATCGGGTTCACGCAACATGATCGGTATTGCGGTTGCCACCGGTACTGCCGGTATCATTGTCGGCACTGTATCACTGACAGGTGCGCACCAGGTGATTGGTGAATTCATCGAAATCATCTCTGGCGGTAACTTGCTGCTGATGCTGATTTTTGTGGCACTGTTCAGCCTGGTATTGGGCATGGGCCTGCCGACTACGGCAACCTATATCGTGATCACGTCGCTGATGGCGCCAGTGATTATCACTGTGGGTGCAAATTCCGGCCTGATCGTGCCGTTGATCGCGGTGCATATGTTCGTGTTTTACTTTGGCATTCTGGCGGATGATACGCCGCCGGTGGGGCTGGCGGCCTTTGCCGCGGCGGCCATATCCAAGGGTGACCCAATTAAAACAGGCATCATCGGATTTTCATACGATGTTAGAACCGCGATCCTGCCATTCCTATTTATCTTCAACACAGAACTGTTGCTGATCGATGTCGGCGTCGGCAAGGCGATATTTGTCTTCATTGTCGCGGTCATAGCGATGATGCTGTTCGCAGCGGCCACGCAAAACTGGTTCCTGACCAAAAGCCGAATGTGGGAAAATGCGGCTCTGTTACTGATCGCCTTTACCCTGTTTAATCCGGGCTATTGGCTGAACAAGATTGAAGATCCGTTCGTCTACACCCCTGCGTCAGAAATGTTTACACTGGCAGCGACCGCTGAAGATGGCACTTCACTGCGTGTGCGCATTGCCGGCGAAACCCTGGACGGCAAGGATGTCGAAACCACAATTGCCTTACCACTTGGTAACAAGTCAGATGGTGACGGCGCGGCCCGCATAGACAAAAATGCCGGGCTGGCCTTTAGAACCGAAGATGACGGTACAGTCTTTACCGACATTGTGGCGTTTGGCGGATTTGCCCAGGAAAAAGGCATCGACTTTGATTGGGTTGTTCAGCGGGTTGAAGTCAAATCCGATCGACTGCCAAAAGAACTGTTCTATATCCCGGCGCTGGCGCTGTTAGGGCTGATCTGCTGGCTGCAACTGGGCCGGGCGCGCAAAGACAGCGGCCAAGTGGCTTAAAGGAGAAACAAAATGACAAAATCCATCCTTTTGCCGGTTGATTTGAACCACGAAAGTTCCTGGAATAAGGCATTGCCACAGGCTGTGGCACTGGCGAAATCCGACAATGCTGAATTGCATGTC
>CAXMPY010000009.1:0-27371 GCA_964195275.1 uncultured Paracoccaceae bacterium
AGCTTGGCGATTTATTGTTGCAAACTGTGTATCACACAGCGATGGCCCAAGAGGCGGGACTGTTCAGTTTTGACAGCGTCGTACAGGGTATTGCCGGCAAGATGGTCGCCCGGCATCCGCATGTCTTTGGCACCGAAAGCCGGGATAAAACTGCGGAACACCAAACCGCAGACTGGGAGCAAATCAAGGCCGCTGAACGGGCCGCCGGTGCGGAAAATGGCGCGCTGGATGGCGTTGCTGCTGGTTTGCCAGCCCTGATGCGGGCGGTCAAACTGCAAAAAAGGGCAGCCCGTGTTGGGTTTGATTGGCCCTCGACCGATCAGGTTATCGACAAAATCCAAGAAGAAGCGCTGGAATTGAAAGAAAATTGACCCAGAAGCCGCGGTGCGCGCGGCCAATGCAAAATTTAAACGCCGGTTCAGCGGCGTGGAACAACGATTATTCGAATTTGGTAAGTCACCACAAGATTCTGATCTGGCTGAGATGGACGCATTCTGGGACGCTGTGAAGCGGGACGAAAAATTATCTGAGTAATTCAATCAGGTATTGACCCGACAAAAAGACTCGAATTAAAATCGCCCAACCTAGCCCGGAGCTTTCGATGTATCTGAGACAACTATGTATTTCTGCAGCACTTTTGTTAGCTGCCGCGCCGATCGCGGCGCAGGAGGTGAATGTTTATTCCTATCGCCAGCCTGAATTGATCCAACCCCTGACTGACGCTTTTACGGCCCAGACCGGTATAACGGTGAATGTCGCATTCTTGGACAAAGGCATGATCGAACGCTTGCTTGCGGAAGGCAGCCGTTCACCTGCCGATGTAATCTTGACGGTCGATATATCGCGCCTGGCCAAGGCAGTCGAGGCTGGCGTAACGCAAAGCGTAACTTCGCCAACCATGCAAGCAAACATTCCCGCCGATTTTCGCGATCCGAATGGTCATTGGTGGGGTTTGACCACCCGCGCCCGGATCGTTTACGCCAGTAAAGATCGTGTCGCTGCGGGCGATATCACAACTTATGAAGACCTGACAAACCCAAAATGGGCCGGGCGGATATGTTCACGTTCAGGCACGCACGCCTATTCTACCGGGCTGACATCTGCCGCGATTGAACATTTAGGCCCAGACGGTGCCCGTACCTGGCTGGCCGGGTTAAAGGCCAATCTGGCACGCAGACCACAAGGCAACGACCGCGCACAGATCAAAGCAATTTGGGCCGGGCAGTGCGACATCGCATTAGGCAACACATACTATATGGGCAAAATGCTGGCCAACCCGGAACAGGTTGAATGGGCCAATGCCGTGCGTCTTGAATTTCCAGTTTTTGACGGCGGCGGCACCCATGTAAATGTTTCGGGTGTTGCCATGACCAGGGCCGCACCGCACGCCGATGAAGCGCTAAAATTCATGGAATTTTTAACATCACCCGCCGCCCAAGAAATCTACGCCGAAGCCAATTTCGAATATCCGATTGCACCCGGTACCAAACCATCAGATCTGGTTGCCAGTTGGGGCGAATATACACCGGACAACATCAATCTAATGGAAATGGTTGCACATCGGTCCGACGCCTTGCGACTGGCAGAAGTGGTTGATTTTGACGGCTAAGACCGTGGCCAATATCCGCTGATTGCAGGGTGGATCGTTACTTTACATCCCCCCATCACTGGCCCAAAGTTATTGCTTGCATAAGGGGCGCAGTATGCCAAGAAAAATCATTATAGACACCGACTCTGGGCAAGATGACGCGGTTGCGATCCTGCTGGCACTGGCAAGTCCCGATGATATGAACGTTTTGGGAATAACCTGCGTGGCGGGCAACGTTCCGCTGCCGTTAACCATAAAAAATGCGCGCATTATCTGCGAATTAGCGGGTAAAACTGATCAGAAAATTTACGCGGGCTGTGACACCCCGATGCAACGAAAACTGGTGACGGCCGAACATGTGCACGGGAAAACCGGGTTGGACGGTGTGGAATTGCCAGACCCGGTAATGCCAATTCAAAAGCAACATGCCATTGATTTCATTATTGAAACCTTGCGCGCTGCAAAACCTGGGTCGGTCACTTTATGTCAGTTTGGACCACTGACAAACATCGCGACCGCCTTTCAAAAGGCGCCTGATATTGTTGAACGGGTTGGCGAGATTGTATTGATGGGTGGCGCCTATTTTGAGGTCGGTAACATTACCCCAGCAGCCGAATTTAACATTTATGTCGATCCGCAAGCTGCTGATATCGTATTTAAATCAGGTGTTAAATTGACGGTCATGCCACTGGATTTAACCCATAAAGTGCTGGTGACAGCCCCCCATATCAAAGCCTTCACTGATCTAGGTTCAGAAGTTGGTCGCGTCGTCGCAGGCTGGATAAATTTCTTTGAACGGTTTGATAGGGGAAAATACGGCTCGGCAGGCGCGCCATTACATGACCCGACTGTGATCGCCTATCTTTTGCAACCAAAACTGTTCAGCGGACGCCTAATTAACGTTGAAATTGAAACCGAAAGTGCACTGACCCTTGGCATGACGGTTGCCGATTGGTGGGGTGTCACCGACCGCAAACCGAACGCCATGTTCATGGGTGATATCGACGCGAACGGATTTTTTGAGCTGCTAACCGATCGCCTGTCACGGTTATGAGTGCATCACTTCATCTGGGCAGTGCCGGGGATATTGACGTTTTGCTGCCGCTTGTAGCCGCATTTCATAAACACGTTGGCATTGAACGCACCAACGCCGAACGTCAGGCCGCGTTGACGCCATTGCTGCGGGGCACGCCCCACGGTGTTGTCTATATGATTGGGCCGCGCAAAGCACCGGTAGGCTACATCGCGGTTTCGTTTGGGTATTCTATTGAATTTGGCGGGATCAATGGTACGATTGATGAATTCTTTATCCGCTCAAACGTGCGTGGTCGCGGCATGGGCAGCGAAGTTTTGACAAGCCTCATGCCTGCACTATCTGACAATGGCGTAACGGCGCTGCATCTTAAAATTGGTCAAACCAACCGCGCTGAAAAGATTTACGCGCGTGCAGGGTTTCGGCTACGTGTCGGCAAACAGTTGATGTCCAAAGTTTTATAAAAAGGCGACGGTAAAGATGAACCCTACCCAATTTGATAATTCATTCGCCCGGATGCCGGAAGATTTTTTCACGCGCCAAGACCCTGTGGCTGTGCCCAAGCCTGAACTGGTGGCGATTAACCGACCGCTGGCAGATCAGCTAGGCATCGATGCCGACTGGCTGAACACGCCGTCAGCCGTGCAAACATTCGCCGGCAACATCGTACCAGATGGCGCAGAACCGTTGGCCCAGGTTTACGCCGGGCATCAGTTTGGTGGCTGGAGCCCACGATTGGGCGACGGACGTGCCGTAATGTTGGGCGAACTGGTCGATCAGGGCGGCCAACGCCGGGATATTCAACTTAAGGGATCGGGTCGCACGCCCTATTCGCGCGGTGGCGACGGACGTGCCTGGCTGGGCCCAGTTCTGCGCGAATATGTGGTATCCGAAGCGATGTATGCGCTTGGCATCCCGACCACCCGCGCGCTGGCTGCCGTTACCACAGGTGAACAGGTCTTGCGCGAAACAGCCCTGCCCGGTGCGGTGCTGACCCGCGTCGCGGCCAGCCACATTCGGGTTGGCACCTTTCAATATTTTGCCGCGCGCCAGGATATCGAGGCCCTGAAAACCCTGACTGACTACGTCATCGGACGGCATTACCCCGATGCCAAGACACCGTTGGATTTACTGGATGCCGTGATCGCCCACCAGGCCCGGTTAATCGCCAATTGGATGTCGGTCGGGTTCATCCACGGGGTGATGAATACAGATAACATGGCCATATCCGGGGAAACCATCGATTATGGCCCCTGCGCCTTTATGGATCAGTACCAGTCCGAAACGGTGTTCAGTTCAATCGACCAGTTTGGGCGGTACGCCTATAACAAACAGCCGGAAATTGCGGTCTGGAATTTGGCGCAATTTGCGTCTTGCCTGTTGCCACTGATGGGAGAGGCAGACGCCGCAGTTGTGGCTGCAACTACTTCCGTACACAATTTCCCTGATATCTACGAAGTTGAGCGGTTAAAGGTTTTTCGGCGAAAAATTGGATTACGGCGGGAACTAGACGGCGACAACCTGCTGATTGATCAGTTTCTTGCGGGCCTTGAAAAAACCGGTACCGATTTCACCAACGGTTTTCGCAATCTACTAAGCCGCGATGTGCCAGAAAGCATGGCCGACTGGAAAACCAACTGGCTTGTGCGCCTGCAACAGGAAAAAACCGACGACCCAGATGCCACAATGGCCGCGGCCAACCCGGCCTATATCCCCCGAAACCACCGCATCGAAGCAATGATCGCGGCGGCGGTCGCTGGAGACTTTGGACCGTTTCATAAACTGACTGCCCTATTGGCCAATCCGTTTGACGACCAACCTGACATGGTCGATTTCCGCGATCCGCCAACCCCGGATGAGGTGGTTCAGCGCACATTCTGCGGTACCTGACTTTAACGAAGTTTCACGTTCCCATTCTGCATGTTAGAAAGCCGCAAAACCAATCAGCAGGCACGTTTTCATGAATATTCTTCAAGTTACATCACTATTGATCGTATTGGCCGGGGCGTTCGGTGCGATAAATTACCTGTTCCTGCGCCTGCCCAGCGCCATTGGCATTCTGATCGTCGCGTTGGCGGCGTCACTGATGGTTTTGGGGTTGGATGTAGTGTTGCCAGACCTGGGCATGGCAAACACTGTGCGCGGCATCGTCAGCGGCATCGAATTTTCAGATGCCTTGCTAGAGGGCATGTTGGGCCTGCTATTGTTTGCCGGTGCATTGCACGTAAAGATCACTGACTTACGGGCCCAATGGCGCGTGGTTTTCCTGATGGCGACGATGGGGATCGCGTTGTCTACCGTAATATTCGGCGTCGGGTTTAGCTGGTTAACGGGTATGCCAATTCTGATTGCGCTGGTATTTGGTGCATTGATTTCGCCGACAGACCCGGTGGCTGTTTTAGGTGTGTTGCGCGAAGCGAACCTGCGTAAAACACTTGAAACCAAGATTGCCGGTGAATCCCTGTTCAACGACGGGGTTGGTTATGTGGTGTTTCTGGTACTGGTCGGCATTGCTTTCCCCCATGGCGACACCCACGGTTCCGGCCTGGCCAGTGCTGCGCGCCTGTTCGTGCAAGAGGCCCTGGGCGGTGCTGTTCTTGGTATCGTACTAGGCTGGCTGACCTTCCGTGTTATGCGGTTAATTGACGATTATGCCCTTGAGGTTCTGATTACACTTGGTTTGGCCTTTGGCGGTTATGAACTGGCCGTCAGTCTGCATGTTTCAGCACCCATCATGGCCGTTTGTGCCGGGCTACTGATCGGCGATGTTGGCACCAAACATGGGATGTCCGCAGAAACCCGCAAATATGTGCAGGCATTCTGGCACATGATTGATGAAATCCTGAACGCCATCTTGTTCCTGATGATCGGATTCGAAGTGTTTGCGGTTGCTCTAAGCTTTGACACGCTATCGGCTGGTGTCATGGCCATCGGGCTGGCGTTGATCGCCCGCTTTGCCGCCGTATCAATCCCGGTGTTGATGCTGCACCCGTTTCGCAGTTTTTCACCCGGCGTCATTCCGATCATGACCTGGGGCGGATTAAAGGGCGGCATTTCGATCGCCCTGGCATTGTCGCTGCCTGAAAATGAATGGAAACCGCTAATCTTGGCGGCGACTTATGTAGTGGTAATATTTTCGATCATCGTACAGGGCTTGACGGTTGCACCCCTGGCAAATCGGCTGGGGCGCAAGCCCGATTTACACTAAGCGCACAGCAATTTCTGTTTCGTTTACAAAAAGCATGGGGTAGAAAAGATTCTTAACAAATTGGGTCTGAACGTGAGCAATAAGATCATCCAGCGATGTGAAGAGATCGGGCTAAGGCTAACCGAGCAACGGCGCGTGGTTGCCGCCGTTCTAGAGGATTCAAAAGACCATCCTGACGTCGAAGTACTTTATGCCCGTGCGTCTGTATTGGACCCGAATATATCGCTGGCAACCGTCTATCGCACGGTGAAGTTATTTGAAGATGCCGGCATTTTAGAAAAACATGAATTTGGTGACGGTCGGGCGCGCTACGAAACAGCCGATCGCGACCACCACGATCACCTGATTGATATGAACAGCGGCGAAGTCATTGAATTTGTTGATAGCGAGATCGAAGCGTTGCAAGAAAAACTTGCCGAAAGACTAGGCTACCAGATAAAGGGGCACCGGTTAGAATTATACGGTGTGCCGATGAAAAAAGACGCCAAGTGACTCCAGACAATCTGCGGGGCGCGGCATTTATGGTCGCGGCAATGGCCGGATTTGCGCTGGAAGACATGTTCATCAAACAGGTGTCCGCCCGAATTCCGATAGGTGAGCTGCTGGTGATTTTTGGCGTAATTGGGGCTGTTGTTTTTGCTGTGCTGGCCCGATCTCAGAACGAAACGCTGTTCAGCCGCGATTTACTGATCGCGCCGGTTTTCTGGCGCAGCTTAGGTGAAGTTATCGGCACATTTGGCTTTGTTACAGCGATAGCCCGTATCCCGCTGTCAACCGCTGCGGCCATTCTTCAAGCAATGCCGTTGGTCGTGACACTAGGGGCGGTATTCGTTTTTGGCGCTACGGTGGGCCTGCGCAGGTGGACGGCAATTACGTTCGGGTTGATTGGCGTTTTACTGGTCATTCGTCCCGGTCTATCCGGATTTGATATCAATTCACTGTTCGCTGTTCTGGCCGTTATTGGCTTGGCGATCCGTGATCTGGCAACGCGGGCTGTTCCAACAAATATTTCCTCAGCGCAACTGTCGGCCTATGGTTTCGGGGTGCTGGTTCCCACCGGTCTTTTGATATCTTGGATTGGCGTCGCACCTGTGATGCCTGATCCGCAGGACTACTGGAAGCTGGCGGCGATGTCTGTCCTTGGGTTGGCCGCATATTATGCAATTACCGCTGCCATGCGGGTGGGCGACGTGGCCGTGGTGACCCCATTTCGCTATACTAGGTTGCTATTCGCATTGGTCATTGGGTTGGTGGTTTTTGATGAACATCTCGATGCGCTAACGGCAACTGGCGCCGCCATCATCATAATATCCGGACTGTATTCATATCTGCGCGAACGCAACTTGCCCCGGACCCTTTCCACCGACCATGGGCTGAGCTAGAGAATACTTCAATTCAAAGCCGAACAGTATCCGGCCCCTCAGGAGCACAACATGAGCACGATTATCGACATCATTGGCCGCGAAATTTTGGACAGCCGGGGCAATCCAACCGTCGAGGTGGATGTTATTTTGGAAGACGGGACAATGGGGCGTGCCGCCGTGCCGTCTGGGGCATCAACTGGTGCACATGAAGCCGTCGAAAAACGTGATGGCGACAAAACCCGGTATCTTGGCAAAGGTGTTTTAGGCGCAGTCGATGCCGTCAATGGTGAACTTGTCGAAGCCCTGGTTGGCATGGACGCCACTGAACAGGAAGCCATCGATGGCGCAATGATCGAACTTGACGGAACCGAAAACAAAGGCCGTCTTGGGGCAAATGCCATTTTGGGTGTGTCGCTGGCCGTTGCAAAAGCTGCCGCTGATTTTTCCGCGCTGCCGCTGTTTCGCTATGTTGGTGGGTCTGCTGCGCGCATTTTGCCGGTACCGATGATGAATATCATCAATGGCGGCGAACACGCAGACAACCCGATTGATATTCAGGAATTCATGATCATGCCAGTTTCGGCCGGCAATATTCGAGACGCAGTGCGGATGGGTGCCGAGGTCTTTCACACCCTAAAAAAAGAACTGTCGAACGCAGGCCACAACACCGGCATCGGCGACGAAGGTGGTTTTGCGCCAAACCTGTCCAGCGCGCGGGACGCTTTGGACTTTATACTTAGATCAATTGAAAAAGCCGGATACAAACCCGGTGAAGACATCCATCTGGCACTCGATTGCGCTTCCTCCGAATATTTCAAAAACGGAAAATATGAATTTTCAGGCGAAGAAAAATCGCTCAGTTCGGATGAAAACGTCGACTATCTGGCAGCACTGGTCGCGGACTACCCAATTATCAGCATCGAAGACGGTATGGATGAGGATGACTGGGACGGTTGGCGCGCCCTGACCCAAGCGCTGGGTGACAAGGTGCAATTGGTGGGCGACGATCTGTTCGTGACCAACCCCAAACGGCTGGCCGAAGGCATCAAACGTGGCTCTGCCAATTCGATGCTGGTTAAAGTTAATCAGATTGGCACGTTGTCAGAAACGCTGAAGGCTGTCGACATGGCGCACCGCGCCGGGTTCACCAATGTCATGAGCCACCGATCAGGCGAAACCGAAGATGCGACAATTGCCGATCTGGCGGTTGCCACCAATTGTGGCCAAATCAAAACCGGATCACTTAGTCGGTCGGACAGGTTGGCCAAATACAACCAACTGATCCGGATTGAAGAAGAACTGGGTGAAACGGCGGAATATGCCGGGCGATCCGTATTGCGGTGACAGTTGATCACATCATTGCGCAACGCACGCCTGCAACCGCACTACGCTGATATTGGGCGAAATAGCGTCTGAGCCGCATCATTGTTCCTAAAATATCCGTGCCGCGGGTCGGCGCGCAGTTCCCAAATAATATCGTGCAGCCTTTGGCTGCTCAATCTGCTTGCGTTAGCCGTCGGATCAAACTGGACGTATCCCACCGTCCCCCGCCCATCTTCTGCACGTCTTTGTAAAACTGATCCACCAGTGCTGTGACCGGCAGACTGGCGCCATTTTCGTTGGCTGCATCCAGACATATGCCCAGATCTTTGCGCATCCAATCCACGGCAAATCCATGTTCAAACGCATCATCCAGCATGGTTTCATAGCGATTGGACATCTGCCAGGACCCAGCTGCACCCTGGCTGATTACTTCAACAACCGTGCGGCCGTCCAGCCCAGCCGCTTGCGAAAAGTGCAACGCTTCTGACAGGCCCTGAACCAGCCCGGCAATTGCAATCTGGTTGCACATCTTGGTCAGCTGTCCGGCGCCACTTTCACCAATCAAGCGACACATTTTTGCATAGGACGCGATGATCGGTTCAGCACGTGCATAGGCATCCGCGTCGCCGCCGCACATGACGGATAATGCACCATTATCAGCGCCCGCTTGCCCGCCTGAAACCGGCGCATCCACAAATGAAATACTGGCGCTTTGGGCGATTTTAAACAGTTCCTTGGTAACGGCGGCAGAAACTGTTGTGTGATCCACAAACACGCAACCTGGGGCCATCGTCGAAAACGCCCCGTCCGTTCCTACAGTCACATCGCGCAGATCGTCATCATTGCCAACGCAGGCGAATACAAGCTCGGCCCCTGTCGCAGCGGCGGCCGGCGTTGGGGCCGAGGTGCCACCATGCTGAGCGACCCAATCAGAGGCTTTTTTGGCCGTGCGGTTATACACGGTCACTGAATGACCCGCTGCCTGCAAGTGGCCTGCCATCGGATACCCCATGACACCCAAACCCAAAAAAGTAACATTCGCCATTGGCTTCACCCTTCGTAGAATTTATCCTATCACCAAGCCTTACTAACGGCTGGTTCATCATGGTCAATGACAGGGTCCTATGGCGTCAATATTTCGCTTGCTGCTTCGGGTGTTTTCAGGATTGCTGGTCATCCTGTTTCTTTGCGTTGGCCTGATCTACTGGATGGCGTTGCGGTCCGTCCCTGACTATGACGCCAGTTTCAGCGTAACCGGGCTGACAGGCACGGTCGAAATCGTACGCGATCATACCAACATACCCCATGTATTTGCTGACGCCGATGAAGATGTGATGTTCGGGCTGGGTTTTGCCCATGCTCAAGATCGGCTTTGGCAAATGATGTTGTTGCGACGCACTGCGCAGGGACGGTTGTCCGAAGTATTTGGCAGCCGCACCCTGGGAACTGACGAACTGTTGCGGCGGTTGGATATTTACCGTTTGTCGGTTAGCTCGGTCCAAGCGTTGGATTTACCGACAACACTGGCGCTAGAGGCCTACTCATCCGGCGTAAACGCCTGGCTTGCGCAGGTAAACCAAGGTGCGCTTGGTCGCGGCGCGCCAGAGTTCTTTTTGTTCTCGAACGTTATTGCCCCCTGGAAACCAGCCGATTCCATCGCGATTTCAAAACTAATGGCACTGCAATTGGCCAGCCATCTTGCAGAAGAGGTCTTGCTGGCCCGCACCTCGCTTGCATTGCCGCCGGAACGTGTGTTGGACATTATGCCGGACGCGCCGGGTGGCGGCATTGCCGAACTGCCAGAATATTCCGGCCTGTTTCCGAACGCCCACAAGTTTGCGGCGTATACGCCAAGTACCCAAATGTATTTGGCACCGTTCAATCGCAAACCACTGGCGGGTGCTTCCAATGCCTGGGCTGCGGCGCCCAGCCGATCAACCACAGCTTCTACCTTGTTGGCCAACGATCCGCATCTTGGCCTTACCGCACCCTCAATCTGGTATTTGGCGCGGCTTGGTCTGTCGACCGGCGGCGTGATTGGCGGCACCATCCCAGGCGTCCCGTCGGTCATGATAGGTCGCACCGAAAACCTGGGTTGGGGCCTGACCTCATCATATGCAGATGATCAGGACGTTTTCATCGAAAAGTTGAACCCAGACAATCCAAACCAAGTGATGACACCGGATGGTTATAAACTACTGCTAACGCGCACATCAATTATCAAAATCAAAGATGCCGCGCCCAAAACGATCACGCTGCAATGGTCTGAAAACGGCCCGATCCTGCCAGCGGCCCATTTTGGTCTGGGGGCGGTCATACCGCCGGGCCATGTTGCGGCCATTGGCTGGTCTGTCTTAAATGACAGCGATACGTCGATGATATTCGGGCAACAGATCATGGCCGCCCAAACCGTGCAGCAGGCCATCGCGGCAGGTAAATTTTTCGTGGCACCAGCGCAGAACATAATATTGGCGGACCGCAACACCATTGCGCTGAAAACAATTGGGCGATTGCCAAGCAGAAACCCACAGCACCAATCATTTGGCCGTTTGCCCACGCCCGGTTGGATGCCCGAAAACCGTTGGCAGGGGTATCTAAGCTATCAATCGAACCCTGAATTTATCGCGCCTGCTGGCGGTATTCTGGGCAATACCAACAACAAAACAATCGACCGCCCATTTCCTGATCATGTTTCCTATCTTTGGGGCGACACGCAGCGGATCGAACGTTGGAAAAAACTCATGCAAAATCGCCAGGTGCATACCCGCGACAGTTTCATCGAGGCGCAATTGGATGCTGTCAGCTTTACCGCCCGCAGTCTGCTGCCGCTAATTGCTGCTGATCTTTGGTTCACTGGCGAGGCTGCGCCGGATGGCACAGCCGAGCGGCAACGCCAGCGCGCTTTGGACTTGCTGGCAGAATGGAATGGCGAGATGAGCGAACATTTGCCAGAACCGCTGATTTACGCGGCCTGGTTGCGGGCACTTCAAATCCGGCTTATTCAGGACGAATTGGGACCACTGGCCAAAGAATTCAGCCATGTGGAACCTTTGTTCATTGAGCGTGTCTACCGCGATATCGACGGTGCTGCGGTTTGGTGTGATGTGTTGCAATCGGCACCGATTGAAAACTGCACCGACATCGCCCGACAGTCTTTGGACGACGCCCTGCTTTGGATCGCGGAACGCTATTCTGGTTCTTTGGAATCACTACGTTGGGGGGACGCCCATATCGCCACCCAGGATCACACCGTCCTTGGTGACGTCCCGATCATCCAGTTTTTCGTCAATATCCGCCAATCCACCAGTGGGGGCGACAACACGCTGTTGCGGGGGCGCACAATTGGAACCGACCCTGATCCATTTTTAAATGTCCACGGCGCGGGGTATCGGGGTGTTTATGATTTTGCTGATCCAGACAGTTCTGTTTTCGTAATCTCAACCGGTCAATCCGGGCACCCCTTTTCACGGCATTATGATGATCTGGGTGAACTTTGGCGCCGGGGCGAATATGTACCGATGTCACTGGACCCTGCCCTGGCCCGCGCCGCAGCCGTTGGCATCACCCATTTGGTGCCAACGGCGACAAACAACTAAGGCATTGAGGATCAGCCTGGCGACAATTCCCGAAAATTCTTTTCCTGCCGGGCGCTCCAATTCACTTGTAACACATAGCCGGTTTCGGTCGTTTCCTCGTTGGTAACGACGCCTTTTTCAAACAACCAAGCCCGAGCACGACCCTGTGAAAAATCAAGCGTCAGTTTGCGTTCAATCCGTTCATCATCCAGAACGGTTGACACCTGTGCGAGTAAGGGTTCAAGCCCTACACCCGTCAGTGCAGATATCGTAAACACATCTGGGTCACGTTCGCCACGTGCAATGATCTCGGCCTGGTCCTCTGCAACCAACTGATCAATTTTATTCCAGACGTCTAACCGTTGAATGTCTGCGTCAACGCCCAGTGTGTCCAGAATATTTTCAACATCGTCGGCCTGTTGGTCAGACTGCGGATGGCTGATATCGCGCACGTGCAGGATCAGATCAGCGCCCAGTACTTCCTCAAGCGTGGCCCGAAATGCGGCGACCAGTTCGGTTGGCAAATCCGATATGAAACCCACCGTGTCAGACAGGATGATATCTTTACCAGACGGCAATTCCAGCGCCCGCATCGTTGGGTCCAGTGTTGCGAACAACATATCTTCGGCCATCACGTTGGCCCCCGTCAGACGATTGAACAACGTGGATTTGCCGGCGTTGGTATAACCCACCAACGCAACGATCGGAAAAGGAAATTTGGCGCGCGCCGCACGGTGCAGTTCGCGGGTTTTGATAACTTTCGCCAGCTGGCGACGAATGCGGACAATGGCATCGTCAATCGCCCGCCGGTCGGCTTCAATCTGGGTTTCACCCGGTCCACCGACAAAGCCCAAACCACCGCGCTGCCGTTCAAGGTGGGTCCAGGCCCGCACCAACCGGGTGCGCTGATAAGACAGTGCCGCCATCTCGACCTGCAACACCCCTTCTCGGGTTTGCGCGCGATCCGAAAATATTTCCAAGATCAGGCCGGTACGATCCAGCAGTTTAACGTCCCATTCTTTTTCAAGATTGCGCTGCTGCACAGGGGTGACAGGGCCGTCGACCAGCACCAATTCAACCTCATGGTCGTGAAAAATTGTCTTCAGTTCAGCGACTTTACCTTTACCAAATAACAGACCAGGCTGGGGTTTGGCCAATCGAACGACATCCGCCCCAACAACTTCAAGCTCGGGCAGCGCGGCGGCCAGCGCGACGGCCTCGTCCAACGACGACGCCGAACTTCGGTGCGTGTTGGCGGTTTTAATTTCCAGATGCAGAACCCACGCACGTGTAATGTGCGTGTCGTGTTCGTTCACGAGGCTTCTTCACCAACATAAAGACTGATGGGTTGTGACGGCATTATGGTGGAAATCGCGTGTTTATAAACCAGTTGCGCCTGTCCATCGCGGCGTAATAAGACACAAAAATTGTCAAACCAGGTAATCACACCCTGCAATTTGACGCCATTGATCAAAAAAATTGTGACCGGAATTTTGGTCTTACGCACGTTATTAAGAAACACGTCCTGAAGGTTTTGCTTATCGCCAGCCATTTTGTAAGCCTTTTTATTGCGCGGTTTTGATGCGTTCTGCCTCTCTACGGCAGGCCGTTTGTTAGTGGTCAGAGTATGGAATGCACTGTCCAGAGTTGCCAGCCCAAAAAACCGAAATGGCGAAATCGCCTATTTGCGCCAAAATTCTGGATTGAACAGTGCAATGATCGCCAACGTTTCCAGACGACCCAGAACCATCGCGACCGCAAAAACTAATTTTGTAGCGTTGCTAAGAACGCCGACGTCAATTTGCGCCTGCACCGACCAGATTTCAATTAATGGGCCGGTTGTTGATAGCCCGGCGACCGCCAAAACCAGCGCGGTTTCAAAATCCAATCCGGTTATACCCAAGGCCCCGACAATCGCTGCCAATGCCAGCGCAAAAAGCATAAAAAAAATCCAGGCAATTGTAGCGCCCCGTCGCCGCAAGCCGCGGGCAACATGGCCTGCACCCCCCACCGAAGAAGGATGCACAAGCCGATCCATTTCCCGTGTACCGTGTTTGTATAATGCGTAGACGCGCAACAATTTGACGCCACCAGCCGTTGTTGCCACACCGCCGCCGACCAATGACAAACCCATCAAGATTAACCCAGGTGTTGCCAAGCCAGACCAATCGCGCGCGCTAGACCAATCCGCACTGACAAATCCTGTTGTGGTCAAAAATGACGTGACGGTAAACAGGCCGCCCCAAAGCGCACGTGCAGCGCTGGTCAAATCGTTGATGCCACGAACTTCAAACGCGCCGACCCAGTGGCGCAAAAATAACAATGATGTAACAACCAAAACAATGAACACGGCCAAACGGAATTCTGGATCCTTGCCAAGCGCAAGTATGCTGATACCGGATTGATCGGCAAAAAACGACCGCCGCGAAATGGCAAAGATCAACGCAAATAGAATAAATGCTTCGCCGGCAATACCCGAACTGGCATTTTCCAAGCCGCCGACGGGTGAAATGCCGCTGGTTGAAAGTACTGCCATTGCATGGCTGGCCGCCACCAGCGGTGTTTCACCCAGCAATAACAGGGCCGTCCAAAGCACAACGGTAACGCCGGTATAAATCGGGAATATTTGAAATGTAAACCGGCGCAACCGCAAGGAACCGTCGCGGGCCCATGCCGCTTGCCCCCCCGCGGTGGCACCGCTCCCTGCTTCGTGCGCTGACAACACTTCGTAGCCCCCCAAATTCATCGGCGCTAATATCGCGACAGCGGATACCAGCATCAAAAACCCGCCCAGCCAGCCGACAATTGCCCGCCAGAGATGAACCGAAGGTGGCAACCGATCCGGCCCTTCAAACAAGGTTGCGCCGGTGGTACTAAGATCGGCAACCATTTCCACATAGGAATTCAAATATGTGGTGTCCTGTACGGCGATATTGAACGGAACGGCCAACATAAGCGGCAGCGCCGAAAACGCTGCAAGCAAGCCCAACAGATAGCTGCGGCTGCTGCGTTTGATTTCTCGGTTAGCAGTGGCAAGACCCAGCATTGCGGCCAGAATCAGAAAAATTGCCGCCGATTGGAAAAACGCCCGCATCGTTTCATAGTCACCCTGCACAGCCGCATGGGCCGCAGGGATGTACATCGACACCGCACCAATACCCATCAAAACCACAATAAGCGGTAATTTAAGTATCAGCTTTAGCATCAGAAAAAGTCGATCGAGACCTGTAGCAGGCGCTCGACTTCGGGCACATCGGCGGCCATTGAAAATATGGTAATTACGTCGCCTTCGTCAATTCTTGTACTGCCCGTCGGGCGTTCAATTTTATCGCCTTTCATTACAGCACCAACCAGTACACCTTCCGGAAATTCGATGTCTCGGATGGCCTTGCCTGCTATGGGTGACGTAGACAAAACCTGCGCTTCGATCACTTCGGCCTCGGCATCCCCCACCGAATACACTTCCCGCACGCGCCCATGCCGAATGTGGCGCAGGATCGAGCTGACGGTTGTTGCGCGCGGGTTAATGTAAGCGTCAATATTCAGGGTGCGCATCATCGGCACCAGTGTTGGATCGTTGATCAGGCATATCGCCATTTTACAGCCCGCAGATTTGGCCCGAACCGAGGCTAAAATATTGGTTTTGTCATCGTCGGTTACGGCCAAAATTGCGTCAGCCCGTTCAACACCAGCTTCAGACAACAGTTCACTATTCAAGCCATCGCCATGCAATACAATTGTCCGTTCCAACGTATCCGCAGCAACTTCGGCAATCGCGCGATCATATTCGATGACCTTCGCACGAACCTTTTCGGTGCGTGCTTCTAGCGCTGTCGCCACTGTCAGGCCAACGTTGCCACCGCCGACAATGATGATACGTTCTTGTTTACGGTTGGTTTTGCCAAATATTTCCATTGACCGGTTCAAATCTTCGGAATGACAGAACAAGTAAACATCATCGCCGACAAACAGCTGATCACCGGCATCAGGCGCAAACAGGCGCCCTTCGCGCCGCACACCAACAACAACCGCGCGCAGGGTCGAAAACAGGTCGGTCAATTGGCGCAACGGCGTATTGACCACCGGGCATTCATCGTCCAGTTCAATGCCGATCAGTTGCGCTTTGCCGCCCAGAAACGACTGGGTGTCAAATGCTGCCGGTGCTGCCAAACGGCGCAATGCGGCTTCGGCCACTTCGCGTTCTGGGCTAATGACCACATCAATTGGCATATGATCGCGGCGATACAAATCCGAATATATCGCCGTCAAATAAGATTGGCTGCGCAGCCGCGCCACCTTGCGCGGAATGCTGAACACAGAATGTGCGACTTGACAGATCACCATATTCACTTCGTCTGAATGGGTGGCCGCAATGATCATGTCGGCGTCTTTGGCCCCGGCCCGTTCCAACACGTCCGGGTAACTGGCAAACCCTGAAACGCCTTGCACATCCAATGTGTCGGTCGCCCGCGCGACCAGATCGGATTTGTTATCCACCACGGTCACATCATTTTTTTCGCCAGACAAATGACGCGCAATTTGCCATCCCACTTGGCCGGCACCACAAATAATGACCTTCATTGCGTTGGTCCCCTATGGCCACCCCTGACGAACATGACGAATTCCGCCAATACTGTCACTCTGCGTTTTCTTCCACATAGGCAACCCGGCCCCCGGATTTATTTGTTGTCACAACACCCAGTGACTTTAGTTTTCGGTGCAGCGCCGAACGTTCCATACCAACAAATGTTGCCGTCCTGCTGATATTGCCACCGAACCGGTTAATCTGAGTCAGCAGATATTCGCGCTCGAACAATTCTCGGGCCTCGCGCAGGGGTCTGGTGGCAAGGGAACCGGACAAAACGATGCGGCCCTCTTCATCGGCTGCCTCATCCGTGGTTGGTAATTCGTTTGCGGCAATCGGGCCTGTGGAATCGCCCAGGATCAAAACCCGCTCGACCATATTTTTAAGCTGTCTGACATTGCCCGGCCAGTGCATCGTTTGCAGCAAGGCGATAGCTTCTTCGGACAATTCCCGTAACGCCAGCCCCTGACTGCGGTTCAAAGATTCGATGAAATAGTCTGCAAGTTCGGGAATATCTTCGCGGCGCTCTTCAAGCGACGGCACCTGAATAGGCACAACATTCAATCGGTGAAACAATTCTTCGCGAAACCGGCCCAGTTCAATCTCTTCGGTCAGGTCGCGGGTGGTGCTTGAAATTACCCGAATATCAACAACGACGTTTTCGGTGCCACCGGCGCGTTGAAACTGCTGATCAACCAAGACCCGTAATATTTTTGACTGCGTGCCAATTGGCATGTCCGATATTTCATCAAAATACAAAACACCGCCGTTGGCCTGTTCTAAATATCCAGGTTCAACGCCCCGTTCAACGCTTTCGCGGCCAAACAATACGTCTTCCATCCGTTCTGGTTCAATCGACGCGGAATTTACGCTGACAAATGGGCGCGAAGCCCGGTTGGATTTGGCGTGAATATACCGCGCGGACACTTCTTTTCCGGATCCCGCGGGACCGGTCAACATCACCCGACCGTTCGATTTTGTTACCTTGTCCAAATGGCTTTTCAACGCCTTGAACATCGAGCTTGAGCCAATCATCTCGGATGATGTGACTTCTTTGTTGCGCAATTCAACGTTTTCCTGACGCAGCAACGATGTTTCCATCGCGCGCCGGATTACCACCAACAACTGATCAATGTTAAAGGGTTTCTCAATGAAATCATACGCGCCCTGCTTGATGGCAGCGACAGCGATTTCGATATTGCCGTGGCCCGAAATTATAACGATCGGAATTTCCGGGTTATCGACCTTTATTGTCTTCAGGATGTCGATACCATCCATGTTGCTGTCTTTTAACCAGATATCCAAAATTAGCATCGATGGCGGGTCGTTGGTAACTTCTGCCATGCATTCATCTGAGTTGGCGGCCAGACGCGTGGTATACCCCTCGTCCTTCAAAATATCCGAGACAAGTTCCCGAATATCGCGTTCATCGTCCACTATCAGTATATCGCCCATATTAATATTTCCCTATTTCGCGGTAACTTGTTGTTTTTGCTCTGATTTAGATTGCTTGCCTTGTACAAGTGGCAATCGAATGATGGCTTTTGCGCCCCGGTGGTCATTTTCTCCGTCAAGTGGCACAGCGTCAGTCAATACCAGCGTGCCGCTGTGTTCCATGATGATTTTTTTAACAATCGCCAGGCCCAGCCCGGTCCCGGCGGCACGGGTCGTCACGTAGGGTTCAAACAATCTTGCCCGATCCTCGGGAAGGCCAATGCCATTGTCCGATATTGTAATGACGGCGAATTTCTTATCTTGAAGTAATGTCACCGAAATTTTGCCAATAAACGGCGAAAAAACATCTTTTTCCACCCTGGTTCCAATGGCTTCTCCGGCGTTCTTAATCATGTTGGTCAGTGCTTGACTGATCATTGTTTCATCAAAATCTGCCAAAACGGGATGGTCTGGCATATCCAGTGTTATTTCTACATCTGGTTGCCCATTTTCCTGCAACAAAACCGCGTCAGACAACAGCTTTGCCAAATCGTGTTCACGACGTTCAGGTTCCGGCATCCGGGCAAATTTGGAAAATTCGTCTACGATGCGCCGTAAGTCATTGGTTTGGCGAATGATGACATCGGAATACTGAATAAGATCGTCACCTTGTTCGCCGACCAAGGGCGCAAATTTACGTTTCAGGCGCTCGGCTGACAGTTGGATCGGTGTCAGTGGGTTCTTGATTTCATGGGCGATGCGGCGCGCAACGTCACCCCAGGCTGCCATACGCTGCGCGGAGACCAGATCAGTGACATCATCAAACGCGATGACATAACCATCGAGAACCCCGCCTGAGTCGCGCATCGTTGCCACGCGTACCAACAGATTTTCCAGCTTTCCCGATCGGGTCAGGCGAATTTCTTGCTGCGCGACTTCGTTGTCAGATCCCTTAATACGGTTGAAAATTTCACTGAACTCTACTGCTGCGTCTGCCAGCTCTGTGCCGGGTTTGGGTGTCAATTTCAGGTTAAGCAAACGTTCGGCGGATCGGTTCACAAAGGTGATTAGCCCGTCACTGTCCAGCCCGATCACGCCACCTGTCACCGACGACAGCACAGAATTAAACAAGCGTTCGCGATCTTCAATCTCGCGGTTATTGGCCAGCAATGCTTCGCGTTGCCCCTTTAATTGCCGGGTCATTTGGTTAAACAACCGTCCCACCATTGCAATCTCATCGTCGCCTTCTTCTTCGATAATTTGCACATCCAGATCACCGCCGCCAACACGTTGTGCCGCCCCCGCCAATCGGCCAACGGGCCGGGACAGGCGTTCTGCGAACCACATCCCAAGCCAAACCGCTGCCAGCAACAAAATTACCGCGAAACCCAGATACAGAAGGCCGAATTCGAACAAAAGCTGGCCCCGTTCGCTTTCGAGTTGGTTGTACTGCAGCACAGTTTGCTGGGTTTCATCCAGCAAGTTCAGGATATCGCCATCAACGTCGCGCGTGACATAGAGGAACCGATCGACAAAAGCGTCCAGATGAACCAAAGCCCTAAATTCATCGATATCCCAATCTTGAACCAGTACCGTTTCACCAGCCTGGGCGCGTGCCATCATATCGGCACTGGGTTGTTCAAAATCAAAAAGGTAAGAATTTTCCCCCCGTGACCGGATATTGGCGGCACCATCAATAACGTAAGCCTCGCGCAAGCCACGCTGAATTTGCGATTGCCCCTGATTCAGCATTTGGCGAATTTCACCATCCGCCACAAATGTGCGCGACCGGCGTGTTGCGTTCAGAAATCGGGCGAGAATCTCGGCGTCGGTGATCAGGTCCTGCTTGTGCTCTGTTTCATAGGCCTGCGCAGCCAGGGATGAGTTTGCGACCACCTGACCCACCCGGTCAGAAAACCAACCTTCTAGTCCAATGCTGACGGTAAGGGCCGCAAACACAGCGACCAAGACTGTTGGAATAAGGGCCACCAGAACAAATACACCTGTCAGTCGCAAATGCAGGCGAGAACCAGCTGATTTTGCGCGCCGGGCCGCAACCATTTGTGCGACGCGCTGCAAAACCAATGCTGCAACAACCAGTACATAAACGAAGTCAGCCAGCAGAATAACCCGCAACCTTGGCCCGGTAACCCCTTCACCCAATGGTCCAAAAATCAAGAAAGTCAGCAGCGCCAACACTGGGCCAAAAATGAACAAACTAATTGTGGCGGCGTTCTGCAAACGCCGCGCCCGCCTGATCTTGTTCAGACGTTGCCAAGTTCCCGTTCGGACGGTTGCCCGCACGATGTACCTCACTTCGGGGCCGCTATTGCGGCGTTACCACCTTGGTGGTTTTATCCGACTTACGCCGAAATACCACTCTATTGTTGCTCTTTTACATCAACTTGCGACGCCGTGTCACGCGGATATCTAGCTCGGTGATTTTCTTGCGCAAAGTATTGCGATTGATGCCCAACAGATCGGCGCATTTTGCTTGATTTCCGCCTGTGGATTCAAGCGCAATACTGATCAATGGCTGTTCGATTTCTTTCAATATGCGCGGATACAGACCGGCGGGCGGCAAGACGCCGCCGTGCAAATCAAAATACCGGCGCAGGTGTTTTTCAACACTGGCCGCCAATCGGTCATCATCGCGAACACCCGCCAGCGGTTCTAGCCCTGGTTGGCTTTTTAAAACATTTTTGGTTTCGCTGCTTGTGATCTCGTGCTCTAGCGATGTTGCCACCAATCGGCGAACAACATTTTCCAGCTGCCGAACATTGCCCGGCCAAGTGAAACGATGCAATATCGTGTTTGCCTCGATGGAAAACAGTCGTTTACCTAAACCTTCGCGGGCGGTTCGCGCCAAAAAATGGTTTGCAAGTAACGGTATATCGTCCATGCGTTCGCGCAGTGGGGGCACGGCGATGGATACGCCGCCCAACCGGTAAAACAGATCCTGGCGAAATCCGTCGTTGGCCAGTCCGCCAACAAGATCAGCCTGACTGCTGGCCATGACACGGGGAGATTCGTCGTTAAAGCCATCCAACATTCGCACGACCCGCGCCTGGGCATCCGCGTCTAAATCACCAACCTCGTCAAACAACAAAGTCCCACGCCGTACTTGCGCCAATAGGGCCGACAGGCCATCCATACTGTCCAGATCAGCCGGCCCTGCCACCACAAATGGCATTGCGCCCCGGTCAGAGAAATCATGTATGGTTCGGGCAATCAGCGATTTGCCGGTACCACTTTCACCCGTAATCAGCACCGGTAAATCAGTATTCATTACCCGAGCAACCAATCGGTAAAGTGCCTGCATTGCGTCGGTTTTACCCACCAATGGTAGATCGTCGCTTTTGGGTGAAACCGCGACCGCTGCACCGCGGGTTCGATCCTGCCGATCCAACGCTCGGGCTGAACGTTTCATTAGGTCAGGCAGGTCAAAGGGTTTGGGCAAATAATCATAGGCGTCAGCCTCGGCTGCCTGAATTGCCGTCATGATATTATTTTGTGCAGAGATCACGATGACCGGAAGGCTGGGGCGTAAGGCGGCAATTTTCGGGATCGTTTCCAATCCGTTACCATCGGGCATGATAACATCGCTGATGACCAAATCGCCTTTGCCCTCTTCAACCCATCTTTGCAAAGTGACCAAGGAAGATGTCGCGTGTACTTTGCACCCTGCCCGGGTAAACGCCTGCGTCAATACTGTGCGGATCGTCCGGTCGTCGTCGGCGATCAGAATTGTGCCATCCATCAGGTTGCGCCTCTGTCAATTTGGTTGGTCGTTTTAACTGGCAGTATTGGGGCGACAGGTAATGAAACTCGGAACATGGTGCGCCCCGGCACAGAATCTACTGTTATCCACCCGTCGTGGTCGGATATGATTTTACTGACCAATGCCAGTCCCAGCCCAGTGCCGTTGTTGTGGCCGGATACAAATGGCTCGAAGATATCTGCAGTAATGTCTGACGGCAGTCCAGGCCCATCATCGATAACTTCGATTTGCAATGGCAGCGTATTGCCCGACCCATCGCGACGGCGCAGACGTAGCCCAGGGTCGTAAAACGTCCGGATCGTCAATGTGCCAACGCCATTTTCTGCAGCCTCAGCCGCATTTTTGAAAAGATTCAAAAATACTTGGATGATCTGGTCGGCATCGACATAGGTAGGCGGCAAGGACGGATCTAATTCTTCTCGGATCGCCATTTTTGCGGCAAAGCCCACGGCGGCGGATTTTTTTGCCTGGTCCAAAATATCGTGAACATTGACGGCGCAGCGTTCAGGTGGACGCAGATTTCCAAACTGTTCAACCTGATCCAACAGCGCAACAATCCGACGACTTTCAGCGACAATCAGATCGGTCATTTCCTGTTGTTGCGCTCCCAAATTCATCGCTAATAACTGGGCGGCACCGGTGATACCGGCCAGCGGGTTTTTAATTTCGTGGGACAGCAATTCAGCCATGCCAATGGCTGATCGCGCCGACGATTTTACCGGCTGAAACTGACCGAAACCGGTGGCCATTTTTTGCGGTTCGATCAACATCAATATTTGACCTTGCTGTCCAAGAACCGGCGCGATCTGAAGATTGCACCGAACCGGTGCTGCGTCACCGCCGGATACATCAGTGTTATTGACAAATATAGCCGACAGATCAGTGCGAACACGATAAAACGACCCCTCTAGTGGCGCGTCGATCGCCAGTTTGTCAAATACCGGTGTACCACGCAGTTTGCTGGCCGAGACATTCAAAAACAGTTCTGCGGCGGGGTTTATATCAGCAATCTTGTCATCATGATCCAACAACAGGCTTGGAACGGGTAACGAATTCCAAAGACTGTCTGGCGCGATAATCATGCGGCAATCTGCCAATCCCTGCCAAGGGCCGTCGGAATAAGATCAAGCACCCGGTTCGCATTTTTTTCGGTCAGAATTGCCCGGCGAATTTGTTGCGGTGTGGCCGCGGTGTCCATATACCAACACAGGTGTTTGCGCATAACCCGGTTGCCCAATAATTCCCCATAAAACGCCAACGACTGACGGTAGTGTTCTTGCACCATTGCAGCGTAGGCCACGCCTGCAGGTATCTGCGGAACCGGCGCGCCGAAAACGTCGGATGCAATTTCTGCAAGCAACCAGGGGCGGCCCTGAATGCCGCGTCCCACCATCACACCGTCTGCGCCCGACTGGGCCAGCGCCTGGCGCACAGCGTCGGTATTAATAATATCGCCATTGGCAATCACTGGCACCGAAACCGCTGCTTTTATTGGCGCGATTGCGGCCCAATCAGCACTGCCTTTGTAAAACTGACACCGGGTGCGACCATGCACGGTGATCATCTGGATACCAGCATCCTGGGCACGGCGGGCCAATTCTGCCGCGTTAAGGCAATCGTCATTCCAACCCAGACGCATCTTTAGCGTTACCGGCACCTGAACGGCCCCGACCACCGCATCAATCAAACTCAGCGCGTGGTCAAGATCCTTCATTAGGGCAGACCCTGAATAACCGTTGGTCACTTTTCGGGTCGGGCAGCCCATGTTGATATCGATGATACGAACGCCCTGATCCTGCACGATACGGGCCGCTTGGGCCATCCAGTCGGCTTCGCGTCCGGCCAGTTGCACAGCACTATTGTTGATGCCAAAGCCCAATTCTGCGCGCTGGCGCACACCCGGTTTGGCCTGCACCATTTCCTGGCTTGCGACCATCTCGCTAACCACCAGCCCAGCACCAAAGCTTTGGACAAGGTTGCGGAATGGTAAATCTGTGATCCCGGTCATTGGTGCCAGAAACACCGGCGGATCAAAGGTCAAATTTGCAACTTGAACAGGCAGGTGCTTAATCCTTATGCAGAATTTATTGTGCTATCTGAGTTCGCAAAAAAAGGCAAATATTGACTGTTTCATACGCAATTTCCCAATTTATGGGCGAATTCCCATCCCATTGCCACCACGGCGGCGGCACCTTAGAAAAGGCAGGTATGAGTTGGGGCTAAAATGACCATCGCAGCAATAATTGTGGCCGCCGGGCGCGGTACCCGGGTTGGCGGACCAATTCCAAAGCAATGGCGTAATTTGCGTGGTCGCGCGGTTGCGGCCTGGACATTGGACGTGTTTTTGCAATGCCCGCTTATCAGCAAGATTATTTTGGTTCTGCATGCAGACGATATGGGGTTGGCACCTGAATATGATGCACATGAAATGGTTAAAGTCGTCATCGGCGGCGAAAATCGGACTGCTTCAGTTCGTGCGGGGCTTGAGGCATTGGAAGATCATCATGCTTTGCATGTGTTGATCCATGATGTGGCGCGACCGCTTGTCGACCAAGCCCTGATCAAAAGGGTTTGCGATGCGCTACTGCACGCTGATGGGGCCGCCCCGGCGCTGGCCGTAACCGATGCGCTGTGGCAGGGCGAAAATGACTATGTTACCAGATTGGTCGATCGGGGTGGGCTGTTTCGGGCGCAAACGCCGCAGGGATTTAATTTTCCGGCCATTCTGGCGGCCCACCGCGCCCATGCAGGTGGCGCGGCGGATGATGTTCAAATTGCACGCGCCGCTGACCTGGACGTCAAAATTGTGCCGGGTGACGAGCGGAATATCAAAATTACCACCGAGTCAGATTTCGCCCGCGCGGCACAAATGATGGGGGGGACAATGGATATTCGGGTCGGTAATGGCTTTGACGTTCACCGGTTTGGCGTCGGGGACAGCGTTACGCTTTGCGGTATCAATATCCCATTTGAACGCGCATTGCAGGGGCATTCAGACGCAGATGTTGGCATGCACGCCTTAACCGATGCCATTTTTGGAGCACTGGCTGATGGTGATATCGGGCAGCATTTTCCGCCCTCGGATGAACAATGGCGCGGCGTTGACAGCCGTATTTTTCTGGAACACGCAATGTCGCGGGCAGCCGCGCGGGGCTTTTCGCTGTCTAATGCGGATATCACGCTGATTTGTGAACAACCAAAAATCGGCCCGCATGCGGCGGATATGTCAGCCGCATTGGCGTATATTCTGAATGTCGATGCCGACCGGGTTAGCGTAAAAGCGACAACGTCGGAAAAACTGGGGTTTACCGGGCGTGGCGAAGGCATCGCCGCCAGCGCCACGGCCACATTGGTGAAATCATGAGCCGATTTATCGCGACATTTTTTTATATCGGCCTGCTGCGCCCTGCCCCTGGCACCTGGGGGTCGGCGGCAGCCATACCTGTGGCCTGGGCTATCCACAGCTTATGGGGTTTCCCGATATTCGCCCTTGCAACAGTGGTTGTGTTTTTCATCGGTTGGTGGGCAACAGCCACTGCCACCAAGGGCCAAGACGACCACGACCCCTCAGAAATTGTTATTGACGAAGTGGTCGGCCAATGGATCGCCTTGTGGCCGCTTTCTGCGGGTCTGTGGCACGCCGGCGTTGACTCTTGGGTATTTCCTTACCCTGGATGGGTTGTTGGGTTTTTAATGTTCCGCCTGTTTGACATCTGGAAACCGGGGCCCGTCGGTTGGGCAGACCGGCGCAGCGATGCTTTCGGGGTTATGTTTGACGATGTGATCGCCGGAATTCTAGCGGCGCTGGTGGTGTTTTTTGCTGCTGCGTGGGCCCATTGGGGCAGCGTGGTCTGGGAGTATTTGGCGTGGAACATCTGAAACGGGCACAACAATTCCTTGATTTGGCTCGCATAAAAAACAGACGCATCGCAACGGCTGAAAGTTGTACCGGCGGCCTGCTGGCGGGCGCGATCACGGAAATTGCAGGATCATCTGATGTTTTTGACTGCGGGTTTGTCACCTATTCCAACAGCGCGAAAATTGCCTTGCTTGGCGTTCGGGCCAGCACGCTTGAAGAATTTGGTGCAGTGTCCGAAACAGTCGCACTTGAAATGGCAATTGGCGCGCTAGCACGGTCTGCGGCTGATATCGCCGTTTCAGTCACTGGTATTGCTGGCCCAGGCAGTTCGGACAACAAGCCCGAAGGATGGGTTTGCTTTGCACTGGCCCGCACCGGCCAAAATGCCGTCAGCGAAACTATTGAAATTTCGGCATTGGGCCGATCCAAAGTACGCGCGACTGCCGTTGATCATGCCCTGAAAATGTTGATCTCGGCCGTATCGTGAATTTATTTTTCGGCTTGGGGCGAGAAACAATCAATCATAAAGCGTGGCCGCCCGATCCTCAAAAGCACGCACAATACGACGCATGGCCTGATCAAACACCACGCCAATTACCTTTTGCAAAATCGCATTTTTAAATTCAAAATCCACCGAGAAATCAACTTCGCAGCCACCGTCAAGGTCCCGGAACGCCCAGTGCGAGTGTAGATATTTGAACGGGCCATCTAGATAATCTGTCTCAATTTTCAAATCATTGGGCCACAATACAACGCGACTGCCAAACCGTTCACGAAACACCTTGAACGATATTACCAGATCTGCCGCCATTATCAGTGCCTCACCATCCGGCGTCACCGAACGAACCCGGGCCGCGGCCGTCCAGGGCAAAAATTCAGGGTAGCGGGCAACATCAGCGACCAGATCGTACATTTGCTGGGCGTCATGCCCAACTACCCGGGTTTCAGAATGATTTGGCATGTTGCCCTTTTGACTGGTGACTTAATCTGATCATTACGTAAACTGTGGGCGGAATTGCAAGGGGATGACATGCCACACCGACCGTACGAAATTGACGAAATGATATCGGCGAAAACCATCGCCGCACGGATTGAGGTTCTGGCCCGCGAAATTGAAGCGACCTATAGCGAATGCGAAAAGCTGGTTGTGGTCGGATTATTGCGCGGCTCATTCGTTTTCATCGCTGATTTGGTGCGCGAGATTGACATGAATATCGAAGTCGATTTCCTTGAGGCATCGTCCTATGGCGACAGCATGGAAAGCAGCCGTGAAGTCCGTATTTTGAAAGACTTGCGCGGGAAGATTGGCGGCAAAGACGTGCTGGTGGTCGAAGATATTGTCGATACCGGATTTACGTTGCATCACGTTGTCGGATTGCTGGCGTCACGCAAGCCTCGCGTGCTGAATACAATCGCATTGCTTGATAAACCGTCGCGCCGCGAAGCAGATATTAAAGCGACCTGGACCGGTTTTGAAATTCCGGACGAATTTGTGGTCGGTTACGGCATCGATTTTGCGCAGCGAAACCGAAACTTGCCCTATATTGGCAAAGTTCGGTTCACTTAACGAAATAACGTAGTTTCAGGAACTATTCAGCTGTGAAAATCCGCCACCTTCTCC